>NZ_QWES01000002.1:0-71426 GCF_009936115.1 Anaerotruncus sp. 80
TGATATGTGTTTTTTAGGAATCCTTTTGGGACATTTTCTCTTGCGCTTTCTTAAGACATTATCACTTTTGGAGCAGAGGTTGTTTTTATATCGATACAATTTTGTTGACAATTAACGACGCTTGTGATATCATTAGCTTATCGATATTTTGCTGACATGTTCAGCGAAATATTGACAAGGAAAAGAGTGCTCAGGACACTGGGAGACGGCCGATCCATTGGCGGAGTTTTCTTTTTCTCAAACTGAACATGTTACAGAAAATGTTAGTTCTGATTCGGTTAAAGCAATGATTCGTTATCACTAAACCAATCTATAAGGAGCTTGTCATGAAAGATAGAAACAAACTACCGATTTCGACTAAATCATGTTTTGCAATAGCAGATTTTGGTAAGAATTGCCTTATTATTTTTAACACGTATTTTTTATTGTACTTTTATACGGATATCATTCAAATTGATCCGGGTGTAGCCGCTATTATCATGGGTATTGCAAGAATTTGGGACGCAATCAATGACCCGATGATGGGCGTTATGGTAGACAGAACCAAGTCAAAAGAAGGCAAGTGCAGATTCTGGCTGAAATATTTCTCCGTTCCTGCAGGTGTATGTCTTTTCCTCAGCTATTTTGTTCCGGAACTTTCCGGCAGCAGCAAGATTATTTGGGTTGCTGTAACCTACATTTTCCAGGGTATGGCAACAACCATTACCAGTGTTCCTCTGAATACGCTTCTTGCTCGTCTTACCGACAACAGAGAAGAACGTGTTAGCCTGGGACAGTACAAGGCTGTCGGCACACTGGCTGCAAACCTGATTATTCCGGCTATTTCTCTGCCTATGGTAACGAAGCTGGGCGGTATGGATTTGGAAAAAGGCTTTGCCCTTGTTGCAGCGATCTATGCCGTTGCTTATGCGCTGTGCCACTTAGTCGCATACTTTGGAACCAAAGGCTATGAGAGAACCTATGAAGAAGAAATCGAGCTGGAACCGGAAAAGAAAGACGATGTTACAATCGGTCAGATGTTATCTGCGCTGATTCACAATAAGTACTGTCTGATTGTCAGCTTGTCGTATATTGGATATCTGCTTTATGCCTCCGTCATGGGAAGCACTTTGGTGTATTACTTACAGTACAATATTCAGAATACCGGTCTGATGTCAGCATATTCCATGATTGGTACAGTGACAGCAGTTCTTCCGATTCTGTTTATGAGATGGCTTTCTTCTAAAATCGGCAATGCGAAAACCTGCTTTTTCGGATGCATTTTAGCAATCGCAAACTATGCGCTGAGATTTATTACAAGAGACGCATTTACACCGCTGCTGTTCTTCTGCTGGGGCGTAGAGGGTATCGGTCTTGGACTCTTTGGAAATATGATTTTCCAGTGTATCTTAGACTCTATGATTTACGGAAAATGGAAAACAGGCGTTGATAATCAGGCCAGCATTATGTCAGTGTTTACTTTTGCGCAGAAGTTCGGACAGGCGATCGGCGGCGTTGTTGCAGCAGCACTGCTCACTTTAGTGCCTTACGTTGCGGGCGCGGAAATGCAGGAAAACTCTGTATTACAGCTGTTCTTTGCTGAAAATATTACCATACCGGCAATCGCCTTTGCTGTAATCGCACTGCTGTTCCTGTATATTGCGAAGATTGAAAAGCAGATTCCGCAAATGCAGAAAGAAATCAAAGAACGCGAAGCTGCTGCAGAAGCAAGATAAACGGCATCTGAAAAGGAGTATTTGAAATGGAAGCTATTTTGAGAAAATTTGAATCAGAAGGCAAAGCGGCTGCAGGTGGAATTGAGATTTCTTATAAAACCTGCTGCGGCGATTATCCTGTTTACGGAGAAGACGGAGCATTGCTTGGCACGATGTTTACATATTCTTATGTGCGGACAGATGTTGAATCTTCTCAGGACAGACCGGTGATATTTGCCTTTAATGGAGGACCGGGTTCTTCGGCTCTGTGGCTGCATACAGGACTTTTGGCGCCGAAGCGCATTAGACTTGAAAATCCTACCGCGCCGCAGACAGTACCGCCATTTGAACTTGAAGAAAATCCTAATTGCTTTTTGGATCTTTGCGACGTTGTTATCATCGATCCGATGGGAACAGGCTGGAGCCAGATTATAGAGGAAACAAGGCAGGCGGAGGCTTATTCCTACGAAAAAGATGGTGAAATTTTTGCGAGATTCATCGAAGATTGGATTAGAAAAGAAAATCGTTGGGCCAGTCCAAAATATCTCATGGGTGAAAGCTACGGAACGATGCGTGCTTGTGTGATTCCGTCAATTCTTATGGGCGGACCGATTTGTACAGGCGCTGTATCAAAGGGCATTACCATCGATGGCATTATCATGATGGGAACGGGACTCAATGTGAATCCGCAGCCAAACTGGTGGGACGAATACGGTGTTGAGAAGATGGTGCTGGATCTGCCGACTATGGCGGCGTGTAACTGGTATTTTAATCGGGAAGAGAAACCTGATTTACACGCATTTATAGCGGAGGCGGACGCCTTTGCAGGAAAGGAACTTCTCGCTGGATTATACCGTGGAAACAGAATGACCGAAGCAGAGACGAAGTCTTTCATCGAGAAACTGACCTATTTTACAGGACTTTCTCCATCTTATTTAAAGAAAAAGAATGACCGCATCAGTCTTAGCGAGTTCAGCAAGGAGCTCCTCGGCGATGAGGGCCAGGAAATCGGCATGTATGACGGCAGATTTGTCATGCATGCAAGCGGTCAAATCGGTATGGCAGACCCTGTTGCAGATGACGGCGCTATGGGACGCTATACACCTGCTTTCCGTGGTGGATTCCTGAAACTGGCAGAAGAACTGGGAATTGACATTGATATGCCATACCACATCATCAATTTCAATGTAAATGGTATGTGGAAGTTTGACGGAATAAAGACACCGCTGGAATATCTGCGGGCGGCGCTGCGCAGAAATCCGAGCCTTCGGGTACTGCTGACCAACGGCGTATATGATTTGGTAACTACCATCGGGCAGGCGCGCTATGCGGCGGGACATCTGGATGCTGAGAAAGGGCAGGTGATTCTGAGAGAGTATCCATCGGGGCATATGTCTTACGTAGGCGAAGAAAGCGGAGAAAAATTATCTCAAGATATCAGAGATTTTATTGAAAAGGAGGAGATGGAATCATGTTATTGAATCGTTGCAGATTAGTAGGTGCTTTGTCTGGCGGTGTGGAGAGTGAATGCGGCGCAGTTGAAATAGAAAATGGGAAAATTTCAGCAGTCTATGACAGGCCAAAGGAAAACTATGAGGGTGAAGTCATCGACTGCGGCGGCAAAACTTTGCTGCCGGGGCTGATGGATACCCATACCCATTTAATTGGAATTCGTTACTTCACGGCGGATATGATGAGAAATCCGATGAAGTTGTTCATGAAAACCGCAGAGGTCAGCAAGCGGTATCTGGATTACGGATTTACAACGTTGAGAGACTGCGGCACACCGCTGCGTGTTGCAAATTATGTTCGTGATGCTTTTGCGTCTGGCTTGATGACAGGACCTAGAGTCATTTCCAGCGGACATATCATTTCAACGACAGAAATTGAAGAAGCGGATATTATCTATGATATGTATAAGTGGGGCGATGGTCCTGACGAGCTGATGAAGCTGGTGAGAAAGGAGTTAGCTGAACACGCCGATTTTGTAAAAATTATGGCGTCAGGCTCCGCTTTCCACAAGCAGGGCATTCCGGTACAGCCGATTATTACCAAAAGAGAAATAGAGGCGATTATTGAGGCAGCAGATTTAAAGAGCGCTTATGTAGCGTCTCATGCTCATGGCGACGGCGCAATCCGTCTCAGTATTGAAAGCGGGGTAAGAACCGTGGAACATGCGTCATTCATCAGCGATGAAACCATCGAAATTCTGATGGGAAAGAAGAATTGCTATTTGGTACCGACCCTTTCTGCAATGTACCAGAATCCGGCGCAGACACCGCCTGAAATGGAATTTCTTTTAGAAAAGCTGGCAAATATGCTGAAACTGACAGCGGGCAGAATTAAATCTGCCTATGAAGCAGGACTGAAACTGGGCTTTGCGACAGACAGTACTGTAGGCATGGATCAGTACGAGGAGGGCATCGAATTCCGTTTCAGAAAGGAACTTTGCGGCATGAAAGATTTGGATATTTTGCTGCAGGCGACTAAGTACAATGCTGAAATTCTTGGCATTGAAAAAGAAACTGGCGAAATTAAGGAAGGTTTAGCTGCTGATTTGATTCTGGTGAGCGGAAAACCGGAACAGGATATTTCTGTCATGTATCATAAGCCGGAAGCAGTATTCCTGGCTGGTGAAAGGGTGAGATAGAAATGAAAATCGAGAAAACAAAATCCTATTTGACAGAGAAAAGCTGCATCTTGCGGGATGAAGAAGTCGCTTATAAAGCAGCAACTGAGGAATGGACCTTTTTCGATGATTGCGGTGAGGCTGAGGCGACAGCATATACCATAGCTTATGAGCGTACCGACTGCAGCGAGGCAGGAAGACCGGTGCTCTTTGCCTATAACGGCGGGCCGGGTTCTTCCAGCGCTGTGATTCATCTGGGCGCTCTTGGTCCAAAAAGAATAAAGTTTGGCGACGCAGTTTCCATGGATTTTATGCCGCCTTTTGAAATGGAAGATAACCCTGATACGATTTTGGATATTTGTGATATTGTGCTCATCGATCCAGTGGGCTGTGGTTATAGCCGCCTGATGAAAAACGAGGCAAAGCATAAATACTATTCGTCTGACGGAGACGCCATTGAAATTGTGCAGCTTATGAACAAATGGCTGAGCAGTCACGACAGATGGAACGCTCCGCTGTTTGTCATGGGTGAAAGCTACGGAACCATTAGAAATGCACTGGTTGCAGATAAGATTTTCTATAACGAGGGAACAGGCCTTAGCAGCTGCAATACGCTCCATTTAAGCGGTGTGGTTATGCTGGGAACGGCGCTGGATCACGGACAAACACCGTTTCCTGTAGATACAGCAGTACTGAATTTTAGCTCCATTGCGGCAAGCTACTGGCTGCACCATCAGGATGGAAAGCCGTCCTTGGAAGACTTTACAAAGGAAGCTTCGGAATTTGCATATCGGGAATATCTGCCGGCGCTGGCCCTTGGCAGCCGTCTTGAAGAAGGGGAGAAAAACCATATTTTGGAAAGACTGGAGTATTTCACAGGGCTGGATGCGGAAACCCTTTTGAAACTGAATTTGCGGGTAGAAACAAAGAATTATCCTTTAATCGGTATGGCGAAAGAGGGATACCGTCTCAGTCGTTATGACGGCAGGTTCAAAATGGACGCATTGGAGGATATTTCTACTTATGATATGTTCGGTGACGATGCAATCAGCGCAATGGCGATGCCTGCTTTTGTCCACTGTTTTAACAGTATGATGAAAAAGGAACTGACCATAGAAAATGACGATCTGTACGATAATTTAACCATGGACGTCAGCGAAAGCTGGGATTTTCATACCATGAAACCGCCGGTTAAGTGTCTTGAAAGCGCTATGCGCAAAAATCCGAAGATGAAAGTTATGTTTGGAACCGGATACTATGACATGGTAACGACTTTGGGCTATACGGAGTATTTGGTTGCATCACATGATTTGCCCAAAGACCGGATTCAGTTTGAAGCCTATGAATCAGGTCATATGCCGTACTTAGGTGAAGTGACAGCGGCTAAGCTGGGCGAAGATCTGCATAAGTTTATCCAGTGGGCATGCAGATAATCGGTTTGATTTTGGCAGGGATGTCCGCAATCCTTGGCGGAAGTTCTGTGGTTGCGACAAAGGCAGGCATGGGAAAGGCGGATGTTTACTGGGTCAACGGCCTGAGTAATACCATCATCTTTTGCATGTTTGCAGCAGCGGCAATCCTGTTTGGCAGCTTCAATCAATGGGGGCTGGTGGAAAGCTGGCCTCTTTTGACGGCTTCCGGTTTTTTTCTGGGCATATCTTGGGTTTTCTATTATCTGGGGCTGAAAGACGGTCCGGTCAGCGTGGTGCTGGCACTGCAAAATCTGTCCATTGTTATGACGATGGTTCTAAGTGCGGTGATACTGCGGGAACATATCTCAGGCGCTATGCTGGCAGGCGCAGTGTTGATGGCAGCGGGGACTGTGCTGATGATTGAAAGAGACGAGGAAAATAAATCATCGCAGGAGAAAAACTGTGCCAGTCGAAAATGGATTGTGTATGAGGTTTTGTCTGCTGCATGTATATCGGTTTCTCATATCTTGACGAAGATGGACAGCTCACCGGTAGACAGCAATTTTGCCAGTGGGATACGGTATTTTATCGTAATGATTATGATGTGGATTTTGTATCTGGCGAAGCAGAAAGAGGAAAAACCAAGGAGCAGGCACCGGCAAAAGGCATGGTCCTTGGCGGCAGGGGACCTGGTAAAAATCGTATTAGGCGCTATTTTGCTTGGCGGCGGATATATCTTTTTCTATAAAGCCTTGATTTTTGCTGATGTCAATGTGGTAACAACGATTTTTCGTATGAGTATCATTTTATCTGCGGTGTTGTCGGCGGTGTTCTTAAAGGAAGCTATGCTACGGAAAAAGATAGCGGCTATTTTGATTATGACGGCGGCTTTGGCGCTGTATGTGATGTGAAGTAAAAATAAAGAAAATAGCAAAGGACGTCCTGATGATTTGGGACGTCCTTTTGCGTAAGACAGTATGCAATTATTTTTGATAGATTACTTTTCCGTTTAATACTGTCATCTCGACCTGAGCATCTTTGATTTTTTCAGGCGGGATATCGTATATATTTTGGTTCAGAACGACTAAATCGGCGTATTTACCGACCTCGATGGTGCCGTTTATTTCCTCGGAGTAGGAAGAGTAGGCTGCGTCTTTGGTGAAGAGACGAACCGCTTCGTGAACAGACATGGCCTCCTCAGGAATCCAGCCTTCCTCCGGCTGTCCGTGAATGTTTTTTCTTGTGACAGCAAAGTAGATGTTTTCCAGTACATCAAAGCTTACAACCGGTGCGTCGGAGCCGCCGGACACGGGAATGCCCATGTCCAGCATGGATTTCCAAGCGTAGACTTTATCCATACGGTGGCTGCCGATTCGGGATTCTACAATATCCATATCCAGATCGAGAAATACCGGCTGAATGTATGCAATGATATGATTTTCCTTCATATCGTCCAGCACCTTTTGACTGGTAATCTGCGCATGGACAATGCCGTGCCTGTCTTTCGGATTATCCTTTCTGTAAGGGGAGGCTTCGATGGCTTTGATTACCATATCCATAGCCCTGTCTCCGATGCAGTGTACAGCAATCTGCATGTGATATTTGTCGCAGCAGGCGACGATTTCGTTGAGTTCCTCCTGCTCATAGATAATCAGACCTGTATTGGAAGAATCTCCCTCATAAGGCTGCGACAGAGCAGCGGTTCTTGCGCCCAGGGAACCGTCCTGCAGTAGCTTGACCGGACCGATTGTGAAGAAGTCGCCTTGCTGACCAGTTCGATAGCCTTCCTTTAGAAAATCCTTTAAATCCACAAATCTCTCAAAGAGGCATTGTTCATAGATACGAAGATTCATTTCCTTGCGATTGTCCAGGGCTTTGAAAGCAGACATAATTCTGCGCCAGTTTTTACCCGGAAGGGAAGCAAGGTCATCAGACTGAATAGCGGTGACACCTGCCTCGTTTAGTTTGCTGATACCGAATTTGATGTAATCTTCGATCTCTTCCTGACTGGGAGCATCCAATACAGAATAGAAGAACTGAACAGCATTTTCCTTCAGAATGCCGTGAACTTCATCTACGTCACGGCAGATTTCCGGGTATTCTTTGATCTCCTTCAGCCTTTCCAGCCCGCAGGAGTTGCATACTGCGGTGTGTCCGCAGACGCGAACCATGATAATAGGAATGTCATCTGCCAGTGCGTCCAGGTCCTTTTTGTCTGGATACTTGGGCACGTCGAAAAGTTCCTCGTTCCAGCCGCGGCCAAAGAGCCATGACAGCGGTTTTTCCTTTCTGATTTCAAGTCTTTTAGCTGCAGCGTCCAAAACGTCCTGCACACTGCGGCAGTCGAAGAGTTTGACGGAGTTTTCCACAAAAGCGTAGTGGAGCATGTGCAGGTGGCTGTCAACAAAGCCGGGCAGCATCATTTTTCCTTTCAAATCGATGCGTTCTTTACAGGAAAGCAAAGCAGCTTCCTCGTCAGAACCGACAAAGGTGATTCGTCCGTCGGTAATTCCAACGGCATTTGCTATGGTATCCTGCCCATCCAATGTGCTTACAATTCCGTTGTAAAATAATGTATCCATGTTTTATGCGTCCTTTTTCTGTGCTTTTTCTTTATCCTCAAAGAACAGGTGCATATCCGGGTCGATTTTGCCTTCACCCAGGTAACGTGCACGGTAGTCCTTTAACAGCTTGATGAAAGTGCCGCTGAGCAGGAACAGGGTTGCAACGTTAAAGAAGGTTGGGAATACAGTAGTAAAGTCTGCAATGACCCAAAGCTGTGCAGGGGTGCCGTTTCCGTATACAGTCAGTACAGTTACGATAAGACCCCACAGCGGTGTTCCGATGAGGAATACTTTGGAAGCAATTTTCTTCACTTTATCTTTTCCTTTCAGAGCATGGTCTAAAATAACCTGATAGTAGGTGAACCAGCCCGTGGAAGTGGTCATGCCGAACAGGAAGATACTGATAGCGATCATAATTCTTGCGAAGGAGCCGATGACGGATTCGAAAGCTGTCAGTGTCAGGGTCGCTCCCTGCAGACCGCTGTCCCAGTAACCAGTTACAATAATAACAAGTCCTGTCAGGGAACATACGACGATGGTGTCCATGAATACTTCAAAGGCGCCCATCAGTCCCTGTTTTACAGGGTGATCTGTGTTTGCAGTAGCGTGTACCATTGGCGAAGTACCCCAACCGGCTTCGTTGCTGTATACGCTGCGAGCAAAGCCAAGTCGCATAGCGTAAGCCACTGTTGCGCCAAGGAAAGCGCCGGAAGCAGCCTGTGTGGAGAATGCACCTTTAAAGATCATAGCGAAGGTGTGAGGCAACTGGTTAGCGTTGATAATCAGGATAGCGATAGCTGCGATGATGTAAAAAGTGCACATAATCGGTGTCAGATAGGAGGCAACAACGCCGACCTTTTTGATACCACCGATGATGACGATGTAAATTCCGATTACGTAAAGAATCGCAGGTACGATGAGAGGCAGTCCAAAGGTGTTGCCGACAGCTTCAGATACGGTGTAGTTCTGTAATGTGATGAACCATGTCATAAAGATACAGCCGCCGAAAATAACAGCAAAGACTTTCCAGAATTTATATCCTTTTTCCTGACCCAGACCTTTCTGCATGTAATAAGTAGGACCGCCGCGGAATTCGCCGCCGGGAGTGGATTCTCTGTAATAAACAGCCAGTGTAACTTCTGCCATTTTGATAATCATGCCTAAAAGAGCGGCAACCCATAGCCAGAAGAGGGCGCCTGG
Organism: Anaerotruncus sp. 80; assembly: GCF_009936115.1. NCBI lineage: Bacteria > Bacillati > Bacillota > Clostridia > Eubacteriales > Oscillospiraceae > Anaerotruncus > Anaerotruncus sp. 80. Next base: position 9,500 of record NZ_QWES01000002.1, read on the forward strand.
GCCTCCTGTTGCAATGGCAGTAGCGACACCGCTCATATTGCTGACGCCGACTGTACCGCCGATAGCGATGGAAATGGCCTGGAAAGGAGTTAGTTTTTTCTTATCATCGGCTCCGCCGCTGCGGCGCTCTTTGTTGAAGAGACTGCCTATAATATGTCCGAAGTGACGGAGCTGAAAAAATCCGGTGCGAAGGGTTAAGTAAATGCCGGTGACCAGTATTACGATCAGAAGCGGCAGTCCGTAGAGGAAATTTGTAAACTGTTCAAAGAGTGCAAACATAGTTTCTACCTTTCTTTCTTGTTTTTTAGATTTGTAAAATTTTAGTTGCGCGCTATTAATTATATAGCAAAAAGCGTGCCAGTACAGAAAAAAGAGAAATTAAGTAAAAGTCAGGAAAGAAATAGGAAATTTTATTGCAAAAATGGGATTATTATCTTATAATTATCCGATAAAGGAAAATGAGCAAGGAAAGGGGAAGATTGATGAAGAACGTATGTTTGGTATTTAATAACAGAGAAAATTTTGCAGTATGTGATTTGCTTTTACGGAATTTAAAGTACGTGCTGGGAGAATATGTTGAGGGCAGAATTTGTTTTCTCGAAGAACTGAACCATGAGGCGCTGATAGATGCAGATTTGTTTGTTGTTTTATATGAAGACCGAGTTTACGCAATGAAGGATTATACTTCTTCGCTGGACAAGGTCATTGTTATGGGAAGAACCATTCAGCGGCAGTTTTTGCCTGAGGTTTTCAGTATTCCGGAAGGAACCAATGTGCTTGTGGTCAACGATTCGAGAGAAAGCACGCTGCAGGTTACCAATAACCTGTATGAGATGGGACTCAATCATTTACATCTGATTCCCTATTTAGAAGGGGAAAATGAGGCGCAGTATCGTGAAATCACCATTGCCATTACACCGGATGAAAAAGTGCCATCGTTTATTAAAAAAGCGATTAACATCCAGAACAGATATATCGATGTGAACACTTTTATTACGATTATCAATAAGCTGGGACTGCATAACGAAAGTGTGACGAGAAATCTTTTGAAGTACACCCAGCTGGTAGCTGAAAACAACAAGGGCATCAATGAGCGCTATGTAACGGAGCATCTCAAGACAAAAATGCTTAAGCGAACGATTAGGGATGCGCAAAATGCTGTTTTGATTTTGGATAAGGAGCTTCGCACTGTATATGTCAATGATAAAGCACAGACGCTGCTTGGTATTGACGATAGAGAGGGCGTCAGTGTTTCCTCCTTTTTTGATGATGATATGGTGGAGATGATACGTCATGAAGAATTTGACAATCGATTGGTAAAATTTTACGGAGGCAATTATATTGTCACCAAGATTGATGTAAAAATTGTGGATCAGGTGATTGGATATTCGCTGCTGTTTAATGATGTCAAGGACATTAAGAACATGGAAAACGCACTGAATAAGCAGCTTGTAAAGAGCGGATTGGTAGCGAAATACACCTTTGACGATATATGCTGTGAAAGTTCTGCCATGCGTAAATCCATCGAGATTGCAAAGAAAGCTGCGCTTTCGGATTATACAGTTTTAATCAGCGGAGAAAGCGGCACCGGAAAGGAAATGATTGCACAGTCTATTCATAATTACTCCTGGAGAAACAGTCAGCCGTTTGTGGCGATTAACTGTGCGGCGCTGCCGGAGTCACTTCTGGAAAGTGAACTGTTCGGCTACGAAAAGGGCGCTTTTACCGGTGCGTCAGTCAACGGAAAGACCGGTCTCTTTGAGCAGGCCAGCAAGGGTACTATTTTTCTGGACGAAATCGGAGATATGTCTTTAAATCTGCAGGCAAGACTTCTGCGTGTGCTGCAGGAAAAGCAGATTATGCGTCTTGGCAGTGATAAGGTCATCGATGTAGATATTCGGATTTTGGCTGCCACCAACAAGGATCTGCGGGAAGCCATTGCTCAAAAAGAGTTTCGAGAGGATTTATATTATAGGCTCAGCAATATTCCTGTTGAACTACCGCCTCTGCGTCAACGACCGGAAGAAATTCCAAAGCTGATGGAGGTTTTTCTCGGCGAATCTTACGAGAGGCTGACTGCCGAGGAGAAGACTGCACTTGCGCAGTACTCATGGCCGGGTAATGTGCGTGAGTTAAAAAATGCAGCAGACTACTATCTGCTTCTTGGAGAGTTGCCGAAGGGAATCGGCGCTACCGTGTTACCGCAGCGGGAAGTAATTGGTACTGAGCCAAAGCCGACAGATATTAGGGAGCTAGTGCTGGATATTATAAGCAGACATACGGACGCTGATTCCGGCATTGGGCGCACTGCGATTTTGTGGGAGCTATCAAAGAGGGGAATCAGACTTAGCGATGATAAGGCGCGAAAATTGCTTCATACATTGGAATCGGAGGGCCTGATTGAAATCGGAAAGGGAAGAAGAGGAGGCAGGGTGATTTGAAGAACAACCCAAGGGGCTTGCTTTGCCGGCAGGTTCCTTGGGCTGAAAAATTCATTTTATAGTTTTTAGTTCTTCGAAAGATATGCTGGTCAGTACTTTTCGCTTATACAATTTTAATATGTTGCTTTTTGGGAACGCGAATTATTTCTCAATCTCCCCAATCAGATTCACCATCTCGATTGCGCCAACTGCACAGTCATAGCCTTTGTTTCCAGCTTTTGTGCCGGCTCTTTCGATGGCCTGCTCGATGTTGTCTGTAGTCAGAATACCGAACATCACAGGAATATCCGCAGCTAAAGAGACGGAAGCAACGCCTTTGGAAACTTCTGCGCAGACGTAATCATAGTGGGAGGTAGTGCCGCGGATTACTGCGCCAAGACAGATGACCGCGTCGTATTTTCCGGACTTTGCCATTTTCTGTGCAATGAGAGGAATTTCAAAAGCGCCTGGACACCATGCAATTTCAATGTTTTCTTCTTTAACGTCGTGACGTTTTAGACCGTCCAGGGCGCCGCCAAGCAGCTTTGATACGATAAATTCGTTAAATCTGGCGCATACGATGCCAACTTTGATTTCTTTTGATACTAATTTTCCTTCATAAATTTTCATGTTTTATTTCTCCTATCTTAAGATTAGATTTTTGTCAATATCATTTCCGGAGCGTTATACAGTAAGAGCAGTGCAGCTCTCCGGGAAAGATTTGACGTATGGTTTATTTATAATCCAGAATGTGTCCCATTCTTTCCTGTTTGGTTTTCAGATAGAACAGGTCGTGGGCGGTGGCAGGCATCTGAATCGGCACGCGCTCTGTGATGTCCATGCCGAACTCGGACAGTTCGTAAACCTTCTGTGGGTTGTTGGTTAAAAGCCGCAGGGTTTTCGCGCCCAGATCTTTTAGAATCTGCGCGCCGATATAGTATTCGCGAAGATCGCCCGCAAAACCCAGGGCAAGGTTGGCTTCCAGGGTATCCATACCCTGATCCTGTAGTTCATAAGCTTTCAGTTTATTGATTAAGCCGATGCCTCTGCCTTCCTGCCGCATGTAGAGGAGAATGCCTCTGCCTTCTGCCTCAATCTGGGTCAGGGCAGCGGCAAGCTGCTCGCCGCAGTCGCACTTAGCCGAACCGAAGGCGTCGCCGGTCAGACATTCAGAGTGTACACGGCACAAAAGATTTTCTCCGTCTCCGATATCTCCTTTGACCAATGCGATATGATGCTCGCCGTTGAGTTTATTGATATAGCCGTGTGCCATAAAGTTGCCGTATTTGGTTGGCAGTTTGGTAACAGCGACGCATTCTACCAGGTTTTCGTGTTTTTTTCTGTATTCCTGGATAGCTTTGATGCTGATGAATTTTAAGTCATATTTGGCAGCAAGTTCTTTCAACTGCGGGGTGCGCATCATAGTGCCGTCTTCCCGCATGATTTCGCAGCACAGACCGCATTCGGAAAGCCCAGCAAGGCGCATCAGGTCTACGGTTGCTTCTGTATGGCCGTTCCGCTCCAAAACGCCCTGCGGCTTTGCAAGCAGCGGAAACATGTGACCGGGACGACGGAAATCCTCTGGTTTTGCGTCACCTGAGACGCATTTTCTGGCGGTCAGTCCACGTTCCTCAGCGGAAATGCCGGTCGTGGTGTCTACATGATCGATGGAAACGGTAAAGGCGGTGCAGTGGTTGTCAGTGTTGTTGTCAACCATCTGGGGAAGCTGGAGTTTCCTGCAGATTTCTTCGCTCATCGGCATGCAGATAAGACCTTTGCCATGAACCGCCATAAAGTTGACGTTTTCAGTCGTGGCAAACTCTGCGGCGCAGATGAAATCGCCTTCGTTTTCTCTGTCCGGATCATCGGTGCAGAGAATGATTTTACCCTGGCGCAAATCTTCCAAGGCTTCTTCTACTGTACTGAACTCAAATTCTTTCATGGTGATTTTCCTTTCTTTTTTGTTTCTAATAATTGAATCCGTGTTCTGCAAGAAACGCGGCGGTGATGTTACTTTCTTTTTTCGCAGGAGCAGCGTTGGGATCTTCAAGGGAGAGCAGCCGCTCCACGTATTTTCCGATACAGTCGTTTTCCAGATTGACGATATCCCCCGACTTTTTATCTGCCAGTATGGTTTCAGATAAGGTGTGGGGAATGATGGAGACAGAAAAGCTTCGGTGCTCAAGCCGCGCTACTGTCAGGCTGATTCCGTCGATGGCGATGGAGCCTTTTTCTATGATATATTTTAGCAGTTGATCACCGCAGTTGATGGTGTACCAGACTGCATTGTCGTCCTTTTGAATCTGGGTAATCGTGCCCGTGCCGTCGATATGTCCGCTGACGATATGTCCGCCGAATCTGCCGCCCGCTGCCATAGCACGCTCCAGATTGACCCGGCTACCTGCGGATAAAGCCCCTAGAGAGGACCGGTTCAGAGTTTCGTGCATGACATCAGCGGAAAAGCTGCTTCCGTTAAAGCTTGTGACAGTTAGGCAGACGCCGTTTACTGCAATGCTGTCACCCAGATGAATGTCAGACAGGATTTTTTTGCAGCCGATGTGTAAAACCGCCGAAGCGGCATTTTTCTGAACAGCTGTTACGGTGCCGCACTCTTCTACAATTCCTGTAAACATGGCAAAACCTCGCTTTCTATGAGTAAATCTTCGCCGATGGCGGTAATCTTCGAATTAGTCAGTTTAACAGCTTCCGAAGGAAATTCGGCGCCGTCTCCGGCAACAGGGGAGAGGGCATTTTTTCCTCCGAAAATCTTCGGGGCGATATATGCCTGCAGTCTGTTGACAATGCCGGCATGCAGCGCCGACCAGTTCAGAGCAGCGCCTCCTTCCAAAAGAATACTATCTATTTTCATGGTGCCCAGAAGCACCATCAAGATTTTCAGGTCGATAGAGCCGGAAGCATCCTTTGGAACCACTAGAATTTTACAACCTTTTTCCAGATAAGGTGCGTGGCGCGCAGGATCATTTTCTGCTGTAGCAATCATCGTTTTCACTTCGGAAGCGGTAGTTATAATCTTTGACGTGAGAGGTGTGCGAAGACTGCTGTCGCAGATAATGCGAATCGGATTTTTTCCGCTGCCATCAGCCAGTCTGCTGGTCAAGAGTGGATCGTCAGCAAGAACTGTACCAATACCGACCATAATCGCTGTGTACAGATGTCTGTCCTGATGAACCTTTGCACGGGCAGTCTCGCCTGTAATCCACTGGGAATGACCGGCGAAGGTAGCAATTTTCCCGTCCATAGTCATGGCATATTTCAGCGTCACATAAGGAGTGTGACAGGTGATATAGTGGAAAAAGATTGGATTCAGCTGGTCGCATTCTTCGCGAAGGAAATCGGTTGTGACTTTGATTCCGGCAGCTTTCAGGAGCTCGATACTTTTGTCTAAAACCTGCGGATTGGGATCGCGGGAACCGATGATGACATGGGAAATACCGCTTTCAATGATTGCCTCCGTGCAAGGCGGCGTTTTGCCGTAGTGACAGCAGGGCGTCAGGGTCACGTAGATAGACGCGCCTTTTGGGTCATTTCCACGACTTCTGCAGTCTGCAAGAGCGTTGCGCTCAGCATGAAGCTGTCCGTACTTTTCGTGAAAACCCTGTCCGATAATCTTGTCATTCTTTACGATAACTGCGCCGACCAGCGGGTTAGGGGCGGTATAACCGGCGCCCTTTTTCGCAAGATTGATGGCAAGCCTCATATATTTTTTGTCCATAGGAGGTATTCCTTTCCACAAAGCAAATGCATGAAAGAGCATGGAGACTAGCTGTTAGTACTTATTTCGGTTTTTTTCAAAAAAGGTACTAAAACTTTTAATCTGTGCAGCCTATTATATGGAAATTAAAGAATAAAATCTCATATAATGGAAAATTTGTGCGCAAATAAAGGCGTGATGAACCAAAACTGATGTAAAATTTTGATTGACAGCCGTGAAAGCCTCTGGGTTAGCATCGAATAACTGTTGATTTTTAGTACCTTTTCGTAAAAAATCGTCGAAAAGTACGAAAACAAAGTTTCATGCGGTTGCTATGTTTCTTTCTAAATAAAAAGTCCTGAATCGACATGAATTCAGGACTTTAGTTTGCAAAATATGCTTCGCCTATAAAAAACTCTGGAACTAAAAATTCCAGAGCATCATAAAACGAAACAAGAAATATCTTCTTCCATCCAGACTGTACTGTCGGTTCCGGAATCACACCGGATCAGCGCGGGAAGCGCTCGCGGACTATACCGCCGGTCGGGAATTACACCCTGCCCTGAAGATTCAATATGAACTTTTCAATATGGTCATTTTATACCTGTCAGATAGTTTTGTCAAGAACTATAGGAAATTTTGCTGTAGAAGTTACTATAGTGTGAGAAACTTAACCTAAACTGCGATTTTTAAAAAAAGATGTATAAAGTTTATAGTTAGCGATTTCATACTTCTTGTATTTCTTGCAAGATGATGGATAAATCTTAAAGAAAATTTGCATATAATGCAAGTTTTTTCTTCAAGAAATAATTATAAGTTCGCATCGTGATGAACATTAAGAATATTTTCCAAGATTTTTATACATTTTTTATATGTTTTCTGATTCTCGGTTAAGATTCAAAAATTTTTTTATACACTTTTTTCAAGAATGAATCGTTTTAAGTTAAAGCATTCTCTGTTTGGTGTATACCAATTTTTTCGCCATACTTGACCCGAGTTTCAAATCCTGCTGATGTATTGGCTAAAATATCCGGGTCGATGATGGCGCTTCCTGCTGGAAGGCAAAGGATAATAGTAGAACCGCCGAATTCAAAGCGTCCTTTTTCCGTGCCGCGCACGACTGTACAGTTTTCTTCGTAGTTGCAGATTTTTCCAACCATCAAAGCGCCGACCTCCATCATCAGCATGGTGCCAAAGACCGCACTTTCCAGATAGCAGTAGGAGCGTGTGTTTTCTTTGTAAATGGGAAAATAGTCGTTTGCGATGGGGTTGACTGTGTGAAAGACACCGGGGATTTTATGGATTTTGCTTAGAATTCCGCTGTCTGGATAGCAGTACCGGTGATAATCTTTAACCGTAAGGCGAAAAAGCAGCAGCTGACCTCCTTCATATGCTTTGGCAGCATCTTCATCGCGGAGCAGACTTTTCATCGTATATTCTGTATTCTTAATTGTAAACCGGCTGTCTGATGTGATGGGATAAACGGTAAGTCTGCTGTCACAAGGTGCGATAAGATGCGTTTCCGTTAGGTCAATAGGACGGCATTCTGGTTTAATTTTTCTGGTGAAAAAATCGTTATAGGAACAAAATTTACGAGATTCGTACTGAGTCATGTCGATTTGATTTTTACGAATAAATGGCTCGATTGCAATACGAGAGATTTTGCGGGACAGGAAAAAACCTCCAAATTTTGAAATTTGGGGGGGTATCAAAAAACGCAAAAGGAAGCGCCCGCAGGCGCTACTGTAAAGTTTTTCTAGAAGTTTGTCCTGACCATCGTCGGTGTAGATGATATTTCCTTTTCTGTCTTTGCAGTCCATAATTCCTACCTCGTTACACCAGCGCCGCAGGCAGCAGATGTTTTGAATAAGCAAAGGTTACAGCGATGGCAGCTGCCACAATGAGAACCAGCAGAGCGAGAACCTTATTGCTAGGCTTTTTCATTTTAAAGTCAGCGATGAACAGAGTACCTGTGCCAAAGAGCATGACGATGAGAATCAAGACAAAAGCTCGGGTGGTTACCACAAAGCGAAGCAGAAAAATTAGCGGCAGAATCACTGCAATAGAAGTAATCGGAAGTCCATGATAAACCTTTTCGTGTTCTTCTTCTGAAAAGAAATTGTTGGTTTCGATTACGTTGAAAAAAGCCAGCCTGATGACGCCGCAGATACAGTAAAAGCCGATTGCAAGCATGCCCAGACTGCCGCGAACCCCCAGACAATAGCACAGAAGTCCCGGCAGGGCGCCAAAGGCAACGACATCACAAAGGGAATCCAGCTGAATGCCGAAGAGTTTTTCGTCATCGGTTCTGTCCAATTTGCGTCTGGCAACCTTTCCGTCAAACATATCGAAAAAGCCAGAAAGGGCGAGGCAAAAGACTGCCATTTTGAAGTGCCCTGTGGTGGCAAAAGTCATGCCGATCATAGCTGATAAAAGACTCATATAAGTAAGTATTACTGTGTAGTTATAAAATCCGATCATTTTTTTTCTCTTTTCCCTCTCTAAATACAACAAAATATGCAATAACAGTAAAGACCGCACTGATGAAAAGCTGTGTGTAAAAGCTGATTCCGCGGCTGACAATCATGACAGGAATGGTCAGCACACTGCCGCAAATCGGCAAGAACACCGCCTGAAACAAGTGCTCGCTGATTCCCATACCACCAGGCAGCGGAAGCATGTCGACTGCAACGGAAATCATCGCCTGCAGGGTAACGGCCTCAAGGGCATTAATCCCTGTGATATCAAAGGAACAAAGTACTAGCCATGTGATAAAGAATAAAAAAATTCTCTGCAGGAATGTCAATGCCAAAACGTTGAACAGAATCCTCTTGTGATGTTCAAAATAGCTAGCAGCAGCGCTGTATTTATCCATACTGCCGGAAAGCTTTGATTCAAAGCTGTGGACTTTTTTTGAGCTGGTAAACCTTTTTAGAAGAAAGAAGCACGCCATAACAATGCGTTTTGCAAGACCGGGTGAAAATACCAGGCATAGCATGCCGCCTACACACAGGACGTTTAGGAAAATCCCAAGCCAAACCCAGTGCATAATTGGATCAAGGCAGGTCATGACGAAAGAGGGTCTTAAAATCAGAACTGCAATTCCGATAATGACCAAAACCAGCTTGTAGGTAATGGTGACAAGTAAAAGCACCAGAGTCGACAGGTGCACAGGCAGTTTGTCCTTTTTCATGAACAAAACCTGAGCAGGCTGTCCGCCAGTGGCAGATGGTGTAACCAGACTGAAGAAGAATCCTACAAAAGAGTAGAGAAAACAGTGATTCAGCTTTGGTTGCTTCCCAAGACTTCTCATCAGATAAAATATAATCACTGATTCGCCGAGAATAAAGCCGATGACCAGCACTACTCCGAGGAGCCAGTAAAGGCTGTGGGCATCTTTCACATAGGACATGATCTTGGAAAAGTCCTGACCGTGAAAGACGTAGTACATGGTAAGGGCAAAACAAACCAGCAGAAATATGCAGTTAAAAATAATTTTTTTCTTATGACTCATTGCAGTAGTCTCCAAATACTTTCATATGTATTTTTGCAAAGAGCCGCTCGGGCAGTTTGTAAGCATTGCAGTGCATGCTCAGCGTAAAACAGCCAAGAGCAACGGTGATGCCGCCGATGACATCGACGATATAGTGCTGCTTGGTAAACTGGGTGGAGATGAAAACCAGAATTGCAAATACCAAAGTTCCATATCGATAAGTCTTTGGAAGCGTACTGCATTTTCGGATTCCCAGATAGCACATCAGGCTTGCCAAACAGTGGATAGACGGAAACAGGTCGTAGGGCATATCCATTGCATAGATGAATGCCATGGCGTTGTCCCAGAATCCGTCACCAGTAATTTCTGGCCTTACATTAGTAGTCGGAATCAGCAGAAAGAACACACCGCAGACGACTCTTGCAAGCATATCGGCAAAGACAAAGCGATACCAAAATTCCTTGCTGTTTTCCCTCGCTGTCAAAGCGTAGCTGATGACCCAGAAAGGAAAGCTGAGTACATAGATTGATACCCAAGCAGGACAAAAGGGCACGCTGCGGTCAAAGCCCGTCGTAAAGTCATAATGGTAAAGATTTGAGCCCAGATGCTGTGTAATAGAGTAGACGAGACAGTTCCATACAAAGCAGCCTATCAATGAAAAAAACGCATAGGCAGGAATCCACTTGTCCATATGCGTCCCGTACCAATTTTGAAATTTCTTCTTCATCTCTTTTTCCCGTTCCCTAACAAAGTTCATCTATTATAGTATATCCTACTAAAGTCTTATTTTCAAGAAAAACGGGAAAAGCTAAGAAAATCTTAAGATTTTATCAAAATTTTTCAAGTTCTGTCGAAACTGATTTACGACCGGAAGATAATCATATCCTCGCCGATTTTCACGATGGACTCCCAGGGAAGCTGCATGGTGTCATGTCCTGCGGTGAAGCGGCTTTTAGACACAAAGTTGGGCACAAGCAGCGCTCTGATTTTTCCTGTCTGCTCGTCAAAGAGAATTTCTGCATCCCAGAAAGAGCCGTGACGGCTGCCTTTGGAAAGGTCGATGACCTCTTTATCTCCGATTTCACTTAATAGCATAAATTACACATCCTTTGCAGATAATATATTTAAATTTTACGACGAAAGGGTGAAAAATATGAGTGAAGAAAAAGAAAAACAGGAAGAAAAAAAAGAAACCAGCGATTTGATTAAGGAGCTGGGTATTTTAACGACAGGAACAAATTTCCAGTCAGACTATCAGTATATCAATATTATCGGCAGCATTGAAGGGCATACCACGCTGCCAAGCGATAACAAGACTACCAAGTATGAACATCTGATTCCGCAGCTTGTGGTAGTGGAGGAAAATCCAGATATTAAGGGGCTTCTGCTGATTTTAAATACTGTCGGAGGCGATGTGGAAGCAGGGCTTGCCCTTGCGGAGCTGATTGCGTCTTTATCAAAGCCAACTGTGACATTAGTCATCGGAGGTGGTCACAGCATCGGTATTCCTCTTGCCGTTTCTGCGGATTATTCCTTTGTAGCTGAGACTGCGACTATGACCATGCACCCCATTAGAACCAGCGGCACACTGATTACAGCGGACGCAACATTTGAGTATATGCGAAAGACGCAGGAACGAGTGGTAGATTTTATTGTCAAACATTCTCATGCATCAAAGGCAGATGTAGAAGAAAAGATGAATCAGACAGGAAATATGTCCAACGATGTGGGCACGGTACTATTCGGCTCTGACGCTGTAAAAATGGGGCTGATTGACGAAATCGGCGGGCTCAGCTGCGCACTGAAAAAACTGAAAGAATTAGCAAATAAGTAAAATTATAGGAAAAAATGGTTGACAGTTATTTACAAAAATGATACTATATCCCTACCGAAAGGAGGGAGTGTATGGAAATTATAAAAGTGGGTATTGCTTTGGAGGATCATGCCTTTGCGCAGGCTCTTTCCATTGTCCTTGCCAGAGAGGACAGCTGCATGCGCTTTTATCTTTTAGGCAGTATAGCCGAAGGTGACTTTTGTGATTTGATTCTGACGGAGAAGCCTTCAGGTGATAAACGGGTCATTGAACTTGTCCGCGATATGGCGGCTGTACAGTATACGGGTGAGCCGCCTTACCGGCTATATCGCTATATGGAAAGTCAGAATTTGATGAACAGTCTTCTTTTTATTTACTTTAAGGTAACAGGTAAAGTTGTTGAAACCAAAGGTGACAGCAACTGCAGACTGCTGGTGTTTCTCGGAGAAAGCGGCGGCTGTGGCACCACATCGTCAGCCATTGCTACAGCCTGTATGCTGCACAGAATTTATGGTAGCAGATCTTTGTACCTAAATCTCTGCCCCATCGACGATTCCAGAAAATATTTGTCTGAGGATGGGGAGGAGAGTTTGATGAAGCTGCTTTATTATCTGGATCAGGAGAAAGAGTTTCCTATCAGCGCATTTATTACAGAAAGGGAAGAGTTGGATTTTGTAAACACGGGCGTGATTAATTCCTACTTCAGCGAAATGAAGCCGTTTCTCATGCGCCGCTTTCTGAACAAGATTGATCAGCTTGGGAAATATGATTTTCTCATCGTGGATATGGGCAATCACCTGAGCCGAGAGAATCGGAAGATGCTGGGCTATGCCGACTGTACCGTTATGCTGTGCGATAGTCAGCGAGTTCGTCCTGGGAAATATAGGCAGAGGATTGCCCGGGAAATATTTAAGCGAATTGATCAGGGCAGGCTTTTACGGGTGGAGAATTTTGCAGATGATATGGTTTGCGAACAAGAGCCTCAGACCCTTTATATCGCGGCTCAGAGGGATACTGATTTGCGTCTTGAGAAGAATTACGGCATGGAAATCGGTATTCTTGCTCGGGAAATTATGGAAGGAGGAGGTCATGGAGAGGGAAAGAGCTATGTACCTGGAGGAGAAGACTGCCAGGGTGCGTGAGAAAATTCTAGCGGCAGAAGAGAATTTAAGCAGGCAGCAGGCTATGGAAATTATAGAAGATGTGGTCTTTGCTGACGCAGAAGAAATAGAACTTTCAGAACTTCACGCTGTCATCAGAACCCTTTATGCGAGGACCAGAAGCAAGCTGGGGATTCTGGAAGAGTACATAGAAGATGCGTCAATCAATGAGATTATGATTAATGGAAAGGATCGATTCTTTTTGGAAACCGGCGGAGATATGGTTTGTACCGATGAGCATTTTGATTCTACGGAGGAGCTGGAGGAAATCATCAGAAATATTGCGGCGGGTGTGCATCGGGAAATCAATGAAATGCACCCGATTTTGGACGCGAGGTTGCCCGGCGGCAGCAGAGTCAATGCAGTCTATAAAAATGTCGCGGCAGGAGGCCCTGTTCTCACCATCAGAAAATTTGCCAGAGAGAGAATTACCATGGAACAGATGGTAAAAAGCGGCACTTTGACTGCAGAATGCGCGGAATATCTGAAAACACTGGTTGCCTGCGGCTATAACATCTTCGTCAGCGGGGGAACTTCTTCAGGAAAGACAACATTTCTCAACGCCTTGTCCGATTTTATTCCGGTACAGGAGCGGGTCATCGTCATTGAGGATTCCACGGAACTAGCCATGAATCACATCGCGAATCTGGTGCAGATGGAATGCCGCAATGCCAATGCTTTAGGTCAGGGTATGATTTCTATGGACATGCTGATTAAGACCAGTCTGCGAATGAGACCCGATCGGATTATCGTAGGAGAAGTCAGAGGCAAGGAAGTGGCGGACATGATGAATGCCATGAACACAGGGCATGACGGCTGTCTGGCTACAGGTCACGGCAATTCGGTTTCCGGCATGCTGCGAAGGCTTGAATCCATGTATTTGATGGGTGTGCAGATTCCCATAGATGCTATCAGAGCGCAGATTGTGGAAGGCATAGACATTATGATTCACTTGGGAAGGCTTCCAGGCGGCGACAGGAGGGTGCTTGAGGTGCAGGAACTGGTGGATTTTGAGCATGGCAAATATGTTTTAAACCCACTCTTTTTACTAAGCGATGAAAGGCAGCTTAGTGCTACTGGAAATCCTCTTGTCAGTCAGTCCAAGCTGCGTCTTAGAGGCAGGACTTTATGATTTACGACTACAAAATTTATCAGGCAACCTCAAGGGAAAAAGTGGCAGTAGCCTTAGGCTTTGCATTCGCATGGATTTTCTGCGGTTACATATTTTATGGAACCTTACTGTGGGGCATTTTATTTCCTTTTTTCTATCCCAAATTGCTGTCTGTTTACTGCGGGTATCAGGCGGCGCGCAGAAAGAAACAGCTTTTAGGGCAGTTTCGGGATTTGCTGTTCAGTTTGTCATCTTCCTTTGCTGCGGGCAGACACATGGAAGAGGCGATTGAAGAAGCAGTTTCTAATCTTTCGGAAATTTATGGAGAACAGGCTCTGATTGTTTGTGAGCTGCTCTATATGCTGAGAAAGATGAAGGAAACTGGGGCAACAGATATTTCTGTCTGGGAGGACTTTGCTTCTCGCAGCGGAATTTCGGATATCGGGGACTTTACGCAGGTTTTTCGTGCGGTCAGAGAGACGGGCGGGAATCTGGTTCTTGCAGTCAACAGGGCAGCTGCTGTTATCGGTGACAAAATTGCTATAGAAACAGAGATTAAAACTATGATATCTCAGAAAAAGCTGGAAGGCCGACTGATTACAGCAATGCCGATTTTTATCGTATTGTTTCTGCAGCTGACTTCGCCCGATTATCTGGCAGTGATGTATGAGTCCTTGGCGGGCAAAATTTTGATGAGTCTGGCGCTTCTTGCGACGGTGTTAGCTTACGTGATGATAGAAAGGATTACAGCCATTGAAGTATAGAGAAAAGATAGAGAAACTGCCTATTGCTGTCTTTTGCATAGAAAATAGAAAGCTTGTGGTACTGTTATTTTCAGCAGTCGTTTTTCTTCTGACTTTTCAGGTGATTATCGAAGTAAGACAAGTAGGATATTATGTGACTGGGAAAAACGGTCAGCTGACGGCGCTCCGCATTTCTGACAGACAGAGCGGACAGTCTGTGCCTGTTGTCATCGAAGGAGAAAAGGACGGCGTGAGTACAAGGATTGAGGTGCTTTTATCTTTTACGGATGAAAAGCCTGCTGCAAAGGCGACGCAGAAGAAAACATCTAAGGAGGAGGTTCTAAAATCGGAGCTTCAGGCGCTTTCAGAAAAACTGGAAGAGGAAGAGGGGGAACTCATTGCACTGCCTGCAAAACTTGACGATGGAACGAGAATCATCTGGTCGAAAAACCGAAGTCCTCAATTTCTGCTCAGTCTGCTGCTCTTTCCGCTGGCATTATTTGCTCTTTACCGAAATCAGAAGGAGAAGGAAAAGGCTGCGCAAAAGCGTATAACCGACGGTATTCGCAGGGAATTGCCTGGTTTTAATAATCAGCTTTTACTGCTTTTAAACAGCGGGTTGATTTTTAATGATGCGTTTGCAAGGATTGCAGACGGGTATGCGGCAGGACAGCGGGAAAGTCCGATGGGAGATCTAATTTGCCGAATTAAGGCTGCATCTTTAGAAACAGGAAGCAGTTTAGTTACTGTCATGGGGCAGTTTGGAAAGAAACTGCAAGTCAGAGAGTTCTCACGTATGATTAACATCATTACAGACAATCAGTTTAAGGGTGTGGACCTGTCGGACAAGCTGGAAAGCGAGCGAGATTTGCTCTGGGCGCAGAGAAAAAAGCTGGCAGAGGAGCGCGGCAGAGCAGCGGAAACCAAAATGGCATTTCCTCTGGCGATTCTGTTGCTAGTGCTGATTCTGATTACAGCAGCGCCTGCAATGCTGCAGATGTAATAAAGTTAAAAAGAAAGAAAATGAAGGAAGGAGTGTACATATAATGAGAGTATTAAAAAACAAAAAAGGAATGGAACTGGTACAGGTGGCGATTTTAATTGCGCTTGCTGTGGCGCTGGGACTAATTTTTAAGACGGAGATTACCACCTTTGTCAATAATACCTTTAAAGGACTCAACGGATGATGAGAAGCAGGCGGGGCAGTGATATGGTAGAGGCTACCATAGTGATTCCGCTGCTGATTCTGGTGGTTTGCAGTCTCATTTTGCTGATTGTTTACTACTATGCCTGCCTCGACGGCCAGCTGAATCTTCACGAGAGATTGCAAGAAGAAGCTGCTGAAAGCCGTGCTGTATATAAAAAGCTGGAGGATAGGGACTCAGTATCGAAACAGCTGAGAGGCGTGAGCAGTATTGTGATGGAAAATGATATTTTTGGCAGGATTTACGCAGTATATCCTTCGCAAATCATCAGATTGGGGGAGGCGGCAGGTATTGATGTTCAGCAATAAAAGAGGCTCAGTTACAGTTTTTATCTGTGTGTTTTTTGTATCTCTGGTCATGATGATCTTTACCTTTACGGGGGTATCCAAGGAGAAAGCGGTAGCAGGAAGTACCAAGGCGCTTTGCAGCCTTTGGGCGGATTCAGTGCTGGCGGAGTACGATTTGAACCTGCAGAAGAGATACCAAATTTTTGGGTTTTATGGCTATCCAGCGGAGATAAAGGAGAAACTTACTTTCTATGCAAAGGATTCTTTTGACCGAAAAAAATACATAGACTATCAGATCAAAAACTGCAGTTTGTACGACTACTGTCTAATCAATACAGGTGTGATGGAGAAGCAGCTTGAAGCGGCGGGAAAGCTGGCTTTTACGGAGAAGTTTCAAAAGCCTGAGAAAACGATTACACCGGTTCTCGGTTATACGGGACCTGCGGCTGCGTCAGTCATCTTTGATGATTTACCTTCAGAAGGATCCAAAAAAGGATACTCACTTTCAGCGGTGAAAAATCTTTTAGAAGGGGCTTCATCTATCGGAACGGCGCTGGAAAAGACCGGAAAAAACTGGTGGATTAATCAGTATATTTTCGCCTATTTTAAAGATGCTTCTGACGACAAAGACCTAGGGGAGACCTATTTTTCCGGGGAAATCGAATACATCATCTGCGGGAAGAAGAGTGACAGTGCAAACAAAAGCACATTAAAGAGAAGAATTGTGGCGCTTCGAGAGATGATGAATCTTGCCTATCTGCTCAAAGACCCTGTAAAGAGCAATGAGGCTCTTTTGGCAGCGGAGATTTTGACGCCGGGTCCGGCGGCGTTGGTGACACAAAAAGCCTTGCTTTCAGCTTGGGCGCTTGCGGAAAGTTATAACGATTATCAGCTGCTAATCCATGGGAAGAGAGTGCCGGTAGTAAAGTCGGAGCAGACCTTCGCAGTAGACATTAAGTCTGTTATTGAAAATCAGTCAGAGGGTTATATCGATACTGGCTCAGATGTGGGCGAGACCTATGCAGACTACCTGCGATTATTTACCTACACCATGGATTCACAGGTAAGAATGCTTCGGGTGATGGACTTGATTCAGATAAATATGAGACGGTTTTATTACGAAGGATTTCTCCTTCGGGAGTACAACGCAGGACTATCCTTTGTGATGACAGTCAATGGAAAGGATTATGAAACAGAGAGGTCTTATGAGAGAGAGGAAAAGAAGTAGGAATTTACGCCGAGGCAGTTACATCGTGGAAGCAGCCATCGTCATGCCAATTTTTATTGCAGCGACAGTAGCGCTGATGTCCCTGGTGCCGATCTTTGCGTCTTGTGAAAATCTGGTATTTTCTGCAGCAGATGAAATGCGCATGGAATCTGTAAAGACCATTTTTCGCAAAAATCCCGCCGCGCTGCCGATTCTGATAAAAAGCAGAAGCAGCGAGGAAAATCTCAGAATGGATTCCTGTCAGGTAGTATTTTACAGATATTTGTACAAAGAAGCCGGTATAGAGGATTTGCTGCACCTTGATTTGCGTGCCACTTTTTCAGAGAACAGTCCGGCAGGAGTTTTTGACTCGATTCGTTTTGACTGCAGTCTTACGGCGAGAGCCTTTACCGGAAAACTGCACAAAAAGCCGCCGGATGCAGGTGCCGAAAATGATGACACAATCGTATATATTTTTCCCGAGTGGGGCATGAAATACCACGGAAAGCACTGCACCTACATCAAAGCAAACTGCAAGATGGTGTATCTGTCGCAGGATACAAAAAAAGGGTATACGCCATGTTCATTATGTAATGCCAGTTTTGCCCAAATCGGCAGCCCGGTATTCTGTTTTACGGAAAATGGCAGAGTATATCATCTGGCGGATTGCAGGATTGTATCGCGGTACTACGTGGAAATTGAGAAAGGAAAGGCAGTGCAGCAGGGGTACACACCTTGTTCTAAATGTGGAGGTAAGTAAAATGAATAGCTATTTGACAGCGCAATATGCCAAAGAGGAAATTCCAGATTACATCGTGGAGCTTTTATCCTTAGGTCTTTGTGACCTCTTTCTGCCAGCTGGCTTTGTGGAAGAGGACGGCACTTTGACCTGCATGTATAAAACCGAAGGCTTTAGACCGCTCAGCTCTGTTTTAGAGCTGTCTACTGAGGAAATCTTTTCTGTGGCAATCAGTCTCCTTCACGGTGTCTATCAGTGCGAAAAACATGGTATTTTTTCCGAGAATTTTGCGGTAAATGTGGACTGTATCTTTGTGGACAAAGGGTTCGACCGAATCAAGATGATTTACCGAAAAGAAGTCGGCGCAGGTACGGATTTTTCAAAGAAGCTGGCGGCTCTTATGAGGATGCTTCGAGAAAAAGGTGCCCCCTCTGGGGAAGGTTATATCGACAGCGCGGCAGAGTTTCTGGCATCCGACGAGTACGGTTACAAAGCGCAGCTGCATCATCTGGAAAATTTGCGCAGAGAAGTATATCTGTGCGGCATACAGTAGGACCACAGCACAGTAAAAGCCTGTCTGGCATTGCACCAGACAGGCTTTTTCGTTATACAGCCGCAGAAGAACGCACTTTTTAGTGGTGTCAATGTACCAAAAAAAATATGGTACATGTACCACTTTAGGAAAAACCAATTGGAGTTTTTAGAGATTATTGTTTTTTCCAAGAAAAAGTTTTAGGATTAGACGCAATATGCTGGGATTAAGCGCAAAGTACATGCAAGACATTGCAAAGCTTGGTGTTTCTCATTTTATCAATCAGATTGTTATGATGCTTGTTAATATTGTGATGAATAATACATTAACGCATTACGGTGCGCTTTCTGTTTATGGAGAAGATATTCCGTTGGCAGTATCCGGGGTTGTAATAAAACTTAATAGTATTATAGTTGCTTTTACTGTCGGGCTGGCGCATGGCTGTACGCCGATTCTCAGCTTTAATTAGGTCTTAATGGAGTTCTATACGCGGGGCCTCTTGCTGATGGATTGGCTTGCGTGTTGGCGCTGTCTTTGGTTCTCTATAATATGAAAAATCTGGAATTAAATATAGGAACATACAGTATTAAATTTTCTTTGCGCATCTGATTGATTTCTTCAAAAAGGAGATGTCTACTTTTTCCTTTGCCGCATATGATGTAATAATCATATCCACGAGGAGGCAGGAAAAAGTGAATAAGAGAAAAATCAGAAGATACCATCGTCAAAGAAAAAATTCAGGGGTGAATCTTTTAGGAATTGTTGGTATAATGTTAGTGGCAGTTGTTTGCGGATATATGACGGCAAGGTTTATTATTGCACCGCTTTTAGGCTATGATACGGAGGTTTTGAAACTGGATTTTCCGTCCAATCTGCTAGATGTCTTTCACAGCGACGATGAGAAAGATGGCAGCGACGATGGAAGCGATGAAGGCGAAGAACAGAAAGACAAAAATGATGCAGAAAAAACTGACGCAGAGGGCGAATACACATTGCAGTATGGTGTTTTCAGCAGTAAATCGGGTGCCGAGGAACTAGCAGGAAAATTGAAAACTGAAGACATCGATACGGAGATTATGGAATCGGACGGTCAGTTTAAGGTCATCAGCTCTGAGAGGGGGACAAAGAAAGAGGCGCTGGCTCTTTTGAAGGATACTGAATCGTCCTATGCGAAGGGGATTTTTATTACCCAGCTGTCATGATGAATTTGATAAGAGCAAACAGCCAATCCAACCACTTGAAAGGAATACTATGATACCATTATCGACCCGAATGAGACCGGACAAATTGCAGGATTTTGTAGGACAAGAACACTTTCTATATCCGGGCTCACTTCTTTACAATGCAATAAAAAATAAAACCTTTGATTCGGCGATTTTCCATGGACCGTCGGGAACGGGTAAGACTACACTGGCTAGAATTATCGCAAATGAAATGGACAGCAGCTTTACAGAAATCAATGCGTCGACCACAGGAACAAAGGAACTGAAAGAACTGATTGAAGGCGCAAGACTGCGTTTTTTTGGACTGGAGAAACGGACAACTTACGTGTACATCGACGAGTTTCACAGGTGGAATAAGCTGCAGCAGGACTCTCTTTTGAAAGCGCTGGAAGACGGTGTGCTTAAATTTATCGGCAGCACTACGGAGAATCCATATTTTGCTATCAACAATGCAGTACTCAGCAGGGTGCGCAATGTCTATGAGTTTAAGCGTCTTGAGGCGCCGCAAATTAAGAAAATGCTGCTGCGGGCGCTGACTGATACGGAAAAAGGCTTTGGAAATCTGCATATTCAGTATGACGAAGAAGCCCTGGATATTCTGGCAGATTTGGCAGGAGGAGACGGCAGAGTTTCTTTGGATACGCTGGGCTTTATTGTGGACAATCTGGATTTGTCCAAGAAAATCACTAAGGAAATGGTGGCGGAAGCCATGCAGAGAAAGATTGGCTTTTACAGTAAAGGTGATGACCGGTACAATCTGCTTTCAGCGCTGCAAAAGTCTATCAGAGGCAGCGATCCGGATGCGGCAATTCACTATTTTGCAAGATTGGTTGACGGTGGTGCAGATATTCAGATGATCGGAAGGCGGTTGCTTGTCATCGCCAGTGAAGATATCGGCATGGCGTATCCTTCGGCTATATCCATCGTCACTTCCTGCATGCAGGCGGCGCTGATGGTGGGCTATCCGGAAGCGGCTATCAATCTGGCGCAGGCAGTGATTATGCTTGCCTCAGCGCCGAAATCGAATGCTGCCAGTATGGCGTATTTTGAGGCTATAGCAGATATCAGAAGCAGAAATATTGACGATGTACCCCTTCATTTGCAGGACAGTCATTATCAGGGGGCAAAGGATAAGGAAATTGGGAAGGATTATCTTTACCCTCACAATTTTGGAGGATACGTGCAGCAGCAGTACCTGCCGGATAATTTGTATGAGGAAGGGGTTAAATACTACAGACCGACAGCGAACGGATCGGAAGCCTCTTTTAAGAAATTTTTAGAAGGACTGGAAGAAAAATATGGCAGAAATCATAAGGGCTGAACACTCCGGCTTTTGTTTCGGCGTGCGGCAAGCCATTGAAAAAACAGAAGAACAGATTCATCTCAATGAGAAATTAGAGAAAAAAAGACAGATTTATACCTGCGGACCTTTGATTCATAATCGTTTTGTGACAGACGATTTAAAGGCGAGAGGTGTAGGCATCATAGAAAGCCCAGAAGAAGCGGAACCGGGCGATATTGTCATCGTTCGCTCCCACGGCGAGACCAAGGCATTTTTTGATGAATCCAAAAGGAGAAAACTGACTGTTGTCAATGCCACTTGCCCTTTTGTGGAAAAAATTCATCAGCTGGTTCACGGTGCATGGCAGGAGGGAAAAAATATCGTCATCGTTGGCGATAAACATCACCCGGAAGTCATCGGAATTAACGGCTGGTGCGCAGGGCAGGGAATTATCGTGGGAAGCAGGGAGGAAGCTGAGGCAGTGACATGTGAAAAAGTTTTTCTTGTCTGCCAGACCACCATTCAAAAAAAACTGCTGGACGATATCGTTGCGGTCTTTGAAGAGAAACATATTCTTACAGAAATTTACAATACTATCTGTAATGCGACAAAAGAACGACAAGAATCCTGTAAAAATTTGGCAGAAAAAGTCGACGCTATGGTTATCATTGGAGGCAAAAATAGCTCCAATACGGGAAAGTTATACGAAATTTCCAAAAAAAAGTGCAAAAATTCCTTTTTTATTGAAAATATTCGAGATTTACCATTGAAACAATTGCGAAAATGTAATAGAATAGGAGTTGCAGCAGGCGCATCAACACCTGAATGCGTAATTAAGGAGGTTATTGCTAACATGAGTGAAATGATCACTAACGAAAAAATTTCAATGGAAGATTTCATGGATGAAATCGACGCGTCTTTAAGACTACCACGCACTGGCGAAATCGTTGACGGTAAAGTACATCAGGTAACTGAAAAAGAAGTTATCGTAAACATGGGATGTAAAAAGGACGGAATTCTTCCTGTGGAAGAAGTAACATTAGAGGAAGGACAGAAGCTGACAGATTTATTTAAAGAAGGCGATGAAATCCAGGCTAAGGTTGTCAAAACTGATGACGGCGACGGTGGAATCTTACTTTCAAAGAAAAAGCTTGAGATAAATGAGCACTGGAATGAGATTAACGAAGCTCTTGAAAATAAATCAATTATTTCTGTAAAAGTCGTAAGACAGGTTAACGGCGGTGTAATCGCTGCTTACAAGGAAGTTACCGGATTCATTCCGCTTTCCCAGCTTTCCGATAAGTTTGTAGAAAACGCAGATGAATTTATTGGACAGACTATGGATGTAAGAGTAAGCAGAGTTGACCAGAAGAGAGGCAGAGTTGTATTCTCCCGCAAGATAGTTCTTACAGAAGAGAAACAACAGAAGATTGCTGCAATCTGGGAAGGATTGCACGTTGATGATATCGTAGAAGGTACTGTGATGAGATTTACCGATTACGGTGCATTCATCGATCTGGGCGGAATTGACGGACTGCTTCACATCTCCGAAATTTCCTGGGGCAAGCTGAAACATCCGCAGGAAGTTCTGCAGATTGGCGATACTGTTAAGGTAAAGATTCTGGCTATGAACGAAGAAAAAGGAAAGATTTCCTTAGGTTTGAAGCAGACTGTTCCTGAACCATGGTCCGTAATTGACGAGACCTATCAGATTGGACAGGTTGTTTCTGGAAAAGTTGTACAGATTAAGGAATACGGTGCATTCATCGAATTAGAGCCGGGTCTTGATGGACTGGTACATATTTCTGAAGTTGCGCACAAGAGAGTGACTAACATTGCTGACGAACTTTCTATCGGTCAGGATGTTAACGCAAAGATTCTGGAAATTGATAAAGAAAGAAAGAGAATCAGCCTGAGCATCAAGGAAACTTTAGATGCTGAAGAAACTATTTCTGAAGAGGAATAATCGAGCAGGTTTATTTGTGAGGGATTCCCGAAGCTTTAAAAGCTTTTGGAACCCCTCATTTTTCTTTTGGAAAAGGATACACCAGATGAATTTCGTTGACACCGGAAATACCGCTTACAGGTTCTTTGTGGTGCAGCGCTTTGTAACCGTGGCGAGGATGAACGAAGATGGAATCCTTTTCGGGATTGCGGTGGCTGATGGCAGAAATCACTGCGTCCAGCATCTCCGGCGGATAAGGCGTTTTTGCATGGGAGGCGAGGATTCTGCGGATAGGAAATTTGTCTTTCAGAAGCTGTAGACGACCAGAAAGTTCCTCCGGCGGCGCACTGTGGTCAAACATCATCCAAAGGCTTTTATCTATCGTATCGCCTGCCACCAGCGTGCCGCTTTCGTGGTCGAAGACGGAAAGTGAGCCGAGGGAATGTCCAGGCAGCAGAAAGGTTTCTAAGGTGCGGCTACCCAGATCAAAAATGTGTCCATCTGCAGCGCAGCTGAATGGAACCTGCTTATAGGTCAGATAAAATTCGCGATTGAAATTTTTAGGAAACGGATATTTTATTTTGCCTGCGGAATAGCGTTTTTCCAAAAATGCAAGCATGCTGACTTTGTCATGCTGATATAGATCGTAGACAGAAAGTTCGGCAGGATGAATCAATGCGGTTTCAGAGAAGCGAAAATTGCCGCCGGTGTGATCCAGATGTCCGTGGGTGTTGAGGAGGATAAGGGGCAGATTGGTGATTGTACGCAGAAAGGCAGGCAGATCCTCAAATCCATAGCCTGTGTCGATGAGCAGCGCAGCGTCGGTGCCTGTGATAAGGGTACAGCAAACATTGCTGTTTTCGTAAATATGATAAATGCCAGTCGAAATGTGACTGACAGAAAAATATGAATCCATGAAGCCGCCTCCTTTTCTTAAAACTATTTTATCACATTGTACATATATTTTCTATATCGGATGAAACTTCAAGATTTTCCCTGTGTTGAAAAGATTGTATATCCGGCTATAATTTAGTATAATATAAATAACCGGCTTTTTTTGCTTCTGTTGAAAAGGGCGTAAGGCGCCTTTCTCAACGGAAGAACGTATGGAGGATTTGACAGATGGAAAAGGAACTTTTAAACAGACTTCATGAGGAAGACAACCATGAAGAGATTATAAAGATACTGGAAAGTGAAGGCGCTGAACACGATTACGATACAATTTGCTATCTGGCGCGAGCCTATAATAACCGCGGCGAGGAAGGCGACTACGATAAGGCTGCCGATCTTTTGCAGATGGTTTACGATATGGGAAAGGACGATCCGCTCTGGCATTACAGACTGGGTTATGCATATTTTTTCAGCGGCAGATACGAAGATGCACTGATGTGCTTTGAAGAATCTCTGCATCTGGATCCTTCTGATGAGGATGTAGATTTTTTCATTACGGAGTGCAAGGAGCAGATTTTAAGGCGCAACGGACTCTTTGATGAGGAACTGAATCCGGAAGTATACAGCAGTGAAGAAGAGGAAATTATAGAAACGTACATAGAAGAAACTTTTGGGGAATTTGAAAGCGTGTTTCATGAGCTGGTTTCACCGGATATTCACGTGGATATCTGTGTGATTCCACCTACAGAGGAACGTAATTTTTATACACTGGTGACCATGGGAATGGGAGCGCATCGCATGAATGTGCCGGAGGATCTTTCCGAGTATAAGCTGCAGAGAGCGGAACTTGTCATTTGCCTTCCGCCTTACTGGGACCTTGAGAGTGAGAAGGAAGAGTGGTACTGGCCGATCAGACTGCTCAAAGTTCTTGCCAGATTGCCGATACAGGAAGATGCCTGGCTGGGATGGGGGCATACCATCGATAATGGAGAAGGCTTTGATGAAAGCACGCAGCTCTGTGGCAGTATGCTGATTACACCGGTTATCTTCGATGAAGAGGAGTACATTTGTCCTCTGACAGAGGGAGAGGAAGTTAATTTTTACCAGATTATTCCACTTTACAGGGAAGAAATGGATTTCAAAATGCAGCACGGCGCTGACGATCTTTTAAAACAACTGGATGGCAGAGTTTTAGTTGTAGATCCGAAACGACAGAAGTTTTCACCGGAAAAACTGCTTAGCTGATTGAACTGAAATAGTTTCCGAATAATACCTTTCATATTTTTTGAAGAACATCAGATAATAACCTTAGAAAAAAGAAAGGAGTTTCAACATGAAAAAGACCAGATTTTTTCTAATGGCTTTATTACTGGTGACTGTTCTAGTCTTTACCAGCTGCGGAAGTGACGACAATAATGACAACGTTTCTGACAACCCGACTAACAATATGGAACAGGATGTCAAAGACGGTGCCGATGACGTTAAAGATGACGTTGAGGATTTAGGCGATGATATGAAAGATGGCGCATCCGATGCGGTAGATGATGTTGAAGACGCTTTAGATCCTGACGGCGGCGATAAAGCAAGAACAGACGGCAGAGACGGCAGCGGCGACAACGATGCAAAGACAGCCGAGTAATAACCAAAGGAATTTCGCCTGAAAAGGTGAAGGGCAAAGCGCAGGGAAATTCCCTGCGTTTTGAATTTGTTCTGGTAATGAGAAGAGTTTTCATATACAATAGAACCATGAGAAAAAGAAGAAAGAAACAGTTTTATACACCGGGGACTGAGAAACTGACCGGTGTACTGGAAAAAACAAAATCGGGATTTGGATTTGTCCGTCAGGAAGAGGGCGGAGATATTTTTGTTGGCAGAAGCAATATGTACGGCGCCATGCACGGCGATACTGTTTCTGTTGATTTGCTGCCGGAACAGTTTAGAACCAGAAGCAGAGAAGGCATTGTAGACAAAATTTTAGAGAGAGGCAATACAGAAGTTGTAGGAACTTTTCAAAAGAATAAGCGATTTGGATTCGTGGTTTCTGATGATAAGAGAAATAATGATGACGTTTTTGTAAAGAAATCGGATTTTCGAGGTGCACAGAATGGAGATAAGGTAGTTGCAAAGATTACTAAGTATCCTGAGAAAAATGTCAGTGCAGAAGGAAAAATCACTGAGATTATTTCACGCTTTGGAGAGACAGGCGGCGAAATCAAAGCGCTGATTCGAGCAAGCGGTCTCTATGAGACTTTTCCAAGCAGGGTCAATGCAGAGGCAAAGGCAAAGTCCAGGGAGGAGATTACTGCAGAGGAAATTAGAAGAAGACGGGATCTGCGGGATAAAACGATTATTACCATAGACGGTGCGTCGGCAAAGGATTTGGACGATGGTGTTTCTATAGAGATCACTGACGGCGGCAATTATCTTTTAGGCGTCCATATCGCTGATGTCAGTCACTACGTGGCGGCGGACGGTCATCTTGATCGGGAGGCATTAAAACGGGGCAACAGTGTGTACCTTTTAAGCAGAGTAGTTCCCATGCTGCCTAAGGTGCTTTCCAATGGAATCTGCAGTCTGAATCAGGGTGAAGATAGGCTGACCCTGACCTGTCAGATGGAAATTGATGAGAGCGGCAGCGTAGTGCACTATGAGATATTTGAAAGCATTATTTGTTCCAAGGCGAGAATGGTCTACGATGATGTTTCGGATATTTTGGAGCATGAAGATGAGGCGTTAATTAAAAAATATGAGGATATTTACGACGACCTTCTTGCTATGGGAAGCCTTGCAGAAATTCTCAGAAAGAAGAGAAAGGAAAAGGGCAGCTTAGATTTTGATTTTGATGAGGCGGAAATAGAACTGGATGAAGAGGAAGTGCCGGTGGCCATCGGGATTTCCGAGAGGCGCACTGCCAACAGACTCATTGAGGAGTTTATGCTGGCGGCCAATCAGACTGTAGCGGAGCATTTTTATTGGATGGAATATCCTTTCGTCTATCGTGTTCACGAAAAACCGGACACAGACAAAATCGTAGAGCTGAAAGCTTTCCTTGCTGGCTTTGGAATTAATCTGCCGGGAAATCCTGACAACATTCATCCGAAGGCTCTCAATGATATTCTACAGAAAGTGGAGGGCATGCCTTACGAAAATATCGTCAGCACTGTCATGCTGCGTTCTATGAAAAAGGCATTTTACAGCACCGACTGTCAGGGACATTTTGGATTGTCCTTTCCGTATTACTGTCATTTTACTTCACCGATTCGAAGATATCCAGATCTTTGTATTCACCGAATTATTAAAGACTCTATTTGCGGCAGGGCAGATGAGCAGAAGCTGAAAAAATATAAGGCTGACGCGCAGGCTGCGGCAGAAATTGCGTCACTGACTGAGCGAAAAGCGCAGAGTCTGGAGCGAGAAGTTGCAAAGATGAAAAAAGCGCAGTATATGCAGCAGTACATCGGAGAAAGCTTTGAAGGAGTCATTAGCGGCGTGACTAATTTTGGCATTTATGTGCAGTTGCCTAATACAGTGGAGGGTATGGTGCGCCTTGACAGTCTGCGTGATGATTATTACGATTACGAGGAAGGAAAATATCGGGTTATCGGCAGACTCAGTCACAATATTTATGCCCTGGGAGACCGGGTTACCATAGAGGTGCTGGCGGCAAACCCGGAAGAAAGACAGATTGATTTTCTGATAGTTTAATAACCAAGTAAGAAGTGCACAGCATTAAAGGTGCACTTCTTTTAATGTTTCCCGACAGACGTAAAGCACCATATCAGGGTTTGCACAGACAGACCATTTGACCAGACTTGCAGTGTGGTTCTGAATTTCTATGGCGGTGATAGCGGAAGGGTGAACACAGCTTCCGCAGTTAAAATACATGCCGCAGTCGGTTTTCATTAGAGCAGGTTTGTGGGTGTGACCTGCAATGAGAATGCACTTCTTTCTGCAGCTGTAGTTGATGAAATTCTCTTCGATTTTACGCACTTTGGTGTAGTTTTTTGCAGCACTGGTAGGGTCTTTAACACCGCGAAGCTCTAAAGGACGCCACAGGTAGCGCACCAGCCAGCGAGTAATTTTCCAAAGTTCGTCGTTCATATGATCGCCCTGATATCCGTGAAACATGCAAAGAGGAGGCATACCGGGGCTTTCCACGATGATGGATTCATAAAAAGGGATAGCACCGGAAAGGCCCCGCCACAGATAAGCGCCGTTTTCTTTGACTCGGTCGTGATTGCCAAAGACCATGAAGAGACGGCTCTCATCGTGGAATTTTTGCAGAATCTGATAGATTTCCTGATGGGTATTATAGACGTCGGCAAATCGGCGGTTTTCCCACAGTTCATCACCATCGCCAAGTTCTATGTAGGTGAAATTCTCTTGATAGTAGTGTTTTAACGCAGCAGTATAGATGGGTCTGTTTCTGAGAAAGTTATCAGCCCAGGTTCCTGTGCCGCGGTGGCAGTCGCTCATGATGACAAGCTTTGGAAGCACATTGTAAGAAAGACACAGTGCTTTTGAAAAAGATTTTTCGATACGATTGTAATTAGACATAAAAACACCTCTGCAGCAGTATATGCGGGCAGAGGTTTATTTTTTCGATATTTATTGCTTCCTTCGATGTTCTTTTTTGGCTTTTTCAATATCGGTTGGAAGAAAAATGACATTACCTTCTTTTTTTAAGTCAGAGGCTTGAGACGTTTTTTCGTAGGGATCTTTGCTGGGCGTATTGTCCTGACCACTTCCGCTGGTAGAAACCATATAGTAGATAAATAAACCGACCGCAAAGACCAGTCCTAATATAAATAGCGGCATATGTTCACCTCCTGTTAAATCTATTATATCATGAAAGAATGACATGGCAAGGTGTTTTTTATTACTGCACAATCAGATTTGTC
The DNA here is from genome assembly GCF_009936115.1 of Anaerotruncus sp. 80. NCBI lineage: Bacteria > Bacillati > Bacillota > Clostridia > Eubacteriales > Oscillospiraceae > Anaerotruncus > Anaerotruncus sp. 80. The sequence continues at coordinate 38,164 of NZ_QWES01000002.1, forward strand.
GATTGAACTAAATTGCCTTTCTGGTGTATAATGAACTGGAAAAGCCACAGCGCATGAAATGAAAATTTAGATTGGAAAGACAGACTATGAACTACAGAACCATAGAAATATTTCTTGATTTAGTACGTACGAGAAATATCACAAAGACTGCCCAGCGGCTGTATCTTTCTCAGTCCACTGTGAGCAAGCGGCTTGCCGCCTTGGAGGAAGAACTGAATTGCACGCTGATTCGAAGAACCAAGGGGCGTCGTGAGATTTTGCTGACCAGACAGGGGGAGCAGTTTATTTCCGTGGCTGAGCGGTGGAAAAATCTCTTTGAGGAGACGGAGAGTCTGAAAAATTCTTCTCTTTCTACCATTATGCTGGGAATCAGTGAAAGCTCCTATTACGGATTTATTGCGCCTTTTATGAAGGAGTTTTTGGAAGACCATGCAGATATTCGCGTCGTGGCAAGTATTTACAATTCCGATCAGATTTATCAAATGCTTGAAAACCGCACGCTGGATTATGGAATTGTAGCCTATGAGTCGGAGCGGGCGGGAATACAGCGGCAGTGTATCAGCAGGCAGAAGCTTTGTATTATCCGCTACTGCGAAAATCCAAAGGAAGGTGAGATTATGTCTATTTCACCTGAGGAGCTGGATCCGGCGAAAGAAATCCGTTTTACCGGCGGTAATTTCCGCAGTATGAAGCACTGGCGGCAAAGCTGGTTTTCCGGTAAAAGTGAAAGCAGACTGGAACTGAACACGGTGCAGGGAATTGTGCCGTTTCTGGATGGAACCGATTACTGGGCTGTTTGTACGCCCTCTATGGCAGACTCTATTGGCCGCAATGTCAGTCTGCAGATTTATCAGCTGCAGGATTGCGACGATACATGGGAATTGTTCTTTTTGAAAAAGGAAAGCGAAGGGGAGAAACAAACTGCTGCGGCAGCAGCCTTTGAAACGGAGCTCTTTGCCTATGTGCAGACCTTTTGCGATGAAGAAGACAAAAAACAAAATATTCTATAATAGAATTTTTAATATGATTTTTTACCGTTTTATGAATAATTCGAATGATGGTAAAATCCTCCATAGAAGAAAAGTGTGAAATCAATACTTCTAAGGAGGATTTTTTCTATGGATAAACAACAGTACATCATGGTAGCAGACGGAAATGAGGCGGCAGCTTATGCGGCTTACGCTTTTTCGGAAATTGCAGCCATTTACCCGATTACACCCTCTTCACCGATGGCGGAAAAGACCGACCAGTGGTCAGCCCTTGGAAAAAAGAATTTATTCGGGCAGTCGGTAACCCTGGTGGAAATGCAGTCGGAAGCAGGTGCAGCGGGCGCAGTACATGGGGCGCTGGAAGCAGGTTCCCTTGCAACGACGTTTACATCTTCCCAAGGGTTAATGCTGATGATTCCGGCATTGCACAGAATCAGCGGCACCAGACAGCCGGGCGTGCTTCACGTCGCTTCACGTACTGTGGGGACTCACGCCATGTCTATCTTTGGTGACCACAGCGATGTGATGAACTGCAGACAGACGGGTTTCGCCCAGCTGTCGTCGGGCAGTGTGCAGGAAACCATGGATCTTGCGGGAATCGCTCATCTGGCAGCAATTAGAAGCAGAGTGCCGTTTATGCACTTCTTTGACGGCTTCAGAACTTCCCACGAAATCCAGAAAATCAGAGCGATTTCCTATGAAGACTTTGACCGACTGCTGGATAGAGAGGCGCTGGCGCAGTTCCGGAAAGAAGCCCTCAACCCTGATCATCCGACCCTGCGCTGCACAGTGCAAAATCCGGACGTATACTTTCAGTTCCGTGAAGCCAACAACAAGGCCTATGACAATGTTCCTGCTATTATAGAGGAATATATGGCAGAAATCAACAAAATCACAGGAGAGGACTATCATCTGTTTAACTATTACGGCGCCAAGGACGCAGAGCGTGTCATCATAGCTATGGGCTCCGTCAGCGGCGCAGCGAGAGAAACTGTAGAAGCCCTGAATCTTTGCGGTGAAAAAGTCGGATATTTGCAGGTTCATCTGTTCAATCCATTTTCTGCAGAATATTTCCTGAGGGCGCTGCCAAAGACGGTGAAAAAAATTGCTGTGCTGGATCGCTGCAAGGAAATGGGCGCTATGGGCGAACCTCTGTATTTAACTGTTTGCGGTGCTTTTGCCAATGAAGAGCAGAAACCGTATCTTTGCGGCGGACGTTACGGCCTTTCTTCTAAGGATACAACACCGGCGCAGATAAAAGCGGTCTTCGACCATCTTGTGAAAGATTGCCCTGCGAAAGAGTTCACTGTGGGCATAGAGGACGACGTGACCGGACTTTCCATTCCGGTTGACGAGAGTTTTCAGATTGCAGACAAAGGCACGAAAGCGTGTAAATTCTGGGGGCTGGGCAGTGATGGAACGGTAGGTGCAAATAAGAATTCCATTAAAATTATCGGACAAAATACACCGATGTATGCCCAAGGGTATTTTGAATATGATACGAAAAAATCCTTCGGGATCACCAAGAGCCATCTTCGCTTTGGAAACGAGCCGATTCTGTCCACTTATCTGGTGAAATCAGCGGATTTCATCGCCTGCCACAATCAGTCTTTCCTAGATAAGTATGACATCGTGACAGAGTTGAAAGAGGGGGGCATTTTCCTTCTCAATACACGTTGGAGTGTAGAGGAAACCGATAAAAATCTACCAAAGGAAGTTAAGAAAACTCTGCTGAACAAGGGCGCAAGGGTGTACATCATAGACGCAAACGGTATTGCAGAAAGTTTGGGTCTTGGCAGCAGAATCAGCATGGTTTTGCAGGCGGCATTCTTTAAGCTGGCGGAGATTTTGCCGGAGGAAGCGGCGCTGAACCAGATGAAAGAAGCTGCAAGGAAATCCTTTGCGAAGAAGGGCGAAGCAGTGGTGCAGAAGAATCTGCAGGCCATCAATGCAGGTATGCAGTGCGTACAGGCTGTAAAGTTGAGTGATAATGCCGGTACAGAGAAAACTCCCGTTGATGCGACCAAGCTGCCGTCATTTATCAGAGAAATTCTGATGCCAATCAACGGGCAGAAGGGCGACACATTGCCGGTATCTACTTTCGAAGGCTACGAGGACGGCACCATGCCTATGGGAACGACCGCTTACGAAAAGCGCGGTATTGCAGCAAAGATTCCTCTCTGGGACGCCGCAAGCTGTATCCAGTGCAACCGCTGCTCTTACGTATGCCCTCACGGTGTTATCAGACCATATCTTTTAGATGAAAATGAAAAAAAGGCTGCGCCGGAAGGCTTTGCGATTGCTTTAGCAAAGGGTGTAAAGGGCGAAGCGCCTATGTATTTTTCCATGCAGATCAGCGATATGGACTGCACTGGCTGCGGAAGCTGTGTTTCCGTCTGCCCGAAGAAAGGGGAGGCTTTGAAGATGTGTTCTGCGCCTGCTGACATGGCTGTAACACCGCAGTGGGAATACGGACTTACTATAAAGGAGAAGGATTGTTTTGCAAAAAATACCGTCAAGGGAAGCCAGTTTAAACAGCCACTGTGCGAGTTTTCCGGGGCCTGCGCGGGCTGCGGCGAAACCCCTTATGCGAAGCTTTTGACGCAGCTTTACGGAGACAGAATGTACTGGGCAAACGGCACAGGTTGTACCCAGGCGTGGGGCGCCGCAATGCCATCGGTTCCATATACGGTAAATGCGGAAGGGAGAGGTCCTGCATGGAGTAATTCACTCTTTGAAAATAATGCGGAATTTGCGCTGGGCATGCTGCTGTCTATGAAGCAGCAGAGAAACAAGGTGCGCATGTGGATTAGCGAACTCATGGAACTGGAAAACACATTGGATGCGCCGATTCAGACATGGCTTGATACCTTTGACGATGTGGACGCTTCTATGGATGCAGCGAAAGAACTGCTGGGAGCCCTTGAGGCGGCAGAGCTGACAGGCCGCAGCAGAGTTTTAAAAGAACAGATTATCGGTGCGAAAGATCAGCTGGCGAGAAAAACTGTCTGGATGTACGGCGGCGACGGTTGGGCTTACGATATAGGATTTGGCGGACTGGATCATGTGATCGCCCAGGGCGAAGATATCAATGTCTTTGTGGTGGATACGGAAGTTTATTCCAATACCGGCGGACAGAGCAGCAAAGCGACGCCTCTTGGCGCTGTAGCCCAGTTTCAGAGTGCAGGCAAAAAATCTGCTAAGAAGGATTTAGGACGGATGATGATGTCTCAGGGCAACTGCTATGTTGCCAGCGTAGCTATGGGCGCAGATCCGAACCAGCTGATGAAAGCCATCGACGAAGCGGAACACTTTTGCGGTCCGTCCATTGTTATTGCCTATGCGCCGTGCATTAATCACGGCTTGAAAATAGGTATGGACAAAGCCCAGGAAGAAATGAAGCGTGCGGTAGATGCAGGCTACTGGTTCCTGTACAGATACAATCCGCACAAAGAAACCGGCAAGTTCTGTCTGGACTCCAAAGAACCTTCCTTGAACTACCAAGAATTTTTGGAAGGGGAAAATCGTTATGCCTCCTTACATAAAGCTTTTCCTGAAAACGCAGAGCGTCTCTTTGCACAGGCGGAGAAGGACGCCAAAGCACGCTATAAGGAGCTTGTCAGACTTGCCGGGGAGGATAAGTAATGCTATTACAGACAGAGTACAGCAGAAAGAAAGTTAGCGCGCAGAGCGCAGCTCTTTTGGTGGAGAGCGGGGACTGGGTAGACTATGGAATGATTTCTCAGATTCCATATCTCTTTGATGAAGCCCTGGCAGAGCGAAAGGAGGAACTGCAGAATGTAAAGATTCGCGGCGCCATGCTGCTGAAACCTTTGGCAACACTGGAAGCAGATCCTTGCAGCAGTACCTTTCATTATCACAGCTGGCATCTTTCCGGGCTGGAACGAAAATATGCGGATCAGGGACTGTGCAGTTATATTCCAATGAACTACAGCAGTCAGCCCAAATATTACAGAGATTTTCTGAAGGTCGATGTGGCGTGTATCACGGTTTCGCAGATGGACAGACACGGGTACTTTAACTTTTCACTGACCAACTCAGCGGCTTATGCGATTTTGGAAAAGGCAAAGACGGTGGTAGTTGAAGTCAACGAGCATCTGCCGCGGGTTTACGGCGGCGAAAAGGAATGTATCCATATTTCTCAGGTGGATTATATTATAGAAGGCGAGCACGAGCCGTTTCCTGTTCTGAAAGCAGCAGCGCCTACAGAAACGGACAGCGCTATCGCAGCGTATATTTGTGAGGAAATCGGTGACGGCGCAGTGCTGCAGCTGGGAATCGGCGGAACGCCAAATGCGGTGGGCAAACTGATTGCGCAGTCCGATGTAAAGAATTTGGGCATGCACACGGAAATGCTGTGCGACGCATATCTGGATCTTTATAAGAGCGGAAAACTGACTAACCGATGTAAGAATTTGAATCGGGGTAAAGGTGTATGGAGCTTTTGTCTGGGAAGTAAAGAACTGTATCAGTGGGCAGCTGAAAATCCGGGGCTTGCCAGCTATCCGGTGGATTATACCAATTTACCTCAGGTGATAGGACAGCAGGATAATATGGTCTCTATCAATAACTGCCTTACGACGGATTTGTTCGGACAGACCTGCGCTGAGACGGCAGGTTTTCGTCAAATCAGCGGAACCGGCGGTCAGTTGGATTTTCAGTATGGTGCATTCCTGTCAAAGGGCGGAAAGGCATTTCTCTGTATGGCGTCGACCTATGTGAATAAGGAGACAGGGCTGTTGGAATCCCGTATTGTGCCATCTCTTGGCGCAGGCGATGTAGTGACAGACCCGCGCAGTCACGCTTACTATCTGGTGACAGAACAGGGAATGGTTAACCTGGCAGGCGCAAGTCTTTGGGAAAGGGCAGAAAAAGTGATTTCCGTAGCGCATCCGGATTTTCGGCAAGACCTGATTTCTCAGGCGGAGAAAATGGGTATCTGGAGAAGAAGCAATAAGTTAAAATAAATAAATTACCTCCTAGTGGGCTGTGCCAGAAATGGACAGCCCTATTTTTAGATATTTTCCTGGGAAAGGTGACAATAAGGTGGAATTATATTGACAAAATGTTTAAAATATGCTATTATTGTGTCAATAAGTAAAGTGAATTGACGCTATGCAAGGAGAATTTTTATGAAGAAACAATTTCAACCTGATGATATGAAATATATCCGTTATCTATCAGGGATTGCAGTAAATCCACAGGGGAGCCTGGCTGCCTGGGTCAATTATAAAGGGGATGAAGAAACTGGGCTGTTTTCCGGGCAAATCCACCTGACGGATTTGAAAGACAGCGCTCCGCAGGTTTTACAGCTTGCAGGCAGCTGCAGTCAGCCGCAGTTTTTAGACGACGATACGCTGCTTTATTTGTCTGATGCAAGCGGCGAGAGACAGTTATATCAGTATAATATTTTAACACAAAGTTGTGAAATGCTGACATCTGCAAGACATGGAGTCAATCGTTACAGCTTGTCGAGAAATGGGAAAAAGGCTGTTTTAGAAATTGATTTATGGCAGCAGGAGGTTGACGATGCGTCCATGTTTGTCATCATGTCAGATGAAGAGAAGACTGCGTGGAAAGAAGAAGTGGAATACAGTCCTTACGAAATCACCGATTTGACCTACAAAATGGATGAATGGTATGGCATGCGAAAAGGTCAGCTGCCGAAGATTGCAGTTCTGGATATTGAGAGCGGAGCGCAGGAACTTTTGACCGTAGATGGATTGGAATATGTGTATCCACAGATTTCACCTGATGGCAGTACAGCCGCTTTCTATGGATATCCCCATACAGGTGCAAAGGGACGGCAAGCGGAGCTATTCCTTTGTGATATTCAGGGAGGGAAGCCAAAGCAGCTGACAAATGACATCGGAGTTTATGCGGATACTTGTCCGGCTTTTTCAGAAGATGGCAAAGAAATTGTGTTCGCTGTCTGTCCGATGCTGGAAGATGGAAGTACCATCATACTGCCTTATGCATACAGTCTGAAAGACAATAAAACGAGAGCCGTAATCGGGGAGGAAGAAGATCAGCTTTGCCATGGACTCAATGGATTTCCTGTGGGACGTTCAGTATATGGAGAGAGCAGCAGTTATTTTGACTGTGCGAAGGATGATTATCTGTACTTTTTGTCAACTTTCTGCGGAAGAGAAAGCTTGTACAGAAAGAACTTACACAGGATTGAAGAACCTGTAGAACTGATTTTAGCGGGAGAAACCTGCATTCACGAATTTGCGATAGCAAAGGAGGGAAGTCTGGTATATTTAATGGCAAATTTTGAAGGACCGGCAGAAGCTTACGTCAAATTGGCAGGCACTAAGGAGGCACACAGGCTAACTGATGCGAATCCTTGGCTTTCTGATTATGAACTGCCAAAGACAGAGGAACTTTCTGTGAAATCCTTTGACGGAAAGGCTGATTTGCAAGGCTGGGTGATGCACCCGGAAAATCAGGAAAAGGGACAGAAATATCCGGCGGTGCTTTATATTCACGGCGGTCCGGAATGTACCTTTACAGCAGAATACTGGCATGAGTTTCACGCTCTGGCAGCTGCCGGCATGGCGGTAATTTTTGCAAATCCAAGGGGCAGCGTCGGCTATGGCAGAGCTTTTTGTGCAGGCGGAATCGCCTGGGCGAAGGAAGCCATGGACGACTTGATTGCTGTGGTGCAGGCAGCCTGCGAAAAGGGCTTCATCGATGAAAAGCGAATCGGTGTAACCGGAGGCAGCTATGGCGGATATATGACAAATAAATTTATCGGCAGAACAAACCATTTTGCAGCAGCAGTAACGCAGCGTTCACTGATTAATCCGTCGACTTCTTACGGAACGGGTGATATGGGATTCATTTCAGCAAGACCAAACTGGGAAGGCATGAAAATGCTGGATGAGCTTTTGGATAGAGCAAGAGGGAATGCTATCACTTATATCGACAACATGAAAGTGCCTCTTTTGATTTTGCACGGCTATAAAGATTACCGCTGCAGCTTTGAGCAGGCAGAACAGCTTTTTATTGCGATGAAGGATAGAAATCCTGAAATTCCGGTGCGTCTTGTTATGTTCCCGACAGAAAATCACGGCGTAGACAGAATTGGAAAACTATATAATCAGATTAGGCATCTTTCGGAGATGACAGACTGGTTTACCACATATTTGTGCGGAGGTGGGAAACATGAGTAAAAGAACTTCTAAATTTGCAGATTGTCTGGAGCTTCAGAGATTTACCGGAGCGGATTATTTAGAATCAAAAAGCTTGATCGCATATGCGGTAGAAGGAGCTGTCAAACTGAGAAACCTGGCAGATGGGACCGAAAAAACGATTACAGCCGGAGGAGGCGGTGAGGGGAGCCCTGCTTTTAGTCCCGATGGAAAATTGCTGCTGTTTATTTCTTCTACAGCAGCAGGACGTCAAATTCATATCTGTGATTTAGAAACTGAGGCAGTTAGACGGGTTACTTCTATGAAAACGCCTGTCATGGAGCCAATCTGGTCACCGGACGGCAGCAGAATTTTGTTTGCTTCTCCATCGGCAGGCAGCAGCCCGCAGCGCAAATATGAGGATGAGGCAATTGTAATAGAGGATTTTGGGTATAAATTTGACGGTATTGGATTTTATACCCCGGATAGTCATATGCATCTTTACATGACAGAGATTGAGACGGGAAAGACCACACAGCTTACAGACGGGGATTTTGACTATATGCACCATAACTGGTCGGCAGATGGAAGCTTTGTAATTTGTGGAAGCAGTAGATTTCGTGATAAAGAACAGCTTCTGGGCATGGATCTTCTTCGGATTGAAGCAAAAGAACCGGCACAGGTTGGCAAAATCAGTCGTTTAACGCAGGATTTATGGCTGGTTTCCTACCCGAATCCGGTTAGACCGGTGGCAACACCTGACGGAAAATATATTATCGCAGGCTGTTTGGAAATGCCAAATGATATACAACTATCAGACGAAATAACCTATCCGGATGTGTACCTTTATAAAATCGCAACAGATGGAAGCGGATATCAGTGTATTTTCGAACCTTCCGAGGATTGCTTGCAGTGCGTACAGTTTCCGTATAATGCTTTCTGCGGTTGGGGTTTTGACAAGCTGCAGGTCAGTGAAGATGGAAAGGAAGCGTTTTTCCACGCAGGCTGGCAAGGTCAGTGCCGGCTTTACGGTGTACCGGTTGATGGCGGTGCAGCCCGCGTAATACAAAGCGGGAAGAAGGTCGTCCATGGTATTTCAAGCATTCAGAACGGCAAGGCTCTGATTGCGGTTTGTGAGGAGACGGTACCGGAGAGATATCAGATTTTGGAACTGGCAACCGGCGTATGTACTGAGACCGGTATTCAGTCTGCCCAGGAGCTACTTGATGCAGTGAACTACAGTCAGCCGGAGGAGTTCTTTGTGGATACACTGGATGGAGACAGTCGTGTACATGGGTGGGTCATGCCGCCTCAAAATCTGGATGCTTCTAAAAAGTATCCGGCGATTCTGTATGTACATGGCGGACCGCATCCGTTTTATACCTACGGCTTTACTATTGAGCACCAGTGCTTCGCAGGAGCAGGCTATGCGGTGATTTACTGCAACCCGAGAGGAAGCTCAAGCTATGGCATGAATCACGGAGATATTAAAAAGGCTTATGACAACAGGGCTTATGAGGATTGTCTTCAGATTGTGGACGAAGCCTGCAAGAGGTTTTCTTGGATTGATCCGGAAAGAATCGGTGTGACAGGAGGAAGCTATGGAGGCTATATGGTAAATTATATGGCAACTCATAGTAAGCGGTTTAAAGCCTATGTTACACAGCGGAGTATTTCAAATCATATGATTAGCTACGCCAGCAGTGACATGCAAGGGTGCAGCAAGGATTATGACAGCTTCGAAGAGTTTATGGTTAACCAGCTGAAAGAATCTCCCGTTGCCTATGCGGAGCGTATTGACAGGCCGCTTTTGATTCTCCATGGAACTGATGATTTGCGTACACCGGTAGAAGGCGCTCACCAGCTCTTTGTGGCGGTGAAGGATTTGCACCCGGATCTTCCTGTAAAGATGGTGCTTTATCCGCACGTAGCGCATGAGCAGCCGTCTCATCCTAAGCAGCAACAGCATTACTACGATGAGATGCTGCAGTGGTTTGAGAAGTATCTGTAAAGTTGCTTTATTCCTTGTAATTTGATTTTAATGCAGCACAATGTATCACGTATATTGATTTTTTGGTAAGGAGAGGATATAATATTGGTGAAACACTTAAGGAGGTATAGTAACCATGAAGAATGCACTTTCAGCACCGAAAACTGCTACCTATCATTTCCGAATCAATCCGGAGGTAAAAAATGAGGTGGAATCCATTTATGCCAAAAGTGGTATCACTTTGACTCAGGCAATCAATATTTTTTTACAGCAGACACTGAATGCCGGTGGATTTCCATTTCAGGTTTCCGGAGACAATGCAGAGTACATTAAATCAAAAGCAATGGAAAAACTGATGCAGGCACTTGATGAGGGAAAAGAATCCGGAGAATTAGTGAGCGAAGCAGATGTATATAAGCGACTTGGAGTAGAAATGCCATGAACGTGAAATACAGACCGTCAGCAATTTTTGACATTGAATCCACCGCAGGATATATGGAACATGAACTTGGCAATGAGAATGCAGCAAGAAAGTTTCGGACGCGAATTCTTCAAGGGATATCTTTGTTAAAAAAACAGCCAATGATGGGAATGCTGCTAAAAGAAAGGTTTGACGAAATAGAAACAGAGATACGTTTTTTTATTATAGATAAACAGATTGTTTTTTATGAAGTGAATGCTGCGATAGAACAGATTGAAGTCATCAGAGTATTAGATAGCAGAACTGATTATCTGGCCCTTCTTTTTAGTCAGGATTGATAGAAAATACAATAATAAATAACCACATGTGATTTTAAAGCCCCATCGTGCTGAAATGATGGGGCTTTTTTATGTCTTAAGAAAAGAGAAAATCTACTGTAGATTTTCTTTTTTCATTTCTCCATCTACCATAACCATTTTTACGTGGTCGGCATGAGTCAGACAGCTGATATCGGAAAGAGGATTGCCATCTACGATGACGATATCAGCCAGTTTTCCAGGCGTTAGACAACCGGTGTTGGCATCTTCCCAAAGGAGATGTGCAGCATTTGCTGTACCTGCTTTGATGGCTTCCATCGGTGTCATGCCAGCTCTGCACATGGCAGCGAATTCTTTACCGTTCTCCAGATAAGGGCTGTTTGGGCTGTTGGAAAAATCAGTTCCTAGTGCAATACGAATTCCAGCTTTGCGTGCCATTTCAATAGTTTTGACATTTGCAGCTGCACAGGTTTTGACCTTTTTCTCCATCCATTCAGGAAGACCGGGAATATTGGCAACGCCCAAAGACACAGCGAGGGTGGTGACTAAAGTAGCATCCAGTTCTTTCATCAAATCAATTTCACGCTGCGTTAAGTACACGCCGTGTTCTATGCAGGTGATACCGGAAAGCAGCGCTTGATAAGTGCCTTCATATCCGGTGCAGTGGGCACAGACATAGCTGTGATGGCGTTTTGCTTCGTCAGCAATTGCCTTTAGTTCTTCCGGGGAAAACTGAACGTCATCCAGACGGTCTGTAGGAGAAGAAACGCCTCCAGTAGCGCAGATTTTAATGAATTTTGCCCCGGCGCGGAATTGTTCTCTGACTCCCTGTACACAGTCCCACGGACCATCGACGAGTCTGGAGGTATGATCCAGGCGATTCAATTCTTCTTTTGATAAGGATGGATTCATATCCACGTGACCGGAAGTAATTCCCAGGATTTTTCCGCCGGGCATGATTTTAGGACCGCGAAGAATGCCGCGTTCCACCGCACGGGAAAGATACAGACCATTTTCGGACATATCCCGCAGAGAAGTAAAACCGGCATCCAGAAGCAGACCGCATTGATAAGCGGCGCCCAGCAATTGATCGCCAAAGATTTTGCCATCTGCAAAGCTTCCGGCGTTTTCATCGCCGAAAAGGTGAGCATGACAGTCGATAAAGCCGGGCAGGATGGTTCCAGTTCCGGCATCAAGCAAAGTTGTGCTGTTATCTGTATCAAAAGCTGCAGCATCAAAACCGGTTTCCGCACCGGCATAGACGATGCAGCTTCCTTCAACGGCAACGAGTCCGTTTTCTATAGGGGTATCGGATATACCGTCGATAAGGCGGCCTTTTAAAATGTATGAAATCATAATAATCTCCCTTCTTTGTATGACTTCATCATAGCAATAAATAAACATTTTGTCAATATAGAGTTGACGAAATGAAATTTATTCTATATAATAAAGATGACACAAGAAATAATTTGATGGAGGACATGATGGACACTATAAAACAGCTATGGATAAAGCTTAGACCGTATATGAGTGAAGAATATGATTTTCAGTATGCGGATGTTGAGATGACCTTGGAAAGCCCGCAGTTTGCTGCAGGCGATAAGCTGGCGGATTTATGGAAGATGGTCGCAGGGGTGCCGGGGGCACAGTTTACAGAGGAGGGTCTTTGTGCCTTTGACGATGAGGGAGCGCTTCCACTTAGCGAAACCGTGGAAAAGGATGTTACCGGTTTTGACAAGCGAGTATGGCGCGTGAAAAGAGAAACTGTAGGTAATGTGCGGTTTTCTTACTGTTTTCTGCCTAGAGATTTGACTGGCGTGGACAGATGTCATCCATATTTTGATACGATTCAGGAGAAAAATGGCGCATTGATTCCCGGTGTAGCATCTCTTGCAGCAGTGGAGGAAGGAAAGTACCACATTCATTTTATCTGGGATAAATCGAAAATGCCGGAAGATGCTGATGCTGCAGCGATAAAAGGCTGCGGAAATCTTGATTATATCGGAACGCCACAGGACTATACTTTCTCACTGTATTTGGCAGGGAAAATCAAAAGAGTCAGTGATGAAAGCGGAAAGCGGAATATTTACTGGCTGGATGAAAATTTACCGGATCAGGAAAAAGTTACTAGGCAGCTGCCAACACTTCTTTCTGCAATGTGCGAGTTTTTCGGCGATGAAGACTTAGCGTACAGTGTATTTTTCCGCAAAGAGCCGTTTTCTATTTCTAATGGAGGAACCGCTTTTGACGGCGGATTCGTGTTTGGTTACAGTGATGCGATGCCGCTGATTATGGAAGAGGCGCTTAACACCCTTGCCCATGAAATTGTGCATAATTGGCCGGCTCTTGATGAACCGGCAGGGAAGGGACCGTGGTATAGTGAAGGTACCGCAGAGTTTTACAGTGTAATGATTCCTCTTCGCCGTGGAATTGCAGGCTCTGAGCAGGCAGCAGGCTGGATTACGGAAAAGTGTACCAATTATTACAACAACCCATATCAGTCAATGACCAGTGAAGAGGCTTACGAGAAAGCGTGGGAAGACAATCAGGTTCAGCGTGTTCCTTATGGGAGAGGTTTTATCTATCTGGCGGAGACGGATTGTCTGCTCAGAAAGAAATCCGGCGGCAAGAGAAGTTTAGACGATTTGGTCTTACTAATTGTTGAACGAAGAAGAGCAGGAGAGAAGGTAACTGTTTCAGACTGGGAAGCTTTGATTGGAGAAGAACTGGGTGAAGAGGCAGTCGAACACTTTAGAAGGGTGATGGCAGGAGATGAAGTGATTGCTGCTGATGATCAGTGGTTTGACGGCGGGTTTTCCTTTGAAAAAGGACGCTATGAGGATATAAAGAAAGGCGCTATTGAGGGGGCACTGATTTGGCGCAAGAAAGAGGATTAAATGATGTACGATTTTGATAGAGCAGGAGCCTATGAGGGAACAGAAAATTTGAAAGCACGCTTTAGACCGGAGGCGCTGCGTAAGCAGGGTGTTACCAGCTTTTCGGCAGCCGAAATGGATTTTTCGACAGCGCCCAGCATTAGGGAGGCAGTAAAAGCAACGGCGGAACGAGGTATTTATGGCTTTACGATTCCAACGCAGCAGTATCTGGATGCGGTAAAGTGGTGGCATAAAGAGATGCGCAGCTGGGACATTGCGGATGAATGGATTGTGCCTGTGCTGGGAACGATTTTTTCAGTTGCCACGGCTATTCGCATGACAACGAAAGAAGGCGACGGGATTATTGTACAGACGCCGGTCTATTATCGCTATGAGCAGGCGGCGACTCGAATGAAACGGAAAACGGTACATAATCCGCTGAAAATTGTAGATGGGCAGTACCAGATGGATTTTGAGGATTTAGAAACTAAAATGCAGGCGCCCGAAAATAAGCTTTTGGTGCTTTGCAATGCACATAATCCTATAGGCAAGGTCTGGCCACTAGAGGACCTTCGGAAAGTAGCGGCGCTGTCAGCAAAGTATCAGATGCCGGTTATCTGTGATGAGATTTTTGGAGAAATGACCTTTGAAGGACATCAGGCTAAGCCTTATGCTTCCATTGAAGAAGGACAGGCGTATGCCATTACTGTCACATCACTGGGAAAAGCTTTTAACTTCACCGGCGTCAATCATGCCCATGCGATTATTCCTGATGCAAAGCTTCGTGCACGTTACGAAGAGCAGAAATATGCGGATCATTACGGAAGTCTGGGACCTTTTGAATATGCTTCTGTTTTGGGCGCCTACTGTCCGGAAGGAAAAGCCTGGTTTACGGCTGTAAGAGATTATATTTACAAAAACGGTGTTTGGGTAAAAGAATTTTTACGAGAGCATCTGCCGCAGGCATACGTATTTCCTGTGGAGGGAACAACCGTCTGCTGGATTGACTGGTCGTTTCTTGGTATTTCAGGAAAAGAGCTCCACGATTTCTTTGAGAGAGAGGCCCTTTTTGAGGTGGAAACAGGAGAAGTTTACGGAGAGGGCTGTGAGAGGATGACAAGAATGAATCTATCCAGTTCGAGAATGCAGATTGAGGAAGCCTTAGAAAGAGTGTCAGAAGCTTGCAATAAATTGACAAAATGTTTTAAAAATGATTGACAATTTGTCGTAAAATGGTATAATATAGACATAGAATTGAAAGGAGATTGGCAAAATGTCAACAAACAACAACGACCGTAAATTGCCTATGAGAGTACTGATGGGGTATCCGCTTCTCAACGTGTCAGCAACATTGCAGATGCTGCTCCAGATGTACTTTCTGCTGATGTTTTTCACAAACTTTCTCGGTATCAGTGGAACAGCAGCCGGACTTATTATCATGATTGCCCGTATTTGGGACTTTATCAATGACCCTATGGTGGGAATTATTGTAGAAAAGAGCAGGAGACCGAATAAGTGCATTTTCTTCATGCGTTGTGCGCTGGTTCCGGTAGGAATTTTCATGGTGCTCTGCTATTCAGCGCCGGATTTATCTTATACTATGAAGGTCGTATGGGCTGCGGTATCCTTTATAGGCTTGGGAATGTCTCAGACAGTTTTTAGTATTTCTAAGGATTCCCTCAGACCAAAACTGACATCTAATGGTGCAGAACGTGCAAAGCTGAATGTCTATGACAACGTGTATAATACCATCCTTAACGCTGTTGTACCGGCAGTAACAATGCCACTTGTCGGCTGGCTGGCAGGCTACGGCGAAGCGACAGCCTTTGCAAAACTTGCTGCAATTTATGCGGTTGTGTATGCAATTATTGGTTATGTCGGCACTTGCACAGTAAAGGGCTATGAGTATGAAGACTATGAAGAGGAGGGCAACGTCAAATCAGCTGCGCCGAGTGCGGGACAGATGATAAAAGCACTGGCAGAAAACAGACCTGCTTTGGCGGTTCTGACAATGCAGGTGGTGAAAATGCTGATTTCCTCCATTGGAGGTGCTGTCATGGTCTACTACTGTACTTACAATTTGGGAGATGTTAACGCCATGTCCTATGCTTCTGTACCGAGCACGATTGTCGGACTAGTACCGGTTCTGCTTCTGGTGCCGCTGTATAAGCGATTCGGAAATGCAGGTACAGGTTTAATTGGATGTACGCTGGCAGCTCTCAGCTTGCTTGCAGCAGTTATTACAGGTGTGCCTAGCGTCACTTTTTATGTAGTCATCACCACCGTGCAGTCTCTCGGGCCTGTAATGGTAAGCGCAGTGGTACCGCAGTGTATTATGGACTGTGTTGACTATGGCGAATGGAAGACAGGGCACAAGAATACCAGCGTCATTATGAGCGCATATGGTATTGGAACAAAAATTGGATTGGCATTTGGTACTACGGTTGCCGGATTTGTACTGGATGCAGTCGGCTTTGATCCAACTGCTGCAACCCAGCCGGCAAATGTGCTTAGCGCCTTTTTCCATCTGCAGTTCACTGCACAGCTTGCAGTATATGTAGTCATGGGGCTGCTTCTGCTGTATATTTACAAAATTGAAAAGAAGCTGCCGGAACTGAAAAAAGAGATTGAGGCTAGAAAAGCAGCACAGTAATGTGTACATAAAATGAGATTATAGTATGAATAAAAGCGGCAGCAATGTCGCTTTTATTTTTCGGATAGGAGGTTTGGAAAAGATGAATGATGCAATACGGTGGCAGGAGGCTGCTCCACAGCTGATTGCTATAGAGGAATGTGCAGGACAGGCTCAGGCAGCGGTTACAGGAATAAGCGCGATGGAAGCGGCTGAAATTATAAAAAAGACCGCTATTGGAAGCGGACTTTCGATTCTGGTTTTTAATTCTGCCAGAGGTGTTGAGATTGTTGTTCGCGGCAGGGAGGCGTATGAGTATCTTTTGCGGTTTTTAAGGGAATTGTCAGTTAGTGAATGTGTTAAGTGAATTATTTAAGCGATTCCTCCACTTCGTGACAGTATTTATAGATTGTATAACGGGATACGTTCAGCTGCTCTGCAACGTATGTAATTGACTTCTGAAAGCTGAAGGCATTGCGCTGTATTAAAAGGGCAATGAGCTGCAGACGGTCATTTTTTTTCATAGCCTGCGGCGTTTTTCCAACGATGGACAGGCAGTCTTTGAAGATTTCTTCCAGTTGATTGTTGCTGGAGTCTTTGATGGCATCATTGAGATCGCTGCCGATGGCAACGAGACCTTCCAAGGTGGACATAGCGCTGCCTAAAGACGTGTAGTCAAAATTAATTCCCAGTGCATAGTGATAGTCTTCCCCCACATAGTTAAAAGTCGTAGACTTGATATATCTCCCATTTTTGGTAATCGCGAGGGAGTTGATGATATCAGTTTCCGGCTTAAAATGATAAGGCGCAGTATCTGTATCTTCTGCTTGAGCAGTGCGTGTTCCTACTGTCTGCAGGTGTCCTTCTGCCATGATATCATCACCGAAAATATCAGCCGTAGAGCCTACAGATCTTCCGCTGACATGACCGTTATAAATAGCGATAATAGGGTGACCCGGTATACTCATGTCGTGAATCAGTGTTTCGCAGGAGTGACCAAACATCTGTGCAAGGCCTTCTGCGGTACGGGTCATAAAATCTAAAATTTGTTCTTTGGTCTGTTTATTTTCTTTGTTTTGACTCATTGGCGATAATCCTCCCTGAAGCTAGCTTGTCTTTGACAAAACCAGTATTATTCTACCATGGTTTGTGGCAATCAGCAAGACAAATTGTAAGCAAAACCGATAGGGGAATCCTATCGATGACGTATGCAGCAGAGGATGACATGAAATTAATTGACTGTTTGTCAACTGAATATTGACAAACAAACTCCTGCGGAGTATAATCAAATTAGTAAAGACAATGATGAAAGATGAGGTGATTTTAATGATTGCAGAAAAAAGAATTGAAGAACTCGGAATAGAATTACCCTTAGCGTCTCCTCCAGGTGCAATGTACATTCCGGTAAAACAACTGGGAAATGCTCTATTTGTTGCAGGACAGGTACCTTTTGTTGATGGAAAGCTTTTAGTAAGCGGCAAGGTAGGAGATACTGTTTCTATGGAACAGGCTGAGGAGGCAGCGAGAAGATGCATTATCAATTTAATGGCAGCGCTGAAGGACTATTTGGGAGATTTGGATAAGGTGAAAAACATTACGAAAATCCAGGTGTTTGTCAATAGCAAGACAGGCTTTATGCAGCAGCATCTTGTAGCAAACGCTGCTTCGCAGCTTCTTTATGATGTTTTTGGTGAAAAGGGAAGACACGCACGAACTGCTGTGGGAACCAATCAGCTTCCTATGGATGCACCGGTAGAAATTGAGGCGATTGTAGAAGTTTAAAGAGCAAACCATGATTTTGAGGAATTGCAGACTGGGGGAGAATTGCTGAATGTGAACTGAGGTACAAAGGCGGCAAAGGATTTCTGCAATACTAGAAATGGCAAATTTATAAGGCAGGATGTTGGTTTGACGGCAAATAACCGTTAGCGCGCATTCTGCTTTTGTTTGCGTAAAATGCGGGAGTAGGCGGGGTCTCATGAAAGCAGATTTTGGGAAAAGTTTCCTGTTGCATGGAGTCAAGGAACGTGATATAGTGAAACTACGAAAAGAACATGCGTTCTCTTAGGAGGTGTAGGGGATGACGATTTTACATGTGGATGCCAATTCAGCATATCTCAGCTGGAGCGCTGTGAAACTTTTGGAGCAGGGATACGGACAGGATATCAGACAGATTCCTTCTGTCATCGCAGGAGACCCGAAAGATCGTCACGGCATTATTTTAGCGAAGTCTATGGCAGCGAAAAAATACCAGATTAAAACTGGCGAGAGCCTTTTTGAGGCGTTCCGCAAATGTCCGAATCTGCAGGTATTTCCTCCGGACTATGACCTTTATCTGGCGTGCAGTGAGGCCATGTACAGTATTTTGCAGGAATATTCACCAGTGATACAGCGTTTCAGCGTAGATGAGTGCTTTGTGGAACTGGACAGGGGCAATCGGAATTGTGCACAAGCGATAGAGACCGCTTTTAGCATAAGGGATCGGATTCGAAAAGAATTGGGATTCACCGTCAATGTCGGAGTGGGTACTAATAAATTACTGGCGAAGATGGCAGGGGAATTAGAGAAGCCAGACAAGGTGCACACGCTTTTAAATCGCAAAGAAATTGAAGAGAAGTTATGGCCTCTTCCTGTAGGTGAACTGTTTATGGTAGGCAGGGCATCAGTGCGGAAACTCAGAAAGATTAATATCAATACGATAGGAGACCTGGCACATAGCGATAAGGCACTTTTGCGCAGCCTTTTGAAAAGCCATGGACAGCTGATCTGGGAATACGCCAATGGAATTGATCATGATAGAGTAGTGCCCAATGATCAGGTTTTGCAGAAAGGTCTCAGCAACAGCATGACACTGCCCTATGATGTGACGGATAAAGAGGAGGCGCAGCACTATATTCTGGCACTGACCGACAGAGTAACAAGCAGGCTGCGAAGGCATCGGTGCAAGGCGTCGCTGATCGGGATCAGCGTTAAGACTAATGGGTTTATTCGTTATAGCCATCAGATGCAGCTGTCTTTTTTTCTGGACGACACCACTGGCATTTACGATTACTTGTGTCAGCTGTTTTCTGCGTGCTGGAAAGGAGAGCCTATTCGCCAGATAGGTATTCATTTGTCTGCTTTTGTTCGCAAAGATGAGTACCAGCTGTCTATCTATGATTTGCAGCGAATTGTAGAAGATGAAAACTTAAATACAGTGGTGGATCAGATTAGAGATCGATTTGGGCAAACAGCCATTTATCGAGGGACTTTTGTCAATACGGATATGAAGCCTTTGGAAGGCGGCGTCAATGATGGAAATTATGTGATGATGGGAGGATATAAGCTATGAAGATCGTGGCAAAACCTATAGACGTAGTTGCAGTCTTTGCAGGCCATAAGAAGCCGGTTCCATACAAATTCAAGTATTATGAGGATTCCGGCGAGCGAATCGCAGTGTCTGTGGATCGGATTCAGTGTGTGGAGGAAAGCAGGCTGGCAGGGATTCATGCTTTTATTTACACCTGTCAGTCAGAAATCTGCGGAATCGAAAAAATTTATCAGCTGAAATATATTATTGAACAATGCAGGTGGGAACTCTATAAAGTATGACGACAGAAATTTAATGGGAAAAGTCGGCAATAAAAGCGAAAAATCTGTTCACCCTTAGGGAAAGATATGTTATAATGATTCCATAATCTGAAAGCGGCGTTGCCGCAAGGAAGGAATCATTGAAGCATGACTAACGATTTTATTCTTAAAGGAGTCGTCATGCTATAATAACCTCACAGCGCAAACAAAATCGAAGATTTTGGCGCTTGAGAGAACATTGAAGCATGACTTGCGATTCTATTTTTAGAGGAGTCGTCATGTTAGAATAACCTCACAGAGCAAACAAATCAAAGGAGCATAGAATGGAACCAAAATATAAACGTGTTCTTCTGAAGATTAGTGGAGAAGCGCTTGCCGGCAGTGACAAATTCGGAATCAATGAGGCGATGACGCAGAAAGTCGCAAGACAAGTCAAGGAAATCCATGATCTCGGCGTGGAAGTTGCCATCGTTGTGGGCGGAGGCAATTTCTGGAGAGGAAGAACCAGCAAAGATATGGATCGTGCAACAGCAGATTATATGGGTATGCTGGCGACGGTAATGAACTCTTTAGCACTGCAGGATGCACTTCTTGCAGTAGGCGTCAAGGCTAAGGTGCAGACTGCAATTGAGATGAGAGAGATTGCTGAACCATATGCCAGAAGAAAAGCAATCAGTCAGCTGGAACACAAGGATATTGTTATTTTCGGTGCAGGAACAGGAAACCCGTTCTTTTCCACCGATACAGCCGCAGTTCTTCGAGCTGTGGAAATAGATGCGGATGTAATTTTACTGGCAAAGAATGTGGACGCAGTGTATTCGGACGACCCGAACACTAATCCGGATGCGGTTAAATACGATGAACTGACCCACATGGAAGTTTTGGAGAAGGACCTGAAAGTCATGGATTTGACAGCCGCAACTTTGTGCAAAGACAATCACATTGCCATTCATGTGTTCGGCATTTCTGAAGAGGGAAATGTCCTGCGCGCAGTTTATGGTGAAAAAATCGGCACGATTATCAAATAGGAGGAACCAAATGAGTAAAAGTTTAGAAGAAAGAATTGCAAAGAGCATTGCAGTTTTAAAAGAGGATTTGAACACAGTCAGAGCAGGCAGAGCAAACCCTGCATTGTTAGATAAGGTATCAGTGGATTATTACGGAAGCCCGACACCGCTTAAGAATCTTTCCAATATTTCTGTACCGGATCCAAGAACCCTGATGATTGCACCTTTTGATCCAAAGTCCATCGGTGACATTGAAAAGGCAATCAATATGGCAGAAATCGGTATTACGCCGTCTAACGATGGAAAATGTATCAGACTGACCATTCCGCAGCTGACAGAAGAAAGAAGAAAAGAACTGACTAAGACTACCAAGAAAATGGGAGAAGATGCTAAAGTTGCAGTTAGAAATCTGAGAAGAGAAGCTAACGACAGCCTGAAGAAACAGCAAAAAGACGGAGAACTGACAGAGGACGATTTGAAGAAAGAACTGGACATTGTGCAGAAGACCATCGAAAAGGCTGTAAAGGACATCGATGAGGTTGTGGCAGCAAAGGACAAAGAAATTTTAGAGATCTAAAATATGAAAGAGATTTTATAAAATGCGGGGCTGTTTCATACATTGAGATAGCCCCCAAGTTATGAGGGAAACATGATAGATCAGAACAGAATTCCGGCTCACGTTGCTATCATTATGGATGGAAACGGCAGATGGGCAAAGAAGAAAGGTCTGCCTCGTTTGGCAGGACACAACGCAGGCATGCTGGCAATGAAAGAAATTGTCAAAGCATCTTCTGTACTGGGAATAAAATATTTGACGGTTTATGCTTTTTCCACAGAAAACTGGAAGCGCTCTAAAGAAGAAGTCGGCGGTATTTTCAAACTTCTAGTTAAATACGTGGATAGTGAACTTTCCGAACTTCACGAAAATAATGTGAAAGTCAAGGTTTTGGGAGACTACAGTGTTATTCCGAAAATTGCAGTAGAAAGACTTGAAAAATCACTGGAGACGACGGCAAACAATACAGGTCTTCAGTTTAATATAGCCCTCAACTATGGAAGCAGGGCAGAAATTGTCAGAGCGGTAAGCCGCATTTATGAGGATATACGCAAAGGCGCTTTGGAGGAAGAAACAGAAATATCAGAGGAACTAATCAGCAGATATCTTTATACCGGCGACGAAAACGGCAATATCCCTGATCCGGATTTGATTATAAGGACCAGCGGAGAAGAGAGGCTTTCCAATTTCATGCTGTGGCAAAGCGCCTACAGCGAATTTGCCTTTACCGATGTATTCTGGCCGGATTTTTCGCCAGCAGAATACGAGAGGCTTATCGAAGCATACCAGAATCGCGATAGGAGATTCGGAGGAAGGAAGTAAGTATTTATGAAGACAAGAGTGATTTCAGGGCTCTGTATGGTGCCTCTTTTAGCTGTAGTATATTTGGGCGGCTATTGGCTTGCTGCTGCATGTATTTTGGTGGGCTTGATTGGTGTCAGAGAGTTTTTTAACGGCTTTCATGCCATGAACATTCATCCATCAGAAAAGATTGCCTACTGTGCCATGGTGGTGCTGTATTTGATTCATGGACTGACACAGGAGCCGCAAATGTATTTGACCGGCTGGCTGGCAGCGTGTATTATGGCAAGTTCCATTTATATCTTTAAGATTGATCAGAGGAAAATTGAAGATGGAATGGCAACGATGCTGGGAATCATCTACGTAGTATTTTTCTCTTATCATGTGGTACTGGTAGACAGTAGCGGCGAATATTCCATCTTGATTTGGCTGGTGCTTTTATCAGCTTTTTGTACGGATATTTTCGCCTATTTCAGCGGATATCTCTTTGGCAAGCATAAACTCTGTCCGGTGCTGAGTCCGAAAAAAACCATCGAGGGTGCAATCGGAGGAACCTTGGGCAGTGTAATTTGCTGCGGTCTATTCGGCTATTTTGTTATACCGAGAATCTGGCTTCACTGTCTTGTAATCGGTTTGATCGGAGCCGTACTGTCACAGTGCGGTGATTTGACCGCCTCAGCATATAAGAGAAAAATGGGAATCAAGGATTATGGGAATCTAATTCCGGGACACGGTGGTATTATGGATCGCTTCGACAGCGTGCTATTCACCGCACCGGTGGTTTATTACTACATTCAATTTGTCCTTCTGGGCTAAATCGAATGCAGGGTTTTTAACCTTTTTAGGGGAGTTATAGTATAGATGAAAAAAGTTACAATTTTGGGAAGTACCGGTTCTATCGGCACACAGGCGCTGGATGTCATCGGAAGGAAGCGGGAACAATTTCAAATAGAAACACTAGCCTGCGGTCAGAATACAGAGCTTCTTGAACAGCAGATTCAAAAGTTTTCGCCAAAACAGGCGGTGACTGAACTGGAACAAGATGCATGCCACTTGGCGAAAGTCTATCCAAAGGTGGACTTTCTTTGGGGAGAAAAGGGATTGCTGGCTGCAGCGGAGGACGACAGCCAGATTCTCCTAAATTCTCTGGTGGGGATTCGCGGTCTGGTACCTACTTATCACGCCATTCAATCAGGCAAGGAGATTGCCCTTGCCAATAAAGAAACTCTGGTTGCAGGCGGTGAACTGATAATGAAAGCAGTACAGGAAAAAGGCGCTAGAATGCTTCCTGTAGACAGCGAACACAGCGCAATTTTTCAGTGTTTACAGGGCAACCAGGGAAAGAAAATCAGAAAGATTCTGCTGACTGCCTCAGGCGGGCCCTTTCGCGGTTTTAGCCGTCAGCAATTGGCAGATGTTACACTAGCGCAGGCGCTTCATCATCCCAAGTGGAGTATGGGGAAAAAGATTACCATAGATTCTGCAACCATGATGAACAAAGGTCTTGAGGTCATCGAGGCAAAATGGCTCTTTGATGTGCCGCTTTCTGATATTCAGATTCTGGTTCATCCCCAGAGCATTATGCATTCGGCGGTAGAGTTTGAAGATGGTTCTGTCATTGCCCAGATGGGCTCTGCCGATATGAGGATTCCTATCAGCGTGGCGCTGGGATATCCGCAGAGGATTCCCGATGCGGGCAACCGCATTAACTTTTTCGAAGAAGGCGCAAACCTTTCCTTTGAAGAGCCAGATACAGAAGTGTTTGGCTGTATTAATCTGGCTTATGAAGCCTCAAAAGCAGGCGGCAGCTATCCAGTAGTACTCAATGCTGCCAACGAGGTTATGGTGGACAAGTTCCTGAAAGGACAGATTGCCTTTTTAGACATCGAAAAAAACATACAAAAAATACTAGATGATCACACGCCTACATATAATTTAGGGTTAAATGAGATTATAAATATTGATAAAGAAATTCGTAAAGAGGTTTTGTGATGACAGTGATTTATGCAGTGATATTGTTTGTTATGTTGATTTTCCCACACGAGCTGGGGCATTTTACTGTGGCGAAAGCAGTAGGTGTAAGAGTCAACGAGTTTGCATTTGGTATGGGACCTGCGATTTTTCAGCGGCAAAAGGGTGAGACGCTTTATTCTATCAGACTGATTCCTATCGGCGGATACTGCGCGATGGAAGGTGAGAATGAGGAATCTGAAAACAGCAGAGCGTTTAACAACAAGCCGGTCTGGGCAAAGATTTCGGTACTCCTTGCAGGCTCTGCTATGAATGTGCTTATTGCAATTCTGGCGATGACTCTTGTGATGGGATATATTGGAACAGCAACTACTACTATCGATGAAGTTCAAACAGGTACGCCTGCCTATGAAGCAGGTCTTCTTTCCGAAGACAAGGTTTTATCGGTAAACGGTACGCCTATTGAAAAATGGAATGACATTGCTGCAGCAATCGGCAGCGGTGAAGACAGGCTTTCCATCACGGTGGAGCGGAATGGAGAAGAAGAGACTTTTGAGATGACACCGGAGAAAACGGAAGATGGCAGGTATATCATTGGCGTTACTTCCAAGGTGAGTCATAATGCGTTGACTGCGGTATCAAACGGTGCAAAGGGAACCTGGAGTATGACAAAGGGGATGTTCTCGGCGCTGGCACAGCTGGTTTCCGGTGAAGTTTCTACAGACGAACTGTCAGGTCCAGTGGGTATTGTTTCCCTTGTCAGTGAGACAAAGAATTACGGCATGATTTATTTCGGGTATTTGGTAGCTTTGATCAGCCTGAACTTAGCACTGATGAATATGCTGCCGCTTCCAGCGCTGGACGGCGGAAGAATTATCTTCGTCATCATTCGAAAGATTACTGGAAAGATGATTAGCGACAATTTAGAAGGAAAAATTCACGGCGCAGGGATGATCCTGCTCTTCGGTTTTATGATATTCGTTACGTGGAATGACATTACGAGGTTATTTACATCATGAGAAAAAGCGTTTATTGCGGAAATATAAAAATTGGCGGCGGAGCACCGATTTCCATTCAATCCATGACCAATGTGGATTCTAGAGATGAAAGGGGATTGCTTGCGCAGATTGACAGATTGACAGCTGCAGGCTGTGAAATCATCAGAATCGCTGTGCCCGATATGGAAGCGGCAGAGGTCTTTGGACGGATGAAAAAACAGGTGTCCGTGCCTCTGGTTGCAGACATTCATTTCGACTATCGTCTTGCCATTGCGGCAATCGAGCAAGGCGCCGACAAGATCAGAATTAATCCCGGAAATATCGGAAGTACCGAAAGAGTTCGGGCGGTCGTAACAGCAGCAAAAGAGCGGAACGTGCCGATCAGAATCGGTGTTAATTCCGGTTCCCTTGAAAAAGATATTTTGGAGAAAAACGGCGGCGTTACGGCAGAAGGTCTGTGCGAAAGCGTCCTCAGAAATGCTGCGCTCATTGAAGATATGGGATATGACAATTTAGTGCTTTCCTTAAAATCATCAGATGTTCGGATGAACTACGAAGCGCATAAACTAGTCTTTGAGAAAACCGAGCACCCCATTCATATTGGCATTACCGAGGCAGGTACCCTGAAGCGCGGCAAAGTAAAATCGGCAGTGGGGATCGGTGCGCTGCTGCTTGCTGGTATCGGTGATACGATGCGGGTTTCTTTGACAGCAGATCCTGTAGAAGAGGTAGTTTATGCCCGAGAAATATTGGAAAGCATTGGCATCAGAACGCCGCAGATTGATCTGATTTCCTGTCCGACCTGCGGCAGAACCAGAGTCGATTTGCAGAGCCTTGCAGCGCAGGTAGAAGAACGCCTTAGTGAAATTGCTGTTTTGCGCCCACTGAAGGTTGCTGTCATGGGCTGCGTCGTCAACGGTCCGGGTGAAGCCAGAGGGGCAGATTTCGGGGCGTGCGGCGGCGATGGAAAAGGCGTCATCTTTGCAAAAGGACAGGTTATTAAAACCGTAAATGAATGCGACATTGTAGATGCATTAATTGACATGATAAAGAAAAAAGCGAGTGTATAAATGAGAGCATTAATTGA
This sequence comes from Anaerotruncus sp. 80, assembly GCF_009936115.1. Lineage (NCBI taxonomy): Bacteria > Bacillati > Bacillota > Clostridia > Eubacteriales > Oscillospiraceae > Anaerotruncus > Anaerotruncus sp. 80. The sequence continues at coordinate 64,536 of NZ_QWES01000002.1, forward strand.
ACAGAACATAGATTGGGATGTCCTTTCGGGACATGACAAAAGCCAGTATACATACGAAATTACAGAAGCAGTCATCGAAAGTGAGACCGGAGTTTTAACCATTAGCCTCCGGCTCAATTTTATTATGCCCTGCCTTTCTATGGCGAAGCTTAAAGGCGTGATTCTGCATCAGATTGAGGCGCTGAAAGATGTTAAATTCAAGTATAATTACGAGAATGTGATTCTTTCTGAGGAGGAAATTATTCCGCTGTTCATTCCTCATATGATAGAAATTATCAACGGGAAATATGCGGCGATCACCAAATCTATCGAAAGCAGCAAGTTTATCTGTGAAGGAGAAAAACTGCAGATCTATGCGCTGGGCAGACTGGCAACCGAGCAGCTCAATGAAAAGGTTGCTTACCAGTTTAAGCAGCTTCTTGCTGAACACTTTGGAATTCACAAAGATGTGACCTTTGTCAACGATGAAGACAGTTACATGAAGGCTGCAGAAAGTTGGATCGAATCGGAGGAATCTGACATTAAAGCGTCCCTTGAAGAAGCAAAAAAAGCAGCGCAGATGCATAAAAGTGAGAGCGCAAAGCCTGCAGCAGGTGGTGGCTTTGGCGGTAATAATGGAAATGGCGGAGGCAATAATGGCTTTGGCGGTCAGAACGGCGGTTTTAAACGCCGCGAGAAGGAAACACCGGCAGAAGGAAACCGGATTATGGGAAAAGACATTTTTGGTGAAGTAATTCCTATGTCCGGACTAGAGGCAGATACAGGTACAGTTATTTTAGAAGGAATCCTTTTCAAAAAAGACGCTAGACCAATCAGAAATGAGAAGAAACTGGTAACACTGTTAATCACTGATAAGAAGACTTCTGTTTGTCTGAAGACTTTCTGCTCTAATAATAAGTGGGAAGAGATTGACAGCCTTTTGAAAAGCGGAGACTTTATTAAAGTCCGCGGTGAGACTGAATGGGATCGCTACGATAACTGCCTGACTGTAATGATTAAGGATATCAATAAGGGTAAGGTGAAAAAACGAAAGGATACTTACGAAGGCGGAAAGCGAGTGGAACTTCATGCGCATACTAAGATGAGCGCTATGGACGGATTAAACGAAGTAGCAAATTTTGTTAAAACTGCTGCTGCGTGGGGACAGCCGGCTGTGGCCATTACAGACCACGGTGTAGTGCAGAGCTTTCCAGATGCCGCAAAGACTGCAAAGAAGCTGGCAGGCGATAAAGAAAACCCTGTCGACATCAAGATTATCTACGGTATGGAGGGTTACGTCTTTGACGACAGAGACTGCCATAACGAGGACGGTTCTATTGATTATAAAAAGAATCCGACTAACCATATCATTCTGCTTGCGAAAAACCAGGAGGGCCTGAAAAATATTTATAAGTTGGTCTCTTATTCTCATCTGGAATATTTTTATAAAAGACCCAGACTTCCTAAATCAGTTATCGCAGAGCACAGAGAAGGACTTATCATCGGTTCTGCCTGCGAGGCCGGTGAAGTGTACCGTGCTATAGCAGGCGGTAAGAGCCAGGAAGAAATTGAAGAAATTGCAAGCTTTTACGATTATCTGGAAATTCAGCCGCTGATTAACAATCAGTTTATGATTGAACAGGGAATGGTTTCTGGTCAGGAGGAGCTGCGTGAACATAACAGGCAGATTGTGGCTTTGGGAGAAAAGATGGGAAAGCCGGTAGTTGCAACCACCGACGCCCACTACGATGAACCGGAGTCCGCCATCTACAGAAATATACTCCTTGCCGGCATGGGCTTTAAGGATGCTGAAAACGGGCAGGGTCTTTACATGAGAACCACCGATGAGATGATGGAAGAATTTCGTTATCTTGGTGAAGAGACGGCATACAAAGTCGTCATCGAAAATACCAATCTCATCGCGGACATGATTGACGGCAGCATTCTGCCAGTACCAAAGGGAAAATTCCCTCCGAAGATTGCCGGTGCGGAAGAAACTTTGCGGGAAACCTGCATGCAGAAGGCACACAGCATTTACGGCGAGAATATGGATACAATCATTGCTGAGCGTTTGGAAAAAGAACTTTCATCTATTATTGATAACGGCTATGCGGTCATGTATGTATCGGCGCAGATGCTGGTGCACAAGTCCATGGAGGATGGTTATCTGGTCGGATCTCGAGGTTCCGTAGGGTCTTCCTTTGCGGCGACTATGGCGGGAATTACTGAGGTAAATCCTCTGGATCCTCACTATATCTGCCCGAACTGTAAGAAATTGATTTGGGGCGATATGCAGCTTTATGATTGCGGTATCGATATGCCGGAAATGGACTGCCCGGAATGCGGCACACCGATGAACAGGGACGGCTATACAATTCCATTTGCAACTTTCCTTGGATTTAACGGCGACAAAGAGCCGGATATCGACCTTAATTTTGCAGGGGAATATCAGGCGACAGCACATAAATACGTAGGTGAAATCTTTGGTGAGAAGAACGTGTTTAAGGCAGGCACTGTAGGTACTGTTGCAGAAAAAACTGCCTACGGCTATGTGATGAAATTTGCCGATCAATTTCATCGACAGATTAATAAATTCGAGGCGGACAGGCTGACTCAGGGCTGTACTGGTGTAAAGCGAACCACTGGTCAGCATCCGGGCGGTATTATTATCGTGCCGGACGACCACGAAATTTACGAGTTCTGTCCGGTGCAGCATCCGGCAAACGATGTGAAGAGTGACATCATTACTACGCATTTTGATTATCATAAGATTGACGAGAACCTGCTGAAGCTGGATATTCTGGGGCATAATATTCCATCCATGATTCGTCAGCTGCAGGATATGACCGGAATTGACCCGATGAAAGCAGACCTTACAGATAGAAAGGTTTTATCCATTTTTAACGGCATTGAGGCACTTAACATCAAGAATCCGGACTACAAATACACCCATGGATCTTATGCGATTCCGGAATTTGGTACTGCCTTTGTACGGCAGATGCTGGATGACACTAAGCCGGATAAGTTTGCGGATCTGGTGCGTATTTCTGGATTCTCCCACGGTACGGATGTATGGCTCAACAACGCACAGGATTATATCAGAAGCGGCACGGCAACCATGAGAGAAGTTATCTCTACTCGTGACGACATCATGAACTATCTGATTCTGAAAGGTATAGAGAATAAGACCTCCTTCCAGATTATGGAGGACGTTCGTAAAAACAGACCTCTGAAAGAAGAACAGCTGGCGGTGATGAAGGAGCATGGTGTGCCGGACTGGTATATCGATTCCTGTATTAAAATCCAGTACATGTTTCCGCGTGCCCATGCGGTAGCCTATGTTATGATGTCCTTCCGTATGGCGTGGTACAAGGTTTACTATCCGGTGGAATTCTATGCGACCCACTTTACCAGTACGGTGGCAAACTTTGACGCAGATACTATCATGAAAGGGCCACAGGCTATTTTAGACAGAATTGAGATGATTGAAGCCATGGGAAACAACGCTACTGCCAAAGAGCAGGCGGATGTTCTGGTGCTGGAAGTTGCCTATGAGATGTATTCCAGAGGCTACGAGTTTGCGCCTGCACGCCTTGGAAAATCCCATGCATTGAAGTTCTGGTCCGACGAAGGAAAGGTGCTGCTGCCCTTTGTGGCGCTGGAAGGCGTGGGGGATACTGCGGCGAAAGCTTTTGCTGATGCCTATGCCGAAAAGCCGTTTGACACCATTGAGGAAGCGGTGAATCGTTCTAAACTGAACAAAACGGCGGTGGAAGCGCTGCGTACTCATGGCGTGTTTGAAGGACTGCCGGAAACAGATCAGTTGTCACTGTTTTAAGAATTACTAAAGAATTTTCAGAAAAGCAAAAAAACACTTGCAAACAAAACCATAAATATATATAATACAAATATAACCAGAAAGCCACACCTAGACAATGTGGCTTTTTGCTTATATAGATATCGAAAAAGAAAGGAAGAGAAAGCAATGAATCAAAGAAAAACATGTAACCCAATTCAGAAAACCATTGCCATCCTACTAAGTGTTTGCCTCGTTGTAAGCGCTATTCCGGCAGCAGCCTTCGCAGATGACAGCGATCAGCAGAAGGAAAGAGCTGGCACAAGCGCAAACACAGGCAGCGAAGCAATCACCTATCTGAATCCAGAAGACGTGACAGAAGACGAAGCAATCCTTTCAGAAAGCGGAGAAGACTACACCACCTTTGACCTGGGAGGAAAGAAGCGGTACAGTATCTTCTTCACAGAAAATGTGCGATTCAAAGATGAAAATGGAGAGTTGACAGACTATGACCCTGCATAACCGGAACTCCAGACCTGGATACCGGAAGCCCGGTTGTCAGCAATATCATGAGCCTGCATCAAAAGGGAGAGAATGGCGCAGCTGGTGAAAAAGTCTGCGATATCTATGACAACGCTTCAGGCTCTACCTCCGGTGCAAATTCTAAAGCCTTTGATACAAGAAAAATAGCAAACGGTACCTATGTGCTGAAGATGGATCTAACCGATGCGGCAGGGAACAGAAAGACCATCACCAAAGAAATTACGATAGCCAACCGCATTGCAAAGCCGCAGCTTACTGCGACCACCTCAAAGGGTGGAGAAACGATGGTGCAGTTTAACATGCCATCTTCTGTCAAAGCGATTACCGGTCTGCAGTACAAAGTAGAAGAAAAAGATGCGGACTGGATCGATATTACCGACATTACGACACTTTCCGGCACTTTTACCGCAGTGCTTCCGGATAAAGAAGGTACATATATACTCAGCGTGCGGGCAATTGATCAGGACGGTCTACCGGGCGAAGAGAGAACCATCAATATCAGAGTGGATAAGACTCTTCCTACAGCAGAGATTGTAGAGGCAAATCAGGGTATCATCAGAGGCAACGCTACAGATGAAGAATTTTCCGGCATAAGGAGAAAACTCAAAATTGTGTTTAAGACAGCAGACACAATAAAGTGGAGTGAATATCTGATTTGGAGGAATAACAAAATGGCAAAATCATTGTTTGAGGAACTGGACGGCAAATACGAGCAGCAAGGAGATTATTTAATACCGTGCTTGACTGTACCCGCCGAAGAAGAACAGCCAATAGGCACATGGGGACAGCGGCATCTGGACTATCTGAAGCAGTACCACAAAGTTGCATACACCAATCTGCTGACAAGCGGTAGGCTCAATTCTTACCTTGCCGACATTGACAGACAGGCACAGGGACGATTTGCTAGGCTCATAGAGGGCATGAAACAAGCACAGGACATAACAGGACAGTTAAAGGCGGAAAACGCCTTAGAATGGACAGAGCGACCCAACAACATAAGAGCTTGTGCGAAGGAGATTGTGAATGGGGAAATTATCTTTGTATAAGCAGATAAAAAGACAGAGTGTAAAAGCTCTGTCTTTTTTTCGAGAGATATATAGGTATCTCTTAGAAAAAGTGAAAGGGTATTGACTTGAAAGTGCTATTTGTATATAATGTGTATGTATAAACATCACACTGAAGGAGGCAGGATATTTGAAGATTGTGATATCTAACACATCAGAAGTTCCTCTTTACCAACAAATCAAAGACCAGATAAAAGACGCTATTTTAAAAGAAGAATTAGTAGAGGGCGACGCACTTCCCTCTATTCGTGCCTTTGCAAATGATTTAAAGGTCAGCGTCTTAACAATACGGAGGGTTTATGATGAATTGGAACAAGAGGGATTTGTAACAAGCCAAGTCGGTATCGGCACTTTTGTTTCTACAAGCAATATTGAATTATTGCGGGATTCCAAGCGGCGGCTTGTGGAGAAAAAAATGCTTGATATGATTCAGACAGCGAAATCTTTGGGCATTAGTAAAGATGAATTAAATGCCATGATGGACATTTTATACGAGGAGGAAAACTAAATGGATAACATTTTAGAAGTATCTGGATTAAGTAAAAGGTATGGTAATTTTGCCTTGAAAGACATCTCCTTTTATTTGCCAGAGGGCTGCATCACGGGATTTGTCGGAATCAATGGAGCAGGAAAAACGACAACTCTCCGAAGTATCTTAGGGCTTACAAACAAAGTGTCTGGAAATATAAACTTTTTTGGCATGGATATGGATGGGAATGAAAGTAAAATAAAAGACCGCATTGGCATTGTGCTTGATGAGGGATGCTTTTATGATGAATTAACGCTCTCAGAAATGAAAAATGTAATTGCCCCTGCTTACAGGAATTGGTGCGAACAGGACTTTATAGATTACATGGAACAGTTTTCATTGAATCCGAAACAGAAAATCAATACCCTGTCAAAAGGAATGCGGATGAAATACGCTTTAGCTCTGGCACTTTCCCATAAAGCGGAACTGCTTATCATGGATGAGCCAACAAGCGGTCTTGACCCATTAGTCCGAAGCCAGCTTTTAAATATATTAAAGGACTATATGGGCAAAGGTGGAAAGGGCGTATTTTTCTCTACACATATTACTTCCGATTTGGAAAAGATTGCAGATATGCTGATTATGATTGATGGCGGTGAGATTGTTTTTCAAGAGGAAAAAGACCAGTTGCTTGACAGTTACCGAATCATAAAGGGCAGCACTGAAAAACTGAATACGGATACAAGAAGGTATTTTTTGAACATTGAGGAAAGTGCGTTTGGCTTTACGGGAATCACAAAACAGGGTTCTGATGTTATGGAGCATATGCAGGATGTTCTTACAGAAAGACCGACAATCGAGGACATCATGGTTGCCAATGTGGAAAGGAGAAAAAAGGATGTTCATTAGCTTAGTGAAAAAAGAATTTCTGATTGTGAAGAAATATGTAGGCATCATGCTTATCGTGTCATTTCTGATTCCGCCCGTTATGCTTTGGCGGATGCCAGAAGCGGCGGGGGCAATGGGATTTACACTCACTG
>NZ_QWES01000003.1:0-106692 GCF_009936115.1 Anaerotruncus sp. 80
ATTAGGAGGAAAACAAAAATGGCAAAAGCAAAATTTGAGAGAACCAAACCGCATATCAATATCGGAACCATTGGCCACGTAGACCATGGTAAGACAACGCTGACAGCAGCAATCACAACCACCCTGTATCAGAGATATCAGCTGGGTGAAAAGGTAGCATTCGACCAGATCGACAAAGCACCAGAAGAAAAAGAAAGAGGAATCACCATTTCTACAGCACACGTAGAATACGAAACACCGAACAGACACTACGCACACGTAGACTGCCCGGGCCACGCTGACTATGTAAAGAACATGATTACAGGAGCAGCACAGATGGACGGCGCAATCCTGGTATGCGCAGCAACAGACGGACCGATGCCGCAGACAAGAGAGCACATCCTGCTGTCCAGACAGGTAGGCGTACCATACATCGTAGTATTCTTAAATAAGTGCGACATGGTAGATGACGAAGAGCTGCTGGATCTGGTAGAAATGGAAATCAGAGAACTGCTTGACGAATATGAATTCCCAGGAGATGACACACCAATCATCAGAGGATCCGCACTGGGCGCATTAGAGAACCCAGAAGGACCATGGGGAGATAAGATAGTAGAACTGTTCGAAGCAGTAGATAGCTACATTCCAGAACCAGAAAGAGCAAACGATAAGCCGTTCCTGATGCCAGTAGAAGACGTATTCTCCATCACAGGAAGAGGAACCGTAGCAACAGGAAGAGTAGAAAGAGGCGTACTGAAAGTTGGTGAAGAAGTAGAAATCATCGGCTTAACAGAAGAAAAGAGAAGCGTAGTCGTAACAGGACTGGAAATGTTCAGAAAGCTGTTAGACCAGGCAGAAACAGGAGATAACGTAGGAGCACTGCTTAGAGGTGTGCAGAGAACAGAAATCGAAAGGGGACAGGTACTGGCAAAACCAGGAACCATTCATCCGCACACAAAGTTCAAGGGCGAAGTATACGTACTGAAGAAAGAAGAAGGCGGAAGACACACTCCGTTCTTTAACGGATACAGACCACAGTTCTATTTCAGAACAACAGACGTAACAGGAGACCTGCAGTTACCAGAAGGAACAGAAATGTGTATGCCAGGAGATAACGTAACCATGACAATTGCGTTGATTACCCCGATTGCAATCGAAGAAGGACTGAGATTTGCGATCAGAGAAGGCGGCAGAACAGTAGGTTCCGGCGTTGTTACTGAGATCATAGAATAATTGCAAGTTCGCATTATGAAAGAGACAGAGTTAAATCTGTCTCTTTTTTCTATTTTTAATGGTTGTATAAATAGAGCATTAAGCGAGTGGAGACTGCTTTTAACCTAAAACGGATATTCGCAAAAAAAGTGTATAAGTGAATCATTAAATCTTAACCGAAAATCAAAAAATCTTGGATAAATGTATAAATTGCATTCAGCAATAGAGCACTTCTGCATAAAGTTTTTAGAAATATTGGAAGATACATACATAAATACTGCATTTTATGAGGCAATACCGAGGGTTTATCAAAGATTTTTGGAGACACAGCAGTATGAAAGAGCTGAAAGAAGCAAAATCTTATACACTTTTATAAAAAAATCACAATTTAGGTTAAAAAGAGTAAAAAATAAGTCAAGTTCAAAATGTGGTGTAAATTCCATTCGGTCATAATTCATCAAGCAGCGCTTAGCACTGGGCGCAGCCTGTTTCTTTCTTCGTAGCATTCAGTCATACTGAATACCCTGGATAAAGAAGAGATCAAGGTACGTAAATAGGAGAAACTGACTAGGGAAAAGAAATATGAAAAGTGGCAGTTTTCGCATACAATTATGGGATTAATTACCAAATAATGACCAGTTATCCGAAAAAACGACCAGTTATCCGAAATTCCTTGATTTTGTTGACGATATATTATACTGAAATAAAAGGGAAGAGGGATTAGACTCTTAATCATATTGTACTTAGAGATATTGGATATAGACATTAGCCTGTATCCAATATTTCTTTTTAATAAAAGAAAATATTGGAATTTTCATCTCAATTTCATTTTCAAGGAGTAATCTTCTTTAAAGATGTGTAAACTAACAGAGTGTTAGAAAAATTATATGGGGATGAACTGAAAGATGAATGAAACTGGAAAGAAATTAATATTGCGCATTTTGAGGAAAGAAAAGCGAAATCCATATATTGAATACGTTTGCAAAGAAACTGGTTGGACCTATAAACAAGCAAAAGAGCAGATGGAAGTTGCCAGGGAATGGGATATTTCCTATAGATATTATGCAAAACGTAAACTTTGGGCCAGAACTGAGAAAGAACTGGAAAAAGTAAAACGGGATATGCAGATTGTAAATGCACGAAATCGTGAAGAAAAGGCACATGCTCTTGAAATGGTCTGCAAGGAGACCGGATGGGACGAGGAGACGGCACTTGAACGCATTAGGCAGGCGAGAAAGGTGTGCGGATGCACTTACAAGGATTATTATAAATTTAAATTGTATAGGTATGATGCAGATAAACAGAGCACTTTTTTGACCTCGAAGGTGATGGATGAAATCTCTTTTAAGTACAACCACGATCCTAAAGTGCTGAAACTCCTGCTGCATAAGGAGCGTTTTGCGAAGAAATACGACGATTTGCTGAACCGAAAGTGGTTTGTAAATCGGAAGCTCACCTTTGAAGAGTTTTTAGAAAGGATGGAAGGCGTGGAGGACTTAGTCTGCAAGCCTACGTCTGCTACACAAGGTAAGGGTATCGAAAAGATACACTGCGGCGCGGACTTGTCTGAAACCGAGAAACGCTCGTTATATGAGAAACTGTTTTCGGCGAAGAAAACAATGATTTGCGAGGAATGCATTGTGCAGCATCCGGAGATGGCGGCGTTCAATACGTCTTCGGTGAATTCTGTGCGGGTACTGACGATTACGCGGGAAGGAAAATGTTATCATATTTATGCGGGCTTTCGCATGGGTCGCGGTAAGATTGTGGACAATTTTCATGCAGGCGGAATTATCGCTACGGTGGATGTAAAAAGTGGCGTAACCTGTATGGATGCAATTGATTTGGAGGGGAAACATTATCCTCAGCATCCTATTTCAAAGCTTGCAACGAAAGGCTTTCAGATACCTCACTGGGATAAAGTTCTTACAGTAACGGAGGAGGCTGCACTACGGCTTGAAGGAGTGGGCCTTGTAGGCTGGGACGTTGCCATTACAGAAAAAGGCGTTTGCCTGATAGAAGGAAATTCCGAGGCTAGCTACCATATCATTCAGCTGCCTTACGTAGAAGAGGGTATTGGTATGAAACACATCTTTGCACCATTTCTGGATTAAAAATATAAAAGCCCTTTGTCGATTGGCGCATCGGCAAGGGCTTTGTTTTTGCTTTTCATTGTTTTTCATCATTTGCGGTCAAGCGCTTATTACTTGATATGAATTTCACCTTCCGCTAAAATGACAGCACTGCCGCCGACCTTAATTCGGCAACTTTCTGCAGAAGCGTCGATTTCGGTAAGAATCACTGACGGACGCTGCATTTTTTCTCCCTGAACGAACTTACAACTGCTCTTTTCGCCAATGAGTTTGTTCAGATAGAAGTAATAAGTCATAGCGCCACTGGAAGTGCCAGTGGCGGCCTCTTCGTCAATTTCGTAAAGAGGTGCGAAGTTTCTGGCGTGGGCGGTAACGCCTTTTTCACAATGCAGCGTAAAGGCATGGACGCCGACGACGCCATAGCGTTCTGACAGTGCGGAAAGAGCTTTCATGTCAGGCTCGATGGCGTTAAGGGCGGCAAGGTCAGAAACGGGCATCATGATGTCTGGAAGACCTGTGGAAATCAGTCTTGGCACAGGTAGATCCATGGAGGAGTCATAATCTGCTCCCATGATATCGTAAAGCTCTTTGATTTTCTCAGGGTCGTTCATAATGGAAATTTCCTCTGGGGAAGCCATGTCCATCATGATAAAGCCGTCTTTGATTTCGATATTCAAATCTCCTGCAAGGGTGTGATTGATGCAGGAACAGTTATTTTCGATAATGCCGAGGTACATCAGTGCATAAAATGATGCGATAGTAGCGTGACCGCAAAGGTCAACTTCCGCAGCTGGGGTAAAATAGCGAATCTGAAATTCATGGGCATCTAAAACTTTAATGAAAGCTGTTTCAGAGTAGCGAAGTTCTGCAGCGGTTTTGATGCAGAGTTCGTCGGACGGAAAGTCAGCGCCTTCGGAAAGCAGAACGATGCCGGCTGGATTTCCGCCGAAAGTGGTATCGGTAAAAGCATCAGCAATTAAAAATTTCATAATAAGACCTCCTCACTAAATCTACCTATAGTATAGTGTAAAGTAGGAATAATTGCAAGAAGGAAGAAATTAGAGGGGAAATTGCATACAATTATATAAAAACACCAAAGGCAAACCTTTAAATTAGTTTTAAAACATTAAAAAATTGAACCGAACTGTGAAGACGATGTGAAAAGTCGTGATTTACAGTTTATTCATTTTTTTGCCTGCCTATACTAATATAGCCTGAGAAATTGTGGCAGGCACGTTTAAGTGTAAGACACAAAAGGAAAAAAAGGGAGATTTGATATGAAAAAGAAGCTATTTATTACAGGGGCATTGATTTCTATGACTGTTTTTTCAGCAGCTGTGATTTATGCCGATACAGATGTAAGGGAGCCGGAACTCACGTCATTTACGCCAAAAGAATTTACAAAAATTGAAACTGCTATGGCATCTTGTGCGACTGCGGTCAGAAAGGAAGATCAGAATTATCGAAAAGGTCTTTCTGCGTATATTCGCCATGTCAACAGAAATGTAAGCAAGCAGGAGGCAGATGCTATGGTTGACAGTTTCGTGAAGTATGCGGATGAATATAATGTAGATGAAAAAATCGTCATGGCGGTAGCCCAGACAGAGAGTTGTTATTACGCGGATGTAGTTAGCTGTGCTAATTATAAAGGACTCATGCAGACGGGAGATATCTTAGCGGAAAGTGCGGGTTATACCCCTGAAAGTCTGTTTAATCCGGATATCAGTATCAAAGTTGGCGCCAGCTATATCAAAGATAAATTGGAAGAATTCGGAGACACCAGATTGGCGCTGACAGCCTACAACCAAGGTTCGGGTTCGGTGCATTCAGGAAACTATTCCACAGACTATGCAGATCTGACTTTAAGAAGAGCAGAGGACATGGAGACCTTTCTGAAGGAGCATGGATATTTGAAAAAATAGTTTCTTAAGATTCCTTAAGAAACTGCAATAATTCTTAAGAAATCTTAAGGAGATTGGATACAATTTAGAATTAAAAACAAATAATTAAAATATAAATTGGACAATAAAAACAAAAAATGGTAAAGCTTCGTGAAAAGTGTGTGAAAAATTAAGATTTCTTAAGAATTCGCCTTGACCTTTGTTTATAATATAGGAGTCGCAGGAAACATCTGGTGAATGACTTCCTGCACGAGTAAACTAATAGACAGAGGAGAAGAAAGAAATGGCGAAGAAGCTAATCACAGTTTTACTGGTATTAACCATCGTCGCTTGCTCATCAGTTTCCATTTACGCAGCAGAAAGCAGAGAAGTAGAATCTAGTAACGATACAGAAAAAGGCGGACAGAGAGTAGAGCAGATGGTCGACGAATACGACGAAGCAGAAGCTCAGAAGGAAGCAGAGAAAAAGAAGAAAGCTGAGGAAAAGAAAAAGAAGGAAGAAAAGTACCGTAACGGTCTTGCCGCTTACATCAGAAAAATTAATCCAAATGTAGGAACAAGAAAATCCAAGACTTTGGCAAAACTGTTCATTGAAAAAGGCGAGAAGTACGATTTGGATCCTAAAGTACTGATGGCAGTTGCTCAAGGCGAAAGCACTTTTTATACCAATGCAACTAACCCTTATGGCTATAAGGGGCTTATGCAGACCAGCGATTCTTTAGCAAGAAGTTACGGATATAGCCCGTCAAGCCTTTACAAGCCGGAAGTCAGTATTGAAGTCGGCGCAAGGTATTTAAAAAGTATGAAAAAAACATACAAGACCTATAAAAAGGCGCTTTCCGCCTATGCGTATGGACCGGGCTCAGTGAATGCAGGAAAATTTTCCTACAGTTATGCAAACCGAGTACTGAATCGCAGAGATAATATTACAAAATATTTGGAACGCAATAAGTATATCTAAGCTTTTAAATACCATGCTGGCGCATAGTGTTTAAAGATAAAAAAGACGCAGCTGCGAGGGCTGCGTCTTTTCCTTTTGAAATTGTGGGCGTTTATGCAACGAAAACATTAACTGCGCGAAGCTTTGAGGAATCTCTTGGATCCTGCTCTACATCGTAGGTTACATGCTGTCCTTCTTCCAGGGATTTGTAGCCTGCACTTTGAATGACAGAAAAATGTACAAAGACATCTCCGCTACCATTATCTCCTGAGATAAAACCAAAACCTTTTTCGTTGTTAAACCATTTTACAGTACCAGTATTCATAAGTGGTACCTCCTTTATATTATATTAGCCCAAATGATACAAATAAAAAACACCACGGGCAGGTCAAAATGGAAAATCGACCTTGCATTGTGGTGACAATCAATCATACATCTTAGAACTAATATTAGTATAACAGATATTTTAGAATTTACAAGAGTTTTTTGCTAAAAAATTTAGAAAAATAAAATTCTGGTTAATTTATAACTAGCAGAGGTGGAAGGAGAAGATGCTGCCAGTATCCCAAAACATGCAAGGGAATTCTTGTCAATACCGCACTCAATGTGGTATACTATAAGCTTAGAGGAGTGTAAAAATGAAAGTTTTCGATATTGCACCGGTTAAATATCTGGACGGAAAAATGCTTGTTTTGGACCAGACCCGTTTGCCCGGTGAAGAAGTTTACATAGAAATGCAGAGCAAAGAAGACGTCTTTGAAGCAATTTACAAATTGCGTGTTCGAGGTGCGCCGGCAATTGGTGTGGCAGCGGCATATGGTCTTTATGTGGAAATGCGGGATTTTCCGGAAGAAAAGGGGCTTGCGGCGTTTATGCAGGCGCTAAAAAAAGCAAAGGATTATCTGATTTCGGCAAGACCGACGGCGGTCAATCTGGCATGGGCACTGAATAGAATGTGCGGCGTGCTTGAGGCGGAGAAACCGCAAAGTGTTGAAGCCGCAAAGCAGAGGCTCTTTATCGAGGCGGAATCCATTCGCAGTGAGGATGAGGCTGCCTGCTATGCTATGGGAGAATATGGTTTGTCGCTGCTGCGTCCAGGTATGGGAATTCTGACCCATTGTAATGCTGGAACCATAGCGACTGCCAAGTACGGAACTTGTCTGGCACCGATTTATCTCGGTGCAGAGCGAGGGTTTGATTTTCATGTCTTTGCTGATGAAACCAGACCGCTTTTGCAGGGGGCAAGACTGACCAGCTGGGAGCTTTCCAAGGCGGGTATTGATGTTACTCTGATTTGTGACAATATGGCGGCGACTGTGATGAAGAAGGGCTGGGTTGACGCTGTTGTGACCGGCTGCGACAGAATGGCGGCAAATGGTGATGGCGCCAACAAAATAGGTACCAGCGGCGTAGCAATTTTGGCAAAGGAATATGGGATCCCTTTCTATATGTATGTGCCGACTTCGACCATCGATTTGAATACGGCAAGCGGCGAAGCAATAGAGATTGAGGAAAGAGACGGAGAAGAGATTTATAAGATGTGGTATGAGAAGCCTATGGCGCCTGAAGGGATTAAGACTTACAATCCGGCTTTTGATGTGACTGAGGCGAAATATATCACAGCAGTAATTACGGAGAAAGGAATTGTCAGACCTCCCTACAGGGAAAATCTGGAAAAGTTATTGAAATAAATGAAGAAGAATACGACGATTTACGCACTTATGGTACTGGCTGCTTTTTTGTGGTCGGGGGCTTTTATTGCTGGGAAATATACGGGTCCATACATTCCGTCCGGCTCGGTGACATTCCTGCGATTTGCAATTGCTTCGGTTTTAATGTATTTTATCATGAAGGCGACCCAGGCGAAGGAGCCACAGGCGGCATATAAATTTACAAAGAAGGACATTCCGCATTTTCTTTTTACAGGGGTTGTGGGTATGGTAGGCTATCATTTGTTTTTCTTTGAATCCCTCAACTATACGACGGCAATCAATTCTTCGATTATCAGAGCTATTGACCCTGTGATTACGGTGCTCATCGCTTTTGTGTTTTTACATCAGAGGGTGCCGCTCAAACAGCTTCTCGGCATTTTACTGTCTCTATTTGGGGTGGTGCTTACGATTACAGCCGGTGACTTTGCACATTTTGCAGAGATGGAACTGAATCGAGGCGACCTATATATGATCGGTGCTGTGGTATGCTGGTCGGCATATGGGGTTTACAGCAAGAGCAGATGCAGTCACATTCCACCGGTGGTATTGACTTATTACAGTTTTTTGGTATGTTCCATCGTGCTGATTCCTGTTTCGCTCATGGAAAAGCCGTGGGAATTTCTGCCAAGCGTTCCGGTGTCTGCTTGGATCGCACTATTATTCATGGCTGTGTTTTGCTCAGGCATCGCTTATTATATACAGCAGATTGCGCTAAGAATCATCGGACCGACCCGATGCTCAATTTTCGTCAATTTAGTGCCGGTATTTTCTTTCATCCTGGCAACGTTGATGCTGGGAGAGGAACTGCAGCCGGTTAAGATATTAACAACGGTTATCATCATTGCTGGCGTTTGCATATGTCAGGCGGCAGGAAACAGGAGTGAAGCGAAATAATGGAAAAAGAAAAGAAGGGCGTTCTTGCCCGCTATGTTAAAATTATTGTAGTATTGGCTGTAATGGCAGGGTCCTCCTCAGGCATTTTTGGCAGTGTGATTGAGGCGCCTTCGCTTGCTATTGGATTTTGGAGACTGACTATCGGTGTGCCGTTCTTTGCGGTTCCGGTGCTTCTAAAGCAGCGGGATGTGCTGAAACAGATTTCTGTGAAAGACTACATATGGACCTTTGTTGCAGGGGCATTTTTGTTTGGACATTTCTTTTCCTGGTTTAATGCAGTGAAAATGACCAATGTCGCTAGTGCAGTTGTGCTGGCAGCGCTGCATCCGCTGGTCGTTCTTGCAATCACGATTTTTATTTTCAAACGGAAGGTTGGACGCAGACCGATTATGGGCATTGTTCTAGCCCTTCTCGGCGGTGTCATGATTGCTGGACTCGATTATCAGCAGCTTACGGCAGGTAACTTTAAAGGCGATGTGCTGGCGTTCCTTGCCGGTGCATTTATGGGCATTTACTTTGCTATTGGCAATGAAGTGCGAAAAAGCGTGCCAGGCGCGGTTTATGTATTTTTAGTATTTTTTTCCTGCTGGATTTGCTTTTCTGCAGGTGTTATTGCAACGGGAACGCCAGTTTTGGGCTACAGCAGCATGGACTATATCTATATTATCGCAATGACGCTGGTTTGCCAAATCGGCGCCCATGCAGTGCTTAACCTGTGCTTTGGCTATGTGGATTCTCTGTACGTTTCTGCATGGGAGTCGGGAGAATCCGTGTTTGCTATCATCATGGGCGTTATCTTTCTGGGACAGATTCCGACTTCCTACGAGCTGATTGGCTGCGTGATAGTGATTATCGGACTTTTGTACTATAATTATTATACGGGCATCGCTGAAAAGGAGAGATTATGAGTTACAAAGTAAAGCTGCCTATTTTTGAGGGACCTTTTGACCTTCTCGTATATCTCATTGAGAATGCCCAGATGAGTATCTATGATATAAAGGTTTCGGAAATTACCGGACAGTACTTAGAATATATCAAAGCGATGCGGGAGATGGACTTTAACATCGGCACAGAGTTTATGGTGCTGGCGGCGACTTTAATTGATATTAAGTCGAAGATGATTTTGCCGAGGACAACCATCGACGGCACGACGGTGCTTGAAGACGATCCAAGAAGCGAACTGGTTGAACGTCTGCTGGAATACAAGCGATTTAAAAGAGGTGCGGAAATTCTGGCGGAACGAGAAGCGTATATGTCTTTTGTTTACGAGAAACCGCAGGAAGATATTTCTGCTTATCTGGAAGAACCGGATGAATATCTGGCGCTGGATATTAAGCAATTTGCGACGGCTTTCGATCTGTTTCTGCGAAAGAAAAAGCGGGAGGAAGATGTCAGAGCCCACTATACCAGGGTGGAGAGAGAAAAAGCCACCATTGAAAGCAGAATGGTCTACATTAAAGACCGATTTAAATCAGCCTTATCAAGGGGAATTGGCAAGCTGAATCTGAAGGAACTGATTCCTGACAAGAAAGATCGATATGATGTGGTGGTTACTTTTACTTCTGTGCTGCAGATGATGCGCGACAAATATCTGGACGCAGAGCAGAAGCATATTTACGGAGATATTATGGTTTTGCCGGGAGAAAAAAACATGGAGGAGACAATCGAACATGAACAGTAAGAAGACAATCAAATCTGCGCTGGAATCCATGATGTTTATCTGGGGCGAGCCTCTGGAAGTGAAGACTTGTGCAGATCTCTTTAATATCAGTAAAGAGGATATGATGGAATATTTTCTGGAACTGAAAGATGAGTATGAGCAGGAAGGCAGGGGAATTGTCGTCAGGCAGGTGGGAAAGTCTTTTCAGTTTGTAACAAGACCTGAGAATGCCGAGTTTATTGAGAGACTGTGCACGCCGGTCAAGGTGAAAAAGCTGTCTCAGTCAGCGCTGGAAGTACTGGCAATTATCGCTTACAAACAGCCGGTAACGAAGGGGGAAATCGACGCGATCAGAGGCATCAAATGTGACCGGGTGATCGATGGTCTTGTAAAGAAAGACTTGATCTGTGCAAAGGGGCGGTCTGAAGGGATTGGAAGACCCATTTTGTACGGTACAACAGATACGTTTTTAAAGAATTTTGGATTTACCAGTTTGAAGGAATTGCCGGAGATTGAGGATATTGAAGGCGTGATTAATGTGGAAGAGCCTAAGGACATGGAACAAATATCAATTGAAGAGGTGGATTATGGAGAGGGAGAAATTTAAATGCCCGGGCTGCGGGGAAGAGATTATGATGGATATCCATGAATTTGTAGATGTGTGTGTGGAGCCGTCGTATAAGGAGAAGGTCATGAATGGGTCCTTTTTCCTTGCAAAATGTCCAAAGTGCGGAGATGAAACGCTGGCGGAGTATCCGATGATGTATATGGATCCTGATCGGAAACTGACCATTTACATGGCGCCGGAACACGACAACTCTTTGCTTGCGCAGCTCAACAGTCTGGAACTGCCGGAGTCTTCGGTGGACGCAGAGGCAGTTTTTCGAGTAGTCAAAGATGGCGGAGAGCTTTTAGAAAAAATTCTCATCTTTGATGGCGGTAGAGATGACCGGATTATCGAGCTTTACAAGGCGCTGGTTTATGAGAATATAAAGGGCGAATGGCCTAAGGTGCGCCGCGAGGATCTTTTGTATTATCTCGATGGTGAGGAGGATTACTTTATTATTTGGGATTATACGAACGCTATGGGCGAACAACTGACGGTTAATTTGGATGAGGAACTCTACGGGCAGCTGGAGCGGGATTATCTGAAGTCCCTTTCAGTGCCTGCCGGAAAGTATGCCGAGGTCAATGCCGCATGGCTTTCTGAACGGGTGGATGTGGAGTAAGTCTGTAATGGGGTTATTTATGAAATGAAAATCGCCGTTGCAGTAAAACGTTGAAATATAATTGAAAAAAGGAAAATTTGATTGATAGGGGCGTCCGGTGATGGGGATGCTCCTTCTTTTTGAGAAAAATATAGGCAGAAGGAGTGTTGTATCCGTCTTGCGACGTATTGTCTTTAGGAATTTTCCTTTTTTTGTGGCAACAAAGGGTAAAGTTCTGTAACTTCCAAAATGCTTTTACATAAGCCTTACTGTCAACAAAAGGATGCAAGCTGTCTCTTGTAGTTTTTGTAAATATCTCGTATACTATCCGTATGTGTGATGGAAGATTTTATGTTGGGGGGGAAGAGAATGAAAGAATCCACGAAAAATTATAAGCTTCACAAATTGGGAGAGCGGCAGTACCTGACGCTAAATGCTTTTGCGGCATATCCGGAGCTTGTGCATCTGTTTACAACGCGTCACGGCGGTGTGAGCGGCGGCTGTACCGCCAGCTGGAATTTTGGAGCGCGAACTCTGGACAGTGAGGAAAATATACGGCAGAATTATGAGCTTTTAGCGGAGACATTGGGAACTGGCGCTGAGAGCCTTGTCGTTTCAGATCAGACCCATACCACCAATATTCGAGTGGTGCAGGCATCGGATGCGGGAAAGGGTGTAACGTGTCCCAAGGATTACGAAGATGTGGATGGTCTTGTGACTGATGTACCGGGGATTGCTATAGTAACTGGTCATGCAGACTGCAATGCAGTGTTTTTTTATGATCCGCTAAAGAGAGTTATCGGTCTTGCCCATTCGGGATGGAGAGGAACACTTGGCGGTATCAGCAGGGAAATGGTGCGTAAGATGAAAGATTGCTACGGCAGCTCTGCAGAAAATTTGATCACAGGGCTTGGACCTGCCCTTTGCCAAGACTGTTTTGAGGTGGATACGGATGTCGCGCAGCGTTTTTTTGATAAGGACGAAAATTATAGAAATTTTTCTTACCAAAAAGGCGAAAAATATTATCTTGACTTAAAGCAAATCATCAGGTATGATTTGCTGGCAGAGGGAATTTTGCCAGAACATTTCAGCGATATGAATCTCTGTACGAAATGCCATAAGGACGTATTCTTTTCCCACCGGGGGCACCAGGGGAAACGAGGTATTATGGCAGCAGCGATGATGTTACGATAGAAAGAGGACGAAAAAATGCGATATCTACAGAAAGTGTTATATCTGACTGCAGGGGTCGGGGAACAACTTCTGCGATGCGGTGCGGAGATTGCCCGTGTAGAAGAGACCATGGAGAGAATTGCAAAGCACTATGGAACGACAAAACAGCAGGTATTTATCATATCTAACGGTGTGTTTGTCAATTTGGAAATGGGAACAGAAGAGCGGGAGACCAGCCTGGAGCCGATTATGAGCACCAGTGTAGATCTAAACAAACTTTGCGAACTGAATAATCTGTCGCGAAAAATAGAGCAGATGGATTTAGAGATTGATGCCGCAATAGAAGAATTTGAGGTAATTAGACAGGGGCGGAAATATAATAAGTGGCTGCACGTTCTCTGCTCTGGTATCGGTGCGGCAGCGTTTTGCTATTTTCTCGGAGGAGGAACGTTAGACTGCATGGCAGCTTGTCTGATGGGGATTCTCGTTTGGGGCTTTTTTCTGGCACTGGAACCCCTGCATCTTTCCAATGTGCTTCTGCACATTGCTGCAAGCTTTATAGCGGCGGGAGGCTGCGTGCTGATGATGAGAATGGGCATGGTGGAAAATCTTGATAAAGCCATTGTCGGGGCGATTATACCGCTGCTTCCCAGTGTGGCTTTTGTTAATGGCGTGCGGGATTTAGTGGATCAGAACTATATCTCCGGCGGGGTCAGAATGGTAGACGCAATTTTACTGTTTACCTGCATTACCACAGGAGTATTTTTAGCATTGCAGCTGGGAGGTCGTGTCTGATGATAGAATTTGTATTGCAGGGCATTGCTGCCTGTATCGGAACAGCGGCTTTTGCGGTGCTGTTTAAAGTGCCGGGCAGACAGTGCGGCGTATGCGGCCTTGTGGGACTTGCGGGCTGGATTATTTATACCCTTTGTATTCCTTTTATGTCCATTGCGCTGGCGTCATTTCTTGCAGCGTCAGTCATTGCGCTATTGGCGAGAATCCTTGCCGTATTTTGCAAGGTGCCTGCCAACGTGATTATGATTCCTGGGATATTTCCCATTATTCCAGGGATTAGCATCTATAACATGATCTATAATCTGTTTATCGGAAATACGGTGCAGGGGCTGTCTGGCGGTTTTGCAGTGCTGAAAATCATCGGCGCTATGGTGCTGGGCATGGTTGCGGTGTTCTCTCTGCCGAGAAGTATGTTCCGCAGACATAAAAAGGTTTCTTAAAAAGAACCTTTTTCGTGAATTTTCTCGTTTTCACAGTGAATTCTGTAAAGTTCTATGAATGGAGAGAAAAAGTTTCTTGACAAGATACATAGATGGAAAAAGTTTCCTTTAAGGAAACGTCCCTATGTTTGTCATCGGCAGATTTCAGATGATAAAATAGCCTCATGAATTTTAGTTGTGAGGTGTAAAGATGAACAAAATTAAAACAGCTGATTCCCTGACCATTGGCTTTGCACTCTTTGCAATGTTCTTTGGAGCAGGGAATCTTATTTTTCCTCCATTTTTAGGCTGGGAGTCCGGCGGATCCTGGCTGATTGGATTTTTATGCTTTATTTTTATTGATATCGGTATGAGCTTGTTTGCCATGATTGCTATTGCAGGAAGCGGAGAGGGTGCAGAAGGGCTTACGGGAAAGCTTGGAAATAAAATTTCTACTGTGGTTCTTGCGCTTAACTGTCTGTGCATTGGACCTTTTGTAGCGGTTCCTAGGACGGCGGCAATTACCTATGAGGTCGGTGTAGTACCGAACCTGGGAGCAATAAACTCCTGGTTATTTACTGGGATTTTCTTTGCAGTCGCATTTCTTCTCAGCGCAAAACAGAGCAAGGTTGTAGATCTTGTAGGGAAATTTATGGCGCCTGTGATGTTTGTTGCACTTTTAGTAATGATTGGAAAAGGAATTGTAACACCTCTTGGGGAAATCGGACCTTCTGCCCAGACGGGGAGTGTTGTGAGAAACGGACTGCTGTCCGGCTATCAGACTATGGATATGATGGCCGCATATATTTTCTCTGTAGCGATTTTGATGACCATTCGTCAGAAAGGATATAGCCAGCAGAAGGAACACTCTGCGCTGATTCTAAGGGGTGGTCTTATTGCAACGGTATTGCTAGTCGTGGTGTATGGTGGGCTTGCCTATATAGGCGCAACTATGTCGGTTTCTGTAAAGGAACAACTGAGTCAGGCACAACTTCTGATTTTGCTGACAGAACAGCTTCTGGGAAAACCAGGCATGCTTCTTCTGGGGGTAATTGTCGCTTTTGCCTGTCTGACGACGGCAGTCGGACTTTTGACTTCTATTGCTTCCTTCTTTGCAGAAAAAACAGGTGTAAAGTATGAAGTGCTGGTAGCTGTATTTACGCTGGTTTCCTGGGTCATTTCCAACTTTGGAACTTCAACGATTATTTCCATGGCAGCGCCGGTGCTGGATTTGATTTATCCGGTGTTGATTGTGCTGGTGGTATTTGGATTTTTGGGAAGGTGGATTCGGTCAGAAACGACCTACCGCTTTGCAGCATTTGGCGCCTTTGCAGCATCGGTACTTTTGCAGATTGGAAATATCTTCGACATCGATATCTTTGCAAATTTGCTGCCGCTGTCCGGTCTGGGCTTTGGCTGGATTATCCCGGCAGGGATTTTTACAGTGCTGGGCGTGCTGAAAACGAAGAAAATTTAGCGCCTTTGCAGCGATACGATACCGGTGTTTCGAATGCGTCTGATTTCCATCTGGTCGAAGGCGAGGGCGTCAAGGAGCAGCTGGTTTTCTGTCAGCGGTTTTTCCGAAATGACTGCCTTGCAGGTGACGGGAACCAGATTGGCAAAGGATAGACCGGTGAGAAGACCGATATTAAAGAGCAGGTTATCCAGATTAGAGCGATAGCAGATGGAAACCTGCTCAATATTATTTTTTTGATTGATTAAATGCAGATGCGTAAAGATGTCCTTTTTGGTGATAAAACCGTAGTAGAAACCTTGGCATTTTTCGGGTGTCTGAAAAGAGGGAACGCCGTAGAACATGGAAGCTTCCTGATGATGCAGATTCGAATTTTGATTGCCGCTATAAATTTCTACAAGACTTCTGTGGAGTGTGCCGCTGCGTCCGGCAAGGTTGTACAGATAAAACTGAGATACGACGTTTTTTTCAGATGGGAAGTCTTCTTCATCTGCAATTGTTAAAAGTGCGTGCATTGGTATTTGCAGAAGCTGGCATATTTCGTGCAGGGTTTCAAGATCCAGTGCAATAGCAGCATGCTCATATTTAGAAATGGTTGACTTTGTTTTATGCAGTGCATCTGCAAATTCTTGCTGACTGAAGCCCTTGGCTTTTCTGAACATGCGGATTCTGTTTCCAACTTCTTTGCTGTACTGGTTCATCAATTCTGTGCCTCCTATTTTCCTCCTTATATTGTACATCAGGTTAGGGTGGTTTGCCAATGATTCTTTTTGCAGAGATTCAAGCCTGACTTTGCTATCTGAACCGATTTATGGTAGAATAAAAAACTAAGTGAAAATGATAGGAGTTTAAACGAAACATGCAGAATATTATTTTAGTGGGAATGCCCTCCTGCGGGAAGAGCACGGTGGGTGTTGTTCTTGCAAAAACTTTAAATAAAGGTTTTGTGGACACGGATCTTTTAATTCAGCAACGGGAGAAGCGAACCTTGCAGGAGATTATTGACAGTCGAGGCAATGGGTATTTTCATCGGGTAGAAGAATCTGTGCTGCTAGATTTCAAGGGAGCGGATTATGTCGTTGCCACAGGCGGTAGTGCTATTTATTTTGACAAGGCGATGAATTGCTTCAAGGAAAACGGCATCGTTGTGTATCTGCAGGTGACGCTGGACACGGTGCTTGAGCGGCTGTCTAATATTAAAACCCGCGGCGTGACTTTGGAAAAGGGACAGACTCTGGCGGATCTTTACCAGCAGCGAGTGCCGCTTTATGAAAAATATGCGGATGTAACGATTTGCTGTGATGAATGTACGGTAGAAGACGTAGTAGAAAAAATTGCCGCAGCGCTGAACTGATGGAAATCTGTGCATGAAATTAGGAAGTGTGGCATAAATTGAGAAGAATGGGAAAAGATATTTTTACAGGAATAACCGAAAGGAAGGTTTTGTTATAGGAACGTTTTGATACACTTTGCCGCATAGCGGCATCTTGTTAAGATTGGGGTAAGGAATTTTATGTGTACAGCGATTACGTACAAGACGAAGGACTTTTATTTTGGGAGGACACTGGATTATGAGTTCTCTTATGGGGACGAGGTTACCATAACACCGCGAAACTATCCGTTTCGCTTTCGGAACATGGAGACGATGGAAAACCACCATGCGATGATTGGGATGGCGTATGTGCCGGAGGATGAGCCGCTTTACTATGAGGCCGTCAATGAAGCGGGGCTTGGTATGGCAGGACTGAACTTTGTGGGCAACGCGGTGTATCAGAAAGAAGTGAAACAGGGGAAGTGCAATCTTGCCCAATTTGAACTGATTCCGTGGCTTCTGGGACAATGCGTTTCAGTAAAGGAGGCACGGAAGCTGCTTGCGCGCGTGAATCTTTTGGATACTCCCTACAGCGACAGTCTTCCGCCGGCGCAACTGCACTGGATGATTGCCGACAAGCAGGAAGCTATCACGCTAGAATCTACCGCGGAGGGATTGTTTATCTATGATAATCCGGTGGGCGTACTGACCAACAATCCGCCTTTTGGGGAGCAGATGTTTCAGCTGAATAACTATATGAGCCTGTCGACCTGCGCGCCGCAGAATCATTTTTGTGATAAGCTGCCGCTTTTTGCTTACAGCCGGGGCATGGGCGCTTTAGGGCTTCCGGGAGATTTATCCTCTCAGTCGCGCTTTGTGCGGGCTTCTTTTGTAAAAATGAACTCGGTCAGTGATGATTCGGAAGAAGAAAGCGTCAGTCAGTTTTTTCATATTCTAGGCGCAGTAGATCAGCAGCGTGGCTGCTGTGATTTAGGAGACGGCAAGTACGAGGTGACCCTCTTTACGGCTTGCTGCAATGCGGATCGAGGAATTTACTATTATACTACCTACGATAATCATCAGATTTCGGCAGTGGATATGCGAAGAGAAAATCTGGAGGCATCGGAACTGATCCGGTATCAGCCGGTTCGGGGTCAGCAGATTTACAGGCAGAACTAAATATTTTGCGTTTGCTAACAAGCCGCTCCCTTGGGCGCGGCTTGCTGCTTTCGCTTTACGGCAGCAGGTTCACAACTGGGTCTACAGCCGGGTTCACAAAGTAGGCAGTCTGTCAGTGCAGAAATTCCAAAAAATCTTCTAAAATATGCACAGCCTGATCTATGTCCGGTGGAGTAGTGGAGCAGCGAAAACGGTAAAGGCAATCAAACTCGCTAGCATTTTTACGTGCGGGTTTTTCTTTTGCTTGACGAAAGAACAAATGTTCATTATAATGATAAGGTATAACAATGAAAGAAGGAGTGATCCCTTGATTTTTGGACGTCATATCAATCCATATTATTTTCGGTACGCACCGATGCTTTTCTTCGGCATGGCCGCACTGCTTTTGGTAGACTGCCTGCAGCTGGCGATTCCTAATTTATATCAGATGGTAATAAATGGTATGAATCAGGGCTTTGTCGAGGTCGACGGAACGACAGTATCTTTTGATATGGACTTTTTACTGGATAGAATCTGCATGCCGATGACAGGGATTATTCTTGCCATCGTTTTCGGCCGTTTTTTGTGGCGGGTGATGTTTTTCGGAGCGGCAGTCCGTGTGGAAGCAGGGCTCCGGGAGGATATGTTTGACAACTGCCGACGGCTAAGCCTGGCGTATTACCAGCACAATAAAGTCGGCAATTTGATGAGTTTATTTACCAATGATTTGGATACAGTACAGGAGTGTTTCGGCTGGGGCATTATGATGTTTTTGGACACGCTTTTTCTCGGCGTTTTGGCAATCGCCAAGATGTGGAAGATGGACGCGGTGCTGACGCTGCTTTCTCTGATTCCTATGGCGCTTCTGCTTGCCAGCGCTACGGTTGTAGGCCGTTATATGATGGTGAAATGGGACATCAGACAGGAGGCTTTTTCCAAGCTTTCAGATTTCTCGCAGGAAAGCTTTTCGGGCATTGCTGTCATCAAAGCCTTTGTAAAGGAAGCAAGGGAACTGCTGGCGTTTCAGAATTTGAATGTAGAGAACGAAAACGCCAATATCGATCATACGAAGGCCTCGGTACTTCTGCGCATCCTGGTTACCATGTTTGTGGAAAGTGTGATTTGCATCATCCTGGGATATGGTGGTTATCTTGTCTACCGGGGCGTCTTTAACGCAGGGGAACTGGTAGAGTTTATCGGATATTTTAATGCTGTAGTATGGCCGATTATGGCGGTTTCCGAACTGATCGACATGACCTCTCGGGGCAAGGCTTCTCTGAACCGAATCGGAGAACTTCTGGATGCGGAGCCGACCGTAACGGATCGCCCCGGTGCGTCTGTCCTGGAGGATGTCAGAGGCGAAATTCGTTTTGAGAGTCTCTGTTTTCACTATCCTGGCGAAAAGCGGGAAGCTCTGTCTGATATTACCTGCACGATTAAAGCTGGGGAGCAGGTGGGCATTGTAGGAAAGACTGGCGCGGGAAAAACGACTTTCGTCGATCTGCTGCTACGAACCTATAACGTGAATGACGGCATGATTTTTCTGGATGGAAAGGAAATCAACGACCTGACGATTGCTTCCGTGCGGGAGGCGTTTGCCTATGTGCCGCAGGATAATTTTCTCTTTTCGGATACGATTGCGCGAAATATCGCCTTTGGAATGGATGGAGACGTGTCAGGGATGGATCGCATACAGACCGCGGCGAGAATGGCGGACATTGATGAGGATGTCTGCGGCTTTACCGCTGGCTACGATACGGTGCTGGGCGAAAGAGGCGTGACGGTGTCCGGAGGGCAGAAACAGAGAATTTCAATCGCGCGCGCTTTGATGAAGGATGCGCCGATATTGATTTTGGATGATTCGGTTTCAGCGGTGGACACCAAGACGGAAAGAATGATTTTGCAGAATTTGCGTTCGGTGCGGAAGGGAAAAACGACGCT
This sequence comes from Anaerotruncus sp. 80, assembly GCF_009936115.1. Lineage (NCBI taxonomy): Bacteria > Bacillati > Bacillota > Clostridia > Eubacteriales > Oscillospiraceae > Anaerotruncus > Anaerotruncus sp. 80. Next base: position 19,872 of record NZ_QWES01000003.1, read on the forward strand.
TCTAATCGCGCACCGTATTTCCACCATCGAGCAGATGGACCGTATTTTGTTCTTGGAAAACGGGCGCCTGGTGGCGGAAGGAATCCATGCGCAGCTTTATGACAGCTGCCTGCCGTACCGCAAGATGGTGGAGCTACAGAAACTGGAAGAGAGAGGAGATGAGGCGAATGCGTAGCTATCTCCCGATTCTGATTGTGGGTGCAATCATCGGTGTCTTTACGCTGATTTTTGTACTGACCTATCTGGTAGAAAAAAATAAAAAAGAAGTGCCGGATTTGGACCGCCATATGAAAGATGGAGAACTGATCAAAAGGCTGATGACCTATGCCAGACCTTACCGGAAAGAATTTTTGAAGGTACTTATACTTTTGTTATTTTCGATTGCGTATGATTTGACTTCACCTCTTTTAATTGGCTATATCGAAGAGACGGTAAAGGGTTCGTTCGCCCTGTCTTATCTTTGGACGATGGTGGGATTTTACGCAGGAATTTTGATTGTCAGTATGATCTGTACCTACGGACAGTCCATGATTTTACAGCGCACGGGGCAGAAAATTCTTTCTGCGCTGCGAGAGGATGTTTTCATCCATATAGAGGGGCTTTCTCATGGACAGCTTTCGGCGATTCCTGTAGGTAAGCTGGTTACCAGGGTGACCAATGACACCAATGCAATTTCCTATATGTTTACCAATATTTTAGTGACGCTGATTAAAAACATGGTAGTCATCTTCGGCGTGCTGTTTGCCATGCTACTGCTCAACTACGAGCTGACCCTGATGGTGTTGTGCTTTGTGCCTTTTGTGGTGCTGTTTACAGTACTCTTTCGGCATTTTTCCCGTAAAGTGCACCGCAGGGTTAATAACGCGACGACGGATGTGAATACCTACCTTTCAGAAAATCTGTCCGGCATGAAGATTACGCAGGTATTCAATCAGGAAGAACGCAAGATGGAGGAATTTCGGGCAAAAAGCCAGACGTTACGGAAGGCAAAAAAGGACAGAATTTTCGTTTTCGGGATTTTTCGTCCGATGGTATACATGCTTTATGTATCTTCGGTGATGTGCCTGTTTTATCTGGGTGGCAGGGGCTACATTGATGATCTTCAGCTGTTTGGACAGACGGTGACCAGCGGCGTAGTTGTCACATTCTATATGTATATTTCACGTTTTTTTAATCCAATTCAGACTTTGGCGGAGCAGTTTGATATGCTGCAGCGATCCTTTGCCGCCGCGGAGAAAATTTTCACTATCATGGACATGGCGCCGGAAATTGTGGACGTGGAAGAAGAGGAGCAGCTGATTGAGCTAGAGACTCTGCGCGGCGAGATCGAATTTCGTGATGTTTGGTTTTGCTACAATCCTGGTCAGTGGGTGCTGAAAGGTGTGTCCTTTCATGTGTATCCGGGTCAGACCGCAGCCTTTGTTGGCGCGACAGGCTCCGGCAAGTCGACCATCCTGTCTCTGATTTGTAGGAATTACGATATTCAGGAAGGGCAGATTCTGATTGATGGAATCGAAATCAGAAAAATCAAGATTGCTTCGCTGCGCCGCCACTTCGGGCAGATGCTGCAGGATGTATTCCTGTTTTCCGGCACGGTGCGCAGTAACCTGACGCTACGGGGTGATTTTACCGATGAAGAGGTCTGGCAGGCGTGCCGCTATGTCAACGCGGACAGTTTTATCAGTAAGCTGGAGCATGGTTTGGATCAGGAGGTCAGGGAAAGGGGGAATAACTTTTCCGCTGGGCAGCGGCAGCTTTTGTCCTTTGCCAGAACGGTGCTGCACCGACCTTCTGTGATGATTCTCGATGAAGCAACGGCCAATATTGACACGGAAACGGAACTTCTGATTCAGGATTCTCTAGAGAGGATGCGAAATATTGGCACCATGCTCATTGTAGCACATCGTCTTTCTACGATACAGCATGCGGATCACATCATTTTGCTTTCTCATGGCGAAATTGCAGAAGAGGGCAACCATCAACAGCTGCTTGCAAAGCAGGGGAGATATTACCAACTGTATATGTTGCAGTATAGCCGCAGACAGATGGCGGATGGAGAAACTTACGCGTCGGGGCAGGAAGAGTGCTGAAGCAACATAGAAAAAGCCGGACAGGCAATTAGGTTTGCTGGTCCGACTTTTTGCATATTTTCTTTAGATTTCCGCTTTCCAAAATCCGTGGAGATTACAGTATTCATAGGCTGCGATTGCTTTTTCGCCTTCACAGAGAACAAACTGCGCAGTGGGTTTTCCGGTTTTATCCAGATATTTTCTCTGTACGCCCTGATTTGTCTCCAAGATGATGAAGGCGATGTGATGCTCTTCCATCATCGGATGTTCGGTGCTGCTGACACAGACAGTAACTTTATTTCCGTCGATAGTAACAACGGGCACATGTTTTTCCTGCGCTGCGTCTGTAGTGTTTGGATTCATCAGCTGCATCGCTTCACCGCAGCAGGCGGGTTTTACACCTTTGTCTTCCACCATTTCTACAATATTACCGCAATGGGCGCATTTAAATAATTTTACCATGCAAATTTCCTCCTGATTGATTTGTATTTATTAATATACCCCCTGGGCACGGAATTTAATCATAGCTAGAGAATTGCAGCACTGCGCGAGTTTGTGTGTAGGGAACAGGTGCAGCGGCAGCGGTTGGTTTTGCTATATTTTTAAATATATGTTATAATATCAGTTCAAGACAAAAAATATCATAAAGGAGCAGGAATTGTGATTGATGTAGTAAATGTAAGTTTAAACTTCAGCGGGCAGCCGCTGTTTAAAGATGTAGATTTGAAATTCACGCCGGGCAACTGCTACGGCATTATCGGCGCCAACGGCGCAGGAAAGTCCACATTCCTTCGGATTTTGTGCGGAGATTTGGAACCGACTACAGGGCATGTTTCCGTCAAGCCGGGCATTCGGATGTCGGTTTTGAAGCAGGACCACTTCGCTTATGACGCGTATACGGTACTGGATACTGTTATCATGGGCAATGCCAGACTTTACGAGGTTATGCAGGAGAAAGACGCCATCTATATGAAGGAAGATTTCAGTGATGAGGACGGCATCAAGGCGGCGGAACTTGAGGCAGAGTTTGCGGAGATGGACGGCTGGGAGGCAGAGTCCGATGTGAGCAGGCTGCTGCAGGGACTGGGACTTTCCAACGATATTCTCTATAGCCAGATGAGCGCCCTTTCCGGTAAGGAAAAAGTGAAGGTGCTGCTGGCCCAGGCCCTCTTTGGCAATCCAGGTATTATCCTTTTGGACGAGCCGACCAACCATCTGGATGTAAAAGCCATCAACTGGCTGGAAGATTTCCTCATGGATTATGATGGCACGGTCATCGTAGTTTCCCACGATCGTCACTTCCTCAACACAGTTTGCACAAACATTGTGGACGTAGATTATGGTAAAATTAAGATGTATGTGGGTAACTACGAGTTCTGGTATGAGTCCAGCCAGCTGGTACAGAAGATGGTGAAGGATCAGAACCGCAGAAACGAAGAAAAGATTAAGGAACTGCAGGCGTTTATCCAGCGATTTTCTGCCAACAAATCCAAATCTAAGCAGGCGACCAGCCGTCGTAAGCTGCTCGATAAACTGACGGTAGAAGAGATGCCGGCGTCCTCAAGACGGTATCCGTTCGTAGGCTTTAACATGGATAGAGAGCCGGGCAAGGATATTCTTATTGTAGAAGGGATTTCCAAGACTATCGACGGGGTTAAAGTGCTGGACAACATTTCCTTCCGCGTGAATAAAGGGGATAAAATCGCTTTCGTTGGAGAAAATGAAATTGCAAATACGACTCTATTTAAAATCATCATGGGTGAAATGGAGCCAGATGAGGGTTCCTACAAATGGGGCGTTACCATCACTAACTCCTATTTCCCGATGGACAATTCGGAATTTTTTAACGGTTGTAGCTTGAATCTGGTGGAGTGGCTCAGCCAGTACACCAGCGAGACTACAGAGACCTTTATGCGAAGCTTTTTGGGCAGGATGCTTTTCTCAGGGGACGATGTCTATAAGGAAGTACAGGTTCTTTCCGGAGGTGAAAAGGTGCGCTGTATGCTTTCACGCATGATGCTGTTTGGCTCTAACGTGCTGGCTTTGGATCAGCCGACCAACCATTTGGATTTGGAATCTATCACGGCGGTCAATGACGGTCTGAAAAATTTCAAAGGGAATGTGCTCTTTGCATCCCATGACCATGAATTTATTCAGACCATTGCCAATAGAATTATGGAAATTCGCAAGGACGGCACGCTGGTTGACAGACTGTGCACCTACGATGAATATATAGAAGAAAACTAAGGTTTCAGATTGGGGGATCAGAGATTATGCCGGGATTTTATGCGCATCACCGCTTTGGGAAAGAAGTTCTCATCTGTTTGAGGGAGGATTTGCGGGAAGTTGCAGAGAAATACAGGGTACAGTTTGATATTGGGCTGCAGGGACCGGATCTGTTTTTCTTCTATAAGCCTTACAGGAAGAACAGAGTTGTAACCTATGGACATCAGCTTCATAAACGGTCTGTGCTGCCGTTCTTTGAACACGGCCTTTCTGTTGTGGAGAGAAGGGGTGTAGACAGCAGAGAATATGCCTACTTGCTGGGTTTTATCTGTCATTTTATGCTGGATAGTCAATGTCATAGCTATGTCAACTCCATGGTCCTTGAGACAGGCGTTGAGCATCTTGAAATTGAAGAGGAATTTGAAAAATTTCTGCTTCGAGAGGACGGTAAAAAGCCGGCAGCATTTTCGGCGGCTGAACTGGTGCCGCGCGATGGCGAAACTGCCGCATCCATAGCGCCTTTTTATGATGGTATTAGCGAGAAAATTGTGGCGGATTCGCTGGCAGATTTGCAGAAAGTAAAGAGACTGCTCACGGCGCCGGGGATTTTGAAGCAGGGCATCATCAATGGCGCAATGAAGATTTCGGGCCATTACGGGCAGTTGAAAGGTCTGATGAACCAGAGGAAGGATAATCCGGCTTGTGAGGAGACAAATCGGCAACTTCGGGAACTCTTTGAAGAGGCAGTACCTCTGACTGCTGCTATGATAGAAAGTTACGACGCAAGTTTGCGGACGGGAGAAAGACTTGCGAAGCGGTTTGACAGGAATTTTGAATAAGGTATGAGGTAGAAGGTTTCGGCTAAAATAAAAGTTAGATGCATTTTAGCCGAATTTTTGTGCCTGTGATAATCTCCATACGTTTTGATTATGAATTGACATACTGCATAAGTATTAGACATGACTGGCGAGGTGTGTTATACTGAGAACAGTTAAGTTTGAACTGGAATGAAACCGACAGGAGGTTGTTATGGAATATCGTGTAAACCGCCGGACAGGCGATAGAGTAAGTGAGATTGGAATGGGCGCGCATCTGACCCCTGCGACAGAAAAAGAGGGCGTGGAGACCCTGCAGATGGCTTATGAAGCAGGTATTAACTTTTATGACTTCGCGGCGGCAGAAAGCGCTTGTTTTGACTATTATGACAAGGCTTTCGGTGATGCCAGAAAGAATGTATTCTATCAGATTCACTTTGGCACGGAGTTCAGCACCGGTGTTTATGGGAAAAATTTAGCGCTGGATTCTGTGAAGAAAAATATCGACTGGCAGCTTTCTAAGCTGAACACAGATTATATTGACTACGGTTTTATTCACTGTTTGGATACGGAAGAGGAGTGGAACAAATACCTCGATAACGGCGTTCTGGCATACATAGAAGCATTGAAGCAGCAGGGCGTGGTGCGTCATATCGGTATGTCTTCCCATACGCCTTCTGTAGCGGCGCTGGGACTTGATACGGGTCTTGTGGATATGCTCATGTTCAGCATCAATGCGGGCTATGACTACTGTCACGGCGAGTATGCGGTCGGCGCCTCTGATGAGCGAATGGAACTTTATAAACGCTGCGAGAAAGAGGATGTCGGGATTTCGGTGATGAAAGTATTCTCTGCTGGGCAGCTGCTTTCGGAAAAAACTTCTCCTTTTGGCAAGGCGATGACGGAAATTCAATGCTTGCAGTACGCGCTGGATAAGCCTGGCGTGCTGACAGTGCTTCCGGGTATCATGAATAAGGCGGAGCTTCAGCGGATTTTGAGTTTCTATGATGCTTCGCCATCGGAAAAAGACTATTCTATGATTTCGTCTTTAACGCCGGCTGAGGTGAAAGGTGTATGCGTGTATTGCAACCATTGTCAGCCGTGTCCGGCGGGACTTGATGTAGGTCTGATTAACAAGTATTACGATCTGGCAAAAGTTGGCGATAGCCTGGCAGTCGATCATTATGCAAATCTGGAAAAGAAAGCCGAACAGTGTACCGCTTGCGGCCACTGCGACAAAAGCTGTCCTTTCGGCGTAGGTCAGAGTGAACGCATGAAAGAAATTGCTGCGTACTTTGGTGATAGCTTAGCTGTTGGCGACTAACGGCAGATTAATACACGGCAAACGTCAGGAATCTACGTAGCGTAGGTTGCTGTCGAAAGGTAGGCATGAAAGTGGATATCTGGCTGGATTGTTGCACACTGCAATCAGCACGGACTGTTTAATATATGCGTGTAGAGATATTGTTCTCTACACGTTTTTCTTTTGGCATCTAGTCAGGATAAGCAGAAAAGAAATGACGATATTGGGGTATCATGATATAATGTGCATAAAGATAAATCGGAATTTGAATGAGGATTTCTATTAAGTTGGAGTCCTCCCCCACACTTTTGCAACTGCCAGTTGACACATTTCCATGCCTAAATGGTAGTCATGCAACTGATAATATTGCTATAATCACACTATGAAAGGAAGTGCTGATAATGAATATGGCAGACAGAATACAATATTTAAGAAAAACAAAGGGAATATCACAGGAAGAACTTGCTGATAAAGTCGGTGTCTCAAGGCAGGCTGTTTCTAAATGGGAAAGTGAACAAAGTACACCCGACTTAGAAAAAATAATTATAATGAGTGACTTTTTTGAAGTAACAACAGATTACATTCTAAAAGGCGTTGAACCAATAAAGAGTGAAGAACAAAAAAGCAAAGAGATTGCAAGTAAGATACTTTATATCTCATCAACAGCTTTTATTGCTATTGGGTTATTTTGCGCATTTGGCGGGTGGTACGCTGAACAAACGATGGAAGTTGTTTGGGGTTCAATGATTATTCAAACGGTGGGAATTGCTGGATATTTTATTGGGAGATTATTGTCAATGGAAAAAGCATCGTTTTATATTAACTGGCTTAATATAGTTGGAATTGCTTTAATGCCAGTTTCTATGGTGACAGGCTATATATCGATACTTGTTTTTAAACAGGGTTGGATTGCGCCTTATCCCAGTGGAATGTTTCATACGTTAATTTTTAGCTTGGTATTCTTTACAGTTTTGGCTGTAAGTTTTATCTTTGTAAAAAAGCCGTTTTCGGTAAAATAAAATACAAAATGCAATGAGGAGATAATCCATGAAAAAAGCACAAATGATACAGAAGATGATAGATTTTTATGAAGGTAGTGTGCATGATGTCGAGCATTTTTTAAAGGTGCTCAGTTATGCTGGGATGATTGGCAAGCTGGAGGGTCTGGATGAGAAGACGCAGGATATTTTGGAGATGGCTGCAATTGTTCACGATATTGCCTGTCCACTCTGCCGGGAAAAGTATGGTAATACCGATGGAAAACACCAGGAGGCGGAAAGCGAGGCGCTGCTTAGACCGTTTCTTTTTGAGTTTAATTTGGCTGAAGAGGTGCTAGAGCGGGTAATTTATCTTGTATCGCACCATCACACCTTTTCAGGGATAGATGGACAGGACTATCAGATATTGGTAGAAGCGGACTTTCTGGTCAATGCATCGGAAGCGCAGATGTCAAGGGCGCAGATTGAGGCATTCAAAGGAAAAGTCGCAAAGACGGAAACAGGAAAGGGGCTTTTGGATTCGATCTATCTTAGGTGAGGGCGGATTGGCAGGCGCAGCATTAGATATAGAACAATATGATGTGGTGTTTGTGGGTTATCCAATTTGGTGGTACATTGCCCCGACTATCATCAATACATTTTTGGAAAGCTATGATTTTTCCGGTAAAACCATCGTGCCTTTTGCGACTTCGGGTGGCAGCGGTATGGGTAAAACCAACGAGAACCTTGTGGACAGCTGTCCGGGGGCAGTACTTCTTCCGGGAAAAATGCTGAATGGCAAATTGTCTGAGTCAGAGCTGAAAGCACGGGTAGAGCAATTCTAAACGAAGCGGGAAGCAGCATGGATAAGGTGATAAAACAACCTGTTTTCTTGCGGATATGGAAGACTTTGCTGCATTTAACGAGGTGTATGCTGCCCATTTTACATCGTGCCCGGCAAGAAGTTGTGTTGCAGTGAAAGCGCTCCCAAAAGGCGTTCTTTGTGAAATTGAAGCGATTGCGGAAAAATAATTATTGCGTAATGCTAATGTAGCATGCTGAGAAATATCAGCATTGAATGCGACATATAAATGAGCGTTTTATAGAAAAAGGTTCAGAAGCAGGATTAAACCACAGAGGGCAGAACACGATGCGATTAAGTAAACGGAAGAAATAAACCATAGGGCTTATCATAGAGGCGGAATTGTGCTGGTGGTTCTTCCCGTTACAATACGATAGCTGGCAGAAGACGTGAAAACTACATTCCTCAACAAAAGGAGAACTCTCTTCTGGAGACCCTGCATGATTTAAAGACTATTGTACAGGCGGATATTATGACAAAGCAGCTAGATTTCTACATCGATAAGGATGTCAAACTTCCGTATAAGTCTGCGGCTGAACTAAAACCTTTTGACATTCGGTTTCTTTTTCTATATAATACGGTGTATACAGGTTACGGACCTAATTTTGCTTTAGGATAAACGACTGTGAATCCAACAGAAAGCGAGGTGGGTCTTTTTTTATGTATTTTATGGTCGATAACTACGATTCTTTTGTCTATAATCTGTCCGCCTATATGAGGGAGCTGGGGCAGGAGGTGCTGGTGCGGCGGGCGGACGCAGTAAGTCTGGCTGAGATACGTAGGCTTCGCCCGGAGGGGATTATCCTCTCCCCGGGCCCGAAACGACCCTCTGACGCCGTGGAGGCTAAAAGTGTTCTTAGGGAATTTCAGAACCAGATTCCGATACTCGGCGTATGCTTGGGACACCAGGTTCTGGGTCAGGTCTACGGGGCAAATGTATGCAAGGGGGAACGTCCCATGCATGGGAAAATCACGAAGCTTTGCAATGACGGAACGGGGTTGTTTGCAGGGCTGCCCGCCGAGTATGAGGTGACACGTTATCATTCCCTCGTGGTGTCGGAGAAGCGGTTTCCTGCCTGCCTGCGGGTGACGGCCAGAAGCGCGGACGGGGTCGTCATGGGCCTTGCGCACAGGACTATGCCGATTTACGGGGTACAGTTTCACCCGGAGGCTGTGCTGACCCAGCACGGTCGGGAGCTTTTGGGGAATTTCTGCGGCATATGCAGACGGTATGAGCAGGGAATATGGCGTCCGGAGCCGAGCCAGCCCTTGGGCTGGTCCGGGGAGGCACACTTTGCGGAAGCGTTGAGCTGGGAGAACGGCTACGGAAGGGAGGAATTTTGATGCAGCTGATACATGAGCTTGAGCAATACCCTGATATGGAGCGGATATTTTCTCTGGTGCAGGATTGGGAGGACAGCGTGTTTCTCGATTCCTCCCTGGAAAATGATCTGGGGCGCTATTCGATCATCGGGCTTCACCCTTACCTAAAGCTGGTAAAGGCGGAGAAATTTACGGTAAATGGCGAGGTCTTGGAGGAAAGCTTTGAGGACTATGTCAAGATGTATCTGCGGAAGCACAGGGAGGAAAACCGTACAGGCCTTCCGCTGGCCTCCGGGGCCGTGGGCTATTTTTCCTATGAATACGGAAGAGAAAAGGAGGGTGTGAGGACACGGCACAGAGCGGAGGCGAAGATTCCCGACTCTATCCTCATCTTCTACGACAGCTTTGTGATAGAGGATAAGAGGCAGAAGAAATTGTTCCTAATCTCCAACGGTCATGGGCGGGACTGTGATGAGGAGTTGGAGGAGCTCCTGGGACTTGTGCGGCAGGCAGCAGGGCAGGCGGCGGACGAGGTCTTTGCGATGAAGAGCTTCAGCAAAAATGCGCCCGGCATGTTGGTCGCAGACAGCTCTGCCGGGCAGGGAGAGCCGGGAGAGATTTGCGCAAACTTTACAAAGGAAGCCTATCTGACCGCTGTTCAGCGCATGATCGAGTATATCATAGAGGGGGACATCTACATAGCCAACATGACGCAGCAGCTTCGCATTACAAGTCCGGTGCCGCCCTATGAGATGTTCCGGAAGCTGCGCAGGAACAATCCCTCACCGTTTGGGGGCTATTTCAACTATGGAAGCTTTCAGGTGGTGTGCGCCTCCCCGGAGCGTTTTCTGCAGGTGCGAGGCGGTCGGGTTGAGACGCGGCCGATCAAGGGCACGAGAAAACGGGGCAGTACGCCGAAGGAGGATGCGTTCCTTCGAAGGGAACTGGAGCAGTCAAAGAAGGACAAGAGCGAGCTTTTGATGATTGTGGATCTGGAGCGCAACGACCTGAACCGAGTCTGTGTTCCAGGCAGCGTGCGGGTGACGGAGCTCTTTGCAGTGGAGGAGTACGCCACGGTCTTTCATCTGATTTCCAATATCGTTGGGGAGCTTGGACCGGAGATGACGGTCATGGATCTGCTGGAGGCCGCTTTTCCGGGAGGTTCCATTACCGGAGCACCGAAGCTGCGGGCCATGGAGATTATCGATGAGTTGGAGCACAGTGGGCGGAACCTCTATACGGGCTCTATGGGTTATCTCTCCCTGGACGGGGACTGCGATTTCAACATTGTGATCCGGACAGCCCTCTGTCAGGACGGCATCTATTACCTGGGCGTAGGCGGCGGAATCACCTGTGAATCGGAGCCGGAATTTGAGTATGAGGAGACGCTTCAAAAGGCCAGAGCCCTTCTTGAGGCGCTGAACGTTGGGGAGCAGGAGATTGCTGCAGACGTCCCAGGGGTCGAGGTGGCAAAGCTGGGCGCAGGGGCGGATTTTAACGGTACGAATACGAAGTAAGAAGGAGCAGCTATGCAGATTACATTGGATGAGGGGTATCAATTCGGGCTGGGGGTCTTTGAGACTGTAGCGCTGGAGTGCGGGCGGCCGGTTTTTCTCGACTGGCATCTGGAACGGCTCGGGGTCTCTCTAAAGGAACTGGGAATTTCTAGGAGTATCACCGAGAGGGAGGTTCAGGACTACCTTACTTCTATAAAAGAGGGAGAAGGGGCGCAGGCTTTTTTGGATCACGGCGCTCTAAAAATCATGGTATCCGAGAAAAACAGCCTTTTTACCATGCGCGAAAATCCCTACACACCCGAGAAGCGAAGGAGAGGCTTTCGACTGGTATACAGCAGCGTATACCGGAACGAGACCTCACCCCTTGTGCGCCACAAGACCATGAACTACGGCGACTGCATCATGGAGAAGCGCAGGGCAGCGTCCTTGGGTGCGGACGAGCTGATTTTTCGAAATAGCCGAGGAGAGATTTGTGAGGGAACCACAACGAATATTTTCTTTGTCCGGGAGGGCAGGCTTTATACGCCGCCTGTCTTTTGCGGTCTTCTTCCGGGAATCCTGCGCCGCTTCATTTTGGAGCGCTTCCCGGTGACAGAGTGTGTGATAAGGGAGGAGGATGTCTCGAAGATGGAGGAATGCTTCGTGACCAATTCCCTGATGGGCGTTATGCCTGTGAACTGCTTAGGAGAGAAGAAATTTTTTACGGGAGAGCAGGCACAGGTCTGTCAAAAGGCCTATCTGACCGTCCAGCGCCTTTAAACGATTACTAGATGCCTTTGCGAGAAAAAGCTGTTCTATTATCGCGGGTTAAAGGAATAGAACGGCGAAAAGGGCATTTCATTTAAAAGAAAAACAATATATTAAAAGAGTCAATGGGAAGCGTAATGGAGACCGGGAGTCTTTTGTCCGAAAGAATTGAAATGAAAAACCAATATGCTGTTAAGAGACATATTGGCGTTTAGGGTTCAAGATTTTCATTATTAAATAATGGCGATTTAAAGAAGTCATACAACGCAATATCAAGTCCTTGGCACATTTCATGAATGATACGCAGTTTTACGGATGGATAAGAACAATGAATCACATTGCTTATTGTTGATTTAGGGATGCCGCTTTTAATATAAAGCTGATATTGTGTCATATTGCGTTCAGTAAGCAATTCCAATAACCTTTGGCTTATCGCTTCGTTCAGTTGCATATATATCACCACCTTGCAATCATAATTATAAGTGGAATTTTAAAAAAGATAGAACCTGTAGCTGTACTAGTTGAGCGTTTCATGGTATACTTAAAGAAGAGAATGATATTCTAAACTTGACATATTGATTTGAGGTTTAGGGCTCAAGATTTTCATCATCGAATAACGATGAGTGAAAAAAATCGCATAATGTAATACCAAGCCCTTGACACATCTCGTGGATGATACGTAATTTTACAGATGTGTAAGAACAATTAACCACATTTCCTATTGTGGATTTAGGTACGCCACTTTTAGTAAAAAGTTGATACTGCGTCATATTACGTTCTGCAAGTAGTTCCAATAGACGTTCGCTTATAGCTTTGTTTAGTTGCATTTGTACTTCCACCAATCCCTGTGACTGTACTAATTATTATAGGTTAATGTAATGCCAAAATAGTCCCTGTAAATGTACTAAACCGAGGAATTTCTAGTATCCATGCCTAAATATAGTAAAGCTTTAGATAAGCCATTCTTCATTAGTTTAATTTTGCTTAATAGGGAGTTGCAGTATGAAAAAAGAAATGAATTACATTGAAGAATATCAATGGGACAGATTAGTTTTTGAAAAAGAGGAGAAAATGCCTCTGACAAATGAGCAAAGGGAATACTTTGATTTGGTAAAGCTATTGGTGGAAACGAGGGAATCACAGTATAAAAGAAGAAAAAATAAACAGAAGTGGGATAATTTTATAGATATATTATATCCATCACTTTGCAATATTGCAGAAATACAGGGTGGATGTGTTAAAATGAATACATGTGAGGATACCTGCTATGCAGAACTAATTTACATTGGAAATAATCTTATGTTAGACATCGATAGAGTTCAAGGGTTGACAGACTTTAATGCAATTTTATCTGTTGCAGATAGTTTTTCAATTTCTCAAAGGGGAGAATACTTTGAGATGCATTTTACATTTGAATTATATGATAAAATTAAAATAGCAGATTTATCTGGGCATATTATGGAAATCGAAAAAAGGTTGAAAGAGATTAGGTGCTCCAATTTGTAGGAAGATGTGATATGGATAATCGGATAGATGCACAGGAGAAAGCGAAGGCGGATATTTTTGAAGCGATACTTGGAGCCATTGCGATATCCTGTCAATGGGATCTGGAAATTCTTCAAAATGTAGTGAAGAAAATGATATCGATTGAAGATTATCTGACCGAGTTAGAATCAGATAGATGTAGAACGGAAGATTTGTCGGCAGATAATGCGGTAAACACTTTGAAGTGAAAATGAATACGGATTAAGTAGGGGTTACTTGATTTGGATTTTTAAGGAAGGTGTGCTTGTACCGTGGACATGGAGTGACTCAGATCAGGATGTTTTTATTGTTCCGTAAATGATAAAATATTATTCCTTTCAAGTTGATATTATTCCGAAAATAGGATATACTATTTTCGGAAGAGAGGTACAATCTTTATGTATATGACGGTAAAGCAGGCGGCAGAAAAGTGGGGGATTTCTGATAGACGAGTGCGTATACTTTGCGCAGAAGGAAAAATCTTAGGTGTTAACCGTGAAGGGCGTAGTTGGATGATTCCGGCAGAGGCGAAAAAGCCAGAGGATGGGCGGTTTAAGGCAACAGAAAGTTTGCTGACGGTTATAGATAGGAAGAAAATGGAATTAGATTCCAGACGCCCACTGACAGAGGGAGAACTGGAACGTTTGACTGAGGAATTCATTATTGAGTATACCTATAATTCTAATGCAATTGAGGGAAATACGCTGACCCTGCGTGAGACAGACATGGTTTTGCGTGGGTTGACGATTGACAGGAAGCCGTTAAAAGACCATATGGAGGCAGTCGGGCATAAAGAGGCATTTGATTTTGTGCAGGATCTGGTAAAGGAACAGGCACCTTTATCGGAGAGTATTATCAAGCAGATTCATTATCTTGTGTTGGCAGATAAACCACAGGATCGAGGGGTTTACAGAAAAATCCCCGTCAGGATTATGGGCGCGAAACATGAGCCGGTACAGCCATATTTGATCCAGTCTGAGATGGAACGGTTGCTGCAGGCTTATACAAATAGTACCGAACATACTATTAGCAGGCTCGCACGATTTCATATCGAGTTTGAGGGGATTCACCCTTTTATTGACGGAAACGGCAGAACTGGAAGGCTGCTTGTGAATTTGGAATTGATGAAAGCCGGATACCCGCCGATTGACATTAAGTTTACAGACCGCATTTCTTATTACAATGCGTTTGATGAATACCATGTAAAGCATAATCTTGGTACAATGGAAAAGCTGTTTGCAGGTTATGTGAATGCAAGACTGGATCGTTACTTGATGATTCTGGAAGAATAACCATACAAGAGAGGCTTCGGGTCAAGACCATATAATTCGTTGATTGCAAATACATTTTTCAGAGCTGGTTTTATTGAGGCATGGGGACGTGGAATCGAAAAAATCTGGAATTATAAAAAGAGAAGGTTCTAGTCAAAAAGGAAAATGGATTATTTTATAACTATATTTCACACAATTCAACAATAATATTACTTTGCTGGTACAGCCAGTCCGTAAATTTTTTCGGGCTGGCTATTCCTGTTTCTTTGCAAAATTATCTATCTTGAAAAATGCTCATGCACGGTAAAGAAGCAAGAAATCAAAAACAAGAGATAGATTGCCAGCACCACACTATTCCCACAATGCCGACGACAACGGAATCCCTCTCATTCATTCATACTTGTTTCCAAACTGCAATAATGCTGATGCAATTCATATATTTTTTACGGAAAATTCATTTGCCAATTCGCCTACAGTAAAATCTTTTTTTGCATTTATTGTTATCATCATCTCAATAAGCCGTTCTGCTTTTGACATTTTTGAACTCCTTTCCGAATGGTGACAGCTCTTGTCACTATTCTATGATAAACTATCCATGTTCCAAATGCAATATGGCACAAAACAAAGTCATGTACCCCCCCTATGTGGAAGAAAGGGGGAATCATTTATGACTTGTATAGAAGCATACAAAGGGCATATTATGTATACTTTCAATGGCTTTTGCAAAGTTGTCATTCGCTATGCCGCTATCAACGCATGGCGTGACAGGAGCAGACGGCGGAAAAAAGTTTTTCCCTTTAGGCACAACGGACGAATATTTTGAAGCACCCTATGAAGAATACCCCATTACGATATGCGGTCAGACAGTTATCCTCACCAACGGAAAACTTGCCGCCGCCCTGTTAGCTCTGCCGGAGAAAAAACGGGAAATCATTTTCCTTTACTTTTTCAGGCATTACACACAGCGGGAAATCGGGGAAATGTACGGACGCCGCCGGAGTACGACCGGGTATCAAATCCATAGGACTTTACAACTCCTGCATAAAGAAATGGAGGTGCTTTCGCATGAGAAATCCTAATCTTTTGCCTTATGAAATGATTGTCTGGGCGACCAGCGGAGAGCCGGAGACCTACCTGCATAAAGACCGTTATAGGCGTGGGCTATAAGTTTGCTTCCGGAAAATGACAGGCAGATTGCTATTGCCGGATAAATATAATATAATACCCTCAGTGAATCCCCATAGAATGTAAAGGAGAAAATCGTATGGAAAAATTGATGTACATGATGATGATTGAGAAAAGCAAGACCTATAATAAAATGACAAAACAGGTAGTTATGGAACACGTTGAGAACATAAGACGGTTGGACGATGAGGGAAAACTGGAAATCTGTGGTGTCTTTAAAGGTTATCCGGGAATGGCAGGTATGTATATCCTAAAAACAGAGAGCCGTGAAGAAGCAGAAGAAATTTGCAAAGCAGAGCCGCTGGTTATGGGAGGATATGCAACCTACAAATTAGTTGGTTTGCAGATTGCAAACCGGGAAAATAATTACTTACTGTAATTGCGAAAAGGAACAACACTGGGGCAAATAAGATCCGGCTTATATGGAAACTGAATAACCGCCGCTACATGGAACGACACACCAAGACAGGAAATCAAGAAAAGATTTCCTGTTTCTTGTAGAAGCGAAAACCACCGGCTTGACCGGGGGAGTATTATTATAGGTACATACGCAGAGTTATCGCTATGGGCAATGAATCACATTTTTCTGTAATTTAGTGTGATGGGTAAGCGACAAAACCAAACTTCCTTTGGCGGCAAAAATATAATGGTTTTACCGAAAATATGTTGATGTTTTTGCCGATAATATGATATACTATACAGTAGATTAGTGTAGTTCTTTGATTTGATTTATGACGGAGGATAGTAGATGCGATACCTTTCGGTTACTGAGATAGCAAAAAAATGGGATGTGTCAGAGCGTAGTGTTAGAAACTATTGCGCCCAAGGACGTGTGAATGGAGCTTTTCTTACCGGCAAGACTTGGAATATTCCCGAAAATGCAGAAAAACCGGAGCGTGCCAACAAGAGAAAAGAGGAACCGATTACTCTGTTGGATATTCTGAAAGAGCAGAAAGCAAGCAAATACTCTGGTGGTATTTATCATAAGACGCAGATTGATTTGACATACAACTCAAACCACATCGAAGGTAGTCGTCTGACTCACGATCAGACCCGATATATTTTTGAAACCAATACGATCGGCGTGGAAAATGAAGTTCTCAATGTTGACGATATTATTGAAACAGCAAATCATTTTCGCTGTATTGACATGATTATTGAGAACGCAAAAACGACACTAACTGAGAAGTTAATTAAGGAACTTCATCTAAT
This sequence comes from Anaerotruncus sp. 80, assembly GCF_009936115.1. Classification (NCBI taxonomy): domain Bacteria; kingdom Bacillati; phylum Bacillota; class Clostridia; order Eubacteriales; family Oscillospiraceae; genus Anaerotruncus; species Anaerotruncus sp. 80. The sequence continues at coordinate 36,903 of NZ_QWES01000003.1, forward strand.
CCTGAAGAATGGAACCAGTGATTCCAGAAAAGATTGGTTTGCAATTGGAGACTACAAGAAGCTTCCGAATGAGGTTGGCGGCATGGATACCGCCCTTCCGGAAGAAGTTGCCGATAAGATGAAAGCGTTGCTGGCAGAATACAATGCCAAGGAAGAAAAGACTTTTGAAGGTATTCTGGATTTCCATGTGAAGTTTGAGCGAATCCATCCATTCCAAGACGGCAACGGTCGTGTAGGCAGATTGATTATGTTCAAAGAATGCCTGAAATATGATATTGTTCCATTCATCATAGAGGATAATCTGAAGATGTTCTATTACCGGGGATTGAAAGAATGGAACAATGAAAAGAGTTATTTGACCGATACCTGCCTGACCGCGCAGGATAAATATAAAGCATATTTGGACTATTTCAGGATTGCTTATTAAGAAGACGGATTTCCAAAGTGTCAAAGGCTCATTTTGGCTATAATTTTGTTTTGAATCTGGTCAAAAAAGAGGATTTTGGCTATCGCAATATCAGCACCGTCAAGGTATCCGATGCAAAACAGTGGTTTGCAAAGCTGCAAACGAAGGCATGGATATTAAGAATCTACAGCATCTGATGGGTCACTCCGATGCGGGCGTGACGCTCAATGTTTACACCCATGCAAGCTACGCACACGCTGCGGAACAGATGGCGAAAATTTCACAGTTTCGCCAGTCCCCTGAAATGAAAAAAGACAGGGATTTTGCTGTTGGATAAGCAGCAAATATGGTGGTAGTATCTTGTGTTTACTACACCAATTACTACACCACCAAGTAGTGTAGTTACATAGATTTATAGAGACTTATGAAAAATTGAAGAAAAATCGAAAGCTCGAAAATCAGTAAAATCAAGGATTTTCGGAATTCTGGAGGAATATAGAGATTATGATAAAAATACTTTTCATCTGCCACGGCAATATTTGCCGTTCGCCAATGGCTGAATACGTAATGAAAGATATGGTCCGCAAGGCGGGCTGTGAAGCGGAATTTGAAATCGCATCTGCAGCCACCAGCCGCGAGGAAATCGGCAACGATATCCATAGAGGAACCAAAGCGAAGCTGCGGGAACAGGGCATTGCCTTTGAGAAACGGCAGGCTCGCCAGGTGACGAAAAAAGACTATGAGGAATTTGACTATCTGATTTTGATGGATAGAGAAAATAAAAGAGGATTATCTCGTATTATCAGTACAGATCCCTATAATAAAGTACACATGCTGCTGGGATTTGCCGGAAAGGATCGGGATATTGCAGATCCATGGTACACGGGGAATTTTGACGAAACCTACGATGATGTTGTAGCGGGATGCCAGGCGTTTTTGCAGTCCCTTGCTAAACAAAATTTGCAGTTGTAATTAGTATAAGCCTACTCTGAAAAACAAAAGGAGAATTGCAGTGAATATAGAAATCGGTGCGCTTTTGAAAGACAAACTTTTTGAAAACAGGAAGGTGCTGGCGGGGAGAGAGGGACTTCATAGAAAAGTGAAGCGAATATCAGTCTTTGATTGCCCCTGCGTGCCCGATCTTTTGGAGCGCAAAATTCTTTGCGAGGGGGATTTATTCATTACGTGTCTGGAACAGTTCCGCAGTGAGAAAGATGATTGTGAACTTCGCTATTATCTGGAATGTCTGATTCATTCTGAATCTGCAGGGCTTTTAATTGTTACGGACGATAGAGTAAACCTTTTGACGCCGCAGGTTCTAAAACTGTGCGAGGATAATGACTTTCCTTTAATACTCATACCAGAGGAATATCCTTACACGGTGATTATTGATACAGTGCACAGCTATATTACCTTCGATACTTACAATACTATTAATAAACTTCGACTGGATAAGATTATGTACGAGAGCCTAAACGATACAGAACGCAGCGAAGTACTTTACAGTATCAAGCCTACAGTAAAGCAGTACATTAGAGGGATATTTATTCAGGGCGGCTTCAATTCGGATATCGCCAGGCTGGAACTGCAAAGTTATTATCTCAACAGAGAAAATGATATTTTCGTCAGAACTGAGCAGGGAATGATTATTCTGCTCAGTGAGGACAACAAAGAGCGGCTTCAGCAGACTTTAAATGCATGTCTTGTCAGAATCAAAGAATTTCTGGACAATCCCGTCATCGGCTACAGCCGGGCATTTCCAAGAAAAGACTGCGGCAAGGCGCTGGAGGAAGCAAGACTTGCCCTGGAAACTGCCAAGGCTATGGATATGACTGTAAAAACCTATGATGCCCTTTCGTCGATTCAGCTTTTAACGGCAGTGAAGGATACGCAGGAAGCGGAAGATTACTATGATGCTTACCTAGAGGCGCTCAGAACAAAGATTACCGAGGAAAACCTTCCGGAAATGATACTGACCGTGGAGAACTATGTGGCTAACTCCGGAGATGATGAACCAGCATGTCAACACCATAAGATATAGGATTAATCGTATCAAGAGTGCGCTGAATATGGAAAACGATACCATTAGGTTCAACGAAACCATTGCAATTGCAGTTAAACTCAGAATCCTGCTAAATCGGGAAATCTAATCGAAGTATAGGGCTTGTAATAATTACAAAAAAATCCTGTCATAATTAAAACCAGTACAAAGAAAACTGAATTAATTTTCTGTAAAATCAGGGAAAACTAAGGAGGTTTTCTTATGAGTGACGAGAAAAAGAAAAACACTATGGAAACGACCACGCTGACGGAAGTTCCCATGGAAGAAAGAAAAAGCTGGATATCCGTAGCTTTTATGCAGGCGGGCATTATGATTTGTGTTCCGAGCCTGCTTCTGGGCGGAATACTGGCAGGTGCAATGCCGCTTCATCTTGCAATTATTTCTGGTATTATCGGTTATATTATTGTAATCGTACTCTTTAGTCTTATGGGCATTATCGGAAGCGATCTGGGAGTTCCAACCTGTATGACGACATTAGGCGGCTTTGGAAAAAAGGGCTCCCGCTTTATCATCAGCACTTTGATCTTTATTTCTATGATTGGCTGGTTTGCTGTCCAAAACGACGTATGTGGTAATGCCTTCTCTAATCTAATGTCGGAGTTTTTTGGACTGGATGTTCCGGTATGGCTGTCTTCCACTGTATGGGGGATTATCATGCTGGTTACGGCAGTATATGGAATCAATGCCTTGGATAAACTGAATAGGATTGCGGTTCCTGCCCTGTTTGTAATCACCATTGTTGGAACTATTATCGCGGTGAATAAATATGGCACTTCAGCGCTGAATGTGGATCCGGCGGAGATTACCATGTCCTTTGTAGATGGCATAGTACTGACTGTTAGCTTTATGGCGGCAGGCTGTCTTGCGGCATCAGATATTACAAGATATCAGGCAACCCGTAAAGATACCATTCTTTCCAGTTCCATCGGTGTTGCGCCGGCAGGCATTTTGATGATTGTACTTGGCGCTATTATGACAAAGGTTGCACAGCAGTATGATATTACAATTGTGTTCTGTGAAATCGGAATCCCGGTTCTGGGCATGCTGGTTTTGATTGCTGCTACATGGACAACGAACACGACCAATGCCTATTCCGGAGGCATCAATGCAGTTATGATGTTTAATTTGAAAGATAACAAGAGGGCCGCAGCGACAATGATTTCCGGTGTTCTTGGAACAATCTGTGCGCTGCTGGGCTTTGCTTCTCATTTTGAAAGCTTTTTATATGTGCTGGGAGATTTAATGCTGCCGACTATGGGCGTGATTTTAGCGGATTACTGGATTGTCAATAAAGCAAAACCGGAGAATTACAAGACTGCAGACGGCTTCAACTGGCTTGGGATTGTATCCTGGCTGGCGGGCTATGCTGTGATCAAATTCATTCCTTATGGCGTTCCTTTTGCGCAGGGAATTATTGCAGCAGGACTTTTATATGTCATTCTGGCAAAGACAGTAGGAAGACCGCAGGATAAAGCAGATGGTAAAGATCTGGCATAATAACAGGACGCAGAACAATTAACAGGGATTGTCCGTAATGCTTTTTCAATAGATGGAGTCGTAATCGCTTTCGGGAGAATTTGATGGCATATAACTTGCATGGTGTATTTACATGAGAAGAATACTTCTGAAAGGAGGCCATAAATGAAGAAAATTTTTATTAGTGCGGACATCGAAGGCGTGAGCGGAATCACCAGTTGGGAAGCAACCAGATACGGTGGCAAGGGTTACGAGGAAGCTTGCAGGCAAATGGCGAAGGAAACGGCCGCTGCATGCAGGGCTGCGTTAAACTGCGGCTATGGTGTGGTTGTCAAAGACGGACATGAAGATGCGATGAATATCGCCCATGAATTGCTGCCGGAGGAGGCTGAGCTGATTTCAGGCTGGACGTGCACACCTTTATCTATGCTTGGAGGCATAGATGAAACCTTTGCGGGCGTCATTTACATCGGCTATCATTCCGGGGCGTGGACCAACACGAGTCCGCTGAAGCATACCTGTGAGGATTACATCTACAACTGGTTTAAAATCAACGATAAATATGCGTCTGAATTCACGATTAATTCAGGGGTTGCTGACCAGTTTGGCGTTCCGTCACTGCTGCTGTCCGGTGACGCGGGGATTTGCAGCGAAGCGGAGACAGAATATCCGGGTATTGTCACCGTTCCGACCAAAAAAGGAATGGGCAATGCAACATGGAATATACACCCTGATAAGGTGGTAGCAGAGATTGAGCGGGCTGTGACTGAAGTACTGTCAAAGCCTTTACCGAAGTCCAAGCCGCTTTCAAAGTCCTATACGATGACACTATGCTATAAGGAGTTTCAGAAAGCTATGTCCGCAACTTGGTTTCCGGGCGTTGAGAAGCTAAATGACTATACTGTCTCCTATACGGCAGATAGCCCGATGGAACTGGCAAGATGCCGGTATTTTATCGGCTAACGCACTGTAGCTTGAACAGGGTTTTCTAAGTAAAGAATTAAAAACTAAAATTTATCCAGCCGAAGGCGTAATTCGGCTGGTTTTTTGTATAAGAAAATCAAGGTAAATAAATGAGGACAAAAAGGTTCATAGAATAATAGAACCTATTTTTAGCGAAACACATAAGAGGGCAGGCGAAGGAGTCGTTGATGAATTTACGCATTTTTACACATTATTGTAGTGAAGATGGTAAATGGCATGAATATTGCAATTTAACAGAATATAATGCAAATGCTGTGTCGCAGACCAGCAAAAAGTATGGGAACAGAAATTCTTGTTCCCCCCTGTCTTGCCGAGCGGGAGAAAGGTTCTAAAGGTTTGGCGGACGTGAAAGGAGGAAAAAATGAAAAAGAAGTTATTGGCGACCGCGCTTTGTATAGCGATGGTGTTGACCTGCCTTGCAGGATGCGGAGGAGAAGATAAAGGTGATAAAGGCGCAGACGGAATGAAGAAAATCGTTTACGCTAACGGCGGACAGCCGGAATCAATGGAGTATGTTGAAGGAAGCCGCTATGCGAAATACAGCGTCCTGAAATACAACATTTATACAGGACTTACACGAATTTCTAAAGACGGCACATCTGAGATGGGATGGGCAGACAAATATGAAACCAGTGATGACGGATTGGTATGGACCTTCCATATCAGAGATGGTGCAAAGTTCTCTGACGGCACAGATATGACTGCCCATGACTGGGAAGAAACGATGAAATACTACTGCGCACCGGAGACAGCTGCACAACAGACGACTTTGGAAGAGTATGTAAAGAATATGGGCGACTACATCGCCGGAAAGTGTGATTGGGAAGAGGTCGGCTATAAGGCCCTTGACGATCGCACACTGGAGATTACACTGGAAAGCCCTTGTACTTATTTCCTGGATATCGCATGTACTTATGTAGCACTGCCGATGCACATTGTAAATGAAAATCCGAACTGGAATAAAACTGCGGAAACTTACGTTGGAAACGGTCCGTTCAGAATGACCAGCCTTAAAGACCAGGTAAATGTGGTGCTGGAAAAGAATCCGTACTATTATGATACAGATAATGTTGCCATTGATCAGGTAGAATTCGTATTCCTGGACGAACCATCTGTAGAATTGGCTTCCTTCCAGAATGGGGATATCGATGTATCAGATAACCTTAATGCGGAAGCGGTGTCTAAATACAAAGACAGTGACGAATTTGTAAACGAAAGCCGTATCGGTGTAAACTATCTGACAACTCATACAGGACATATTACAGATAATCGTGTGCGCCAGGCGTTGTCTCTTGCTCTTGATAGAGAAACCCTGCTTTCAATTCTGGGTCAGGTAAGCTACCCTGCTACCGGTTTAGTCCCTTATGGTATTCACTGGGGAGATGAACAGTATCGTGACAAAGCGGGCGATTTAGTAAGCTTTGATTTAGAACGTGCTAAGAAGCTCCTTGAGGAAGCAGGATATCCAAACGGCGAGGGACTTCCGACATATAAATATGTTTGTCAGAATAATGAGGAAGCAATGAACCGTGCGCAGGCAATGCAGTCCATGTGGCAGGCAGCAGGCTTCAAGATTGAAATCGTTTCCTATGAGCCGTCCACTTACTGGGACGTATTTGAGACTGAGGACTGGGATATCGCCGATGACGGCTGGACCGGTGACTATGACGACCCAAGCACAAACCTGTTCTTGTGGGAAGAACGTCGTGAAGTAAATCCGGACGGCAGTCTGAAAGATGCTCGTTGGCATGATGAGAAAGCGCTGAAATACAATGCGCTGATGCAGAAGACTTATAAAGAGACCGATTATGAAACTAGAATGAAGACATTCCTTGATGCAGAAAAGATTCTGATTGAAGAAACACCGATTATTCCAGTAACCTTCTATACAGATACAATGCTGGTAAATCCAAGAGTGAAAGGCGTAGTGAAGAACTACATCGGTCACGTATTCTTCCAGTATGCAGATATTGCAGAATAAGAAAGCATAGAAACTGCGGCAGGTGTTCCAATTTAACTGGAACACCTGCTTCAAAAAAGGAATTGAAACAGAGAGGATAAGTCTATGTTTAAATATGTTGTCAAGCGTGTATTGATTGCAATCGTATCAATGTTCTTATTGATTACGATTACCTTCTTCCTGATGCACACCATTCCGGGAGGACCCTTCAGTGCAGGCGAACAGAAAAACCTAAATCCGGAGGTTTTGGAAGTAATCAGGGCCAGGTATGGACTGGATCTTCCGGTACATGAGCAGTTTTTTAACTATGTAAAGGATCTTTTTCATGGAGATATGGGTTTGTCCATGAAAAAGCTGAATTATAGCGTAAATGAACTGATTGCCGACAGCTTTCCGGTTTCCGCTCAGATTGGTTTTGTTGCCATCATTGTAGCGCTTCTAATCGGTATTCCCCTTGGAGTAATTGCCGCACTGAAGCGGGGAGGCGTGGCGGATATGCTGTCCATGACCCTTGCCACGGTGGGGATATCCATTCCAACCTTTGTTATCGCCATGCTGCTGATGTATGCTTTTTGTATGGAATGGGCAATTTTGCCTACGCACGGCTGGGGCGAGCTGAAGCATTTCATTTTGCCTGTAGCCTGTCTTTGCCTTGCACCTGTGGCGAACATCACCAGACTGACCCGTTCGACTCTTATGGAGGTGGTGCAGCAGGATTACATTCGGACTGCCAGATCGAAGGGGTTGTCTGAGTTTACAGTGATAGGTAAGCATGCTATGCGTAATGCTATCGTGCCAGTAGTTACCTACTTGGGACCACTGGTGGCAGGACTGATGACAGGAAGCTTTGCCATTGAGCGAATCTTTATGGTTCCCGGCATTGGCAGGTATTTCGTTAATTCTGTCAGCGACCGCGATTATACCATGATTATGGGTGTAACGATTTTCTATGGTCTGTTTATTATGATCTGTACGCTGATTGTGGATATTGCTTATGCACTCATCGATCCGCGCGTAAGATTGGATTCGTGAGGTGGGAAAGATGAGAAAGAAGAAAAATATGTTTCCGGAAGTTCCTGTACCGCCGTATACCATGGCAGATACAGATATTCCGGCGGAATTATTTGAACCGCTTCCAGAGGAGGATAAGCTGACTGATGTAATCAACCGGCCCAGCATCTCCTACTGGCAGAATGCTTATATGAAGATGAAAGCAGATAAACTGGCGGTTGTAGGAATTATTTTTATTATCTTTATGATACTGGTAGCGATTTTCGTGCCTATACTAAGTCCATATACCTATGATGGGCAGGATTACAACGCAATTTATCAGTCGCCGTGTGCTGAACACCCACTCGGTACAGATATGTTTGGACGCGACCTGCTGGTGCGTGTTGCCTATGGTGCAAGAATCAGTTTGACGATTGGTATTGTAACAGCCTTGGTCAGCCTGGTGGTCGGTGTGCTTTTCGGCGGAATATCAGGTTTCTTTGGCGGCAAAGTCGATATGCTGATGATGCGTTTTGTAGACGTATTTTCGGCAGTTCCATCGCTGCTATACAGTATTTTGCTGATTATGTTTATGGGCCCGAAAATGTCCAGTATTCTGATTGCAATCTGCTTGACCTATTGGCTTAGCCCGGCGCGGCAGACAAGAGGTCAGATTTTATCGGTAAAGAACCAGGATTTTGCTACGGCAGCTAAGGTAGTAGGCGAGAGCAAGGTGCAGATTTTACTGCGGCATCTGGTGCCTAACAGTATGGGCCCGATTATTGTTACGGTTATGCTGCTTATTCCTTCCGCAATCTTTGAAGAGGCGTTCCTGAGCTTTATCGGTATTGGTATTGCTGTACCGGTAGCAAGCTGGGGAACACTGGCAAACGACGGTATGGCAACAATGGGTATGTATCCGTATTTGATGCTGTTCCCGGCTTTGGCAATCAGCTTAACCATGTTTGCACTGAACTTTATTGGGGACGGATTACGCGATGCACTTGACCCGCGTTTAAAGAAATAGAGGTAGAAATTATGTCAGAACATCTTTTAGAAGTAAAAAATTTGCGAACCAACTTTGCGACCGGCGGCGGAATTGTGCAGGCGGTTCGCGGTATAGATATTTATGTGGATTCTGGCGAATTTCTTGGCATTGTAGGAGAGTCAGGATGCGGAAAGAGCGTGACTATGATGTCTATCATGCGTCTTCTGGCAGACAATGCGGCAGTACGTGCGGATGCGCTGGAATTTGACGGCAGAGATATTCTTTCACAAAGTAAAAAGGAAATGAAACGGATTCGGGGAAACGAGATTGGTATGATATTTCAGGATCCTATGACTTCTTTGAATCCGCTGTATACAGTGGGCAATCAGTTGATGGAGCCCTTGAGAGTACATAAAAAGCTGTCCAAGGCACAGGCCAAGGAAAAAGCCATCGAAATGCTGCGGCTGGTTGGCATCAATGAGCCGGAAAAACGAATGAAACAGTATCCTCATGAAATGTCAGGGGGTATGCGCCAAAGGGTGATGATTGCTGTGGCGATGTGCTGTGATCCGAAAATACTGATTGCTGACGAGCCGACTACAGCCCTTGATGTGACCATACAGGCGCAGATTATGGAGTTGATGCAGGAGTTGAAGGAAAAGTTTTCGACATCTGTTATTTTAATCACCCATGATTTGGGTGTAATTGCCCAGGTCTGCACTCGCGTAGTGGTTATGTATGGTGGGCTGATTATGGAAGAAGGTTCTTTGGATCAGATTTTCTATGAAACAAAGCACCCGTATACAATGGGGCTTTTGGAGTCAGTACCCCATAGTGATACGATGGGAAGCGGCACCTATGAAAAGCAGAAGCTGAAACCGATTCCGGGAAGTCCTCCGGACTTAATGAATCCGCCGAAAGGCTGTCCTTTTGCAGCACGCTGTGAAAATGCGATGAAAATCTGCAATATGGCGCCGGCAGAATTGACGACAGTAGCAGAAGGTCATCGCGTAGCCTGCTGGCTCCTTCATCCGCAGGCAAATCGAGGAAAAACCATGGAGAAGGAGGACGCAAGTGAACGAGAATAAGCCTTTAGTTGAAGTACAGGGATTGAAAATGCATTTTTCAGTGGCTGGAAAGGGTTTCGGAAAGAAAAGCAAGCAGACATTGAAAGCGGTAGATGATGTGACCCTGTCTATTCCTGCCGGAACTACCTTTGGATTGGTAGGAGAATCTGGCTGCGGAAAGACTACCGTTGGCAGAACAATATTGAAGTTATACAAGCCTACCGGCGGAAAAATTTTCTTTGACGGGCAGGATATTACCGATTTATCGGAAAAGGAATTTTCACCGTATCGGAAGGATATGCAGATGATTTTTCAGGACCCTTATGCATCGTTAGATCCGAGGCAGACAGTCAATGAAATTATCGGTGCGCCGCTGCTGGTTCAGAAATTAGTTGCTTCCAAGAAGGAGCGAGATGAAAGGGTTAGGGAACTAGTGCATATGGTCGGATTGAAAGATGACCATATCAACAGATATCCTCATGAATTTTCTGGCGGACAGCGGCAGCGTATCGGTATTGCCAGAGCGCTGGCTTTAAAGCCTCGGTTTATTGTCTGTGACGAACCGATTTCGGCGCTGGACGTATCCATTCAAGCACAGGTTGTCAATATATTAGAGGACTTTCAGGAAGAAATGGGGTTGACCTATTTGTTCATCTCCCATGACCTTTCTATGGTTCGACATATTTCCCACAGGGTAGGCGTGATGTATTTGGGACATTTGGTAGAAGTGGCAGATGTTGCAGAACTGTTCGAGAACAAGAGACACCCATATACCCAGTCCCTTATGTCTGCGGCGCCTGTGGCAGATCCGAAAAAGTCAGCGGACAGCAAGCGAATTATTTTAGAGGGCGATGTTCCCTCACCTATGAATCCTCCGAGCGGGTGCCCGTTTAGAACCCGTTGCCGCTATGCAACTGCAGAATGTGCGCAGGCGATGCCTCCTCTTACAGATATCGGAAACAACCATCAGGTTGCCTGCTATCACATGCTGTAATAGCAAACCATAAAAGGAGACGGCCTAAAGACTGTCTCCTTTGCTGTATCCCCAAAAGCGGATTAATGCTTTTCGCTGGAATCAGAGGTTAGCAGAGAGGAACCTTTCTTTGTAATTCGCATTCCATGTCTGCCTTTTCCTATTTCAATAAGACCATCCTGCTGAAGCTGATTGAGTATAGGGCGCAGCGCTCTGTCGCTGAGATAAAGTCCCTGCTTTTTCAGAAGCTCCGCCAGACCCGTTCGACCGATGCCGTGGGAAATTTTGGTATTTTTTCTGATTAGCTTTAGGATTTCTATCTGCACCTCAGCCGTGGAAGGACAATCCTCCGGCACAGAGATTTCCTCATAGAGATATTCGGGAAAAGAGGAAAGGGTCTTATAATAGGTGCAGAAGTTTTCCAGCTCTCGCACGTTTCCGGGCCATGAATAAGCAGTAAGCTGCCGAAGTTCCTGTGGGGTCAGATTATCATAAGATGTGCCGAGAAAGTACTTGAGCAAAGGAATAATGTCTTTCATTCTTTTGCGGAGAGGAGGAATCCGAATGGGAAGCACATTGAGACGGTAAAACAAATCGCTGCGGAAAGTCTTCTCCTGGACTGCCTGCTTTAAATCTCGGTTTGTCGCTGCAATTAAGCGCACATCAATGTTGATGATGTGGTCTGTACCTATTCTCATGACCTGCTTTTCCTGAATGACCCTCAGCAGCTTGGACTGCAGATTCGGTGATATGTCGCTGATTTCATCAAGAAAAATCGTTCCGTGGTTTGCCTGCTCAAACAGCCCTGCCTTTCCCTTCGCAATGGCGCCGGTGAATGCGCCGGGTTCATATCCGAACAATTCACTCTCTAAAAGATTTTCCGGAAGCGCTGCACAATTTACTGCAACAAAGGGAGCATTTGCTCGCTTTGAGGCGTTATGAATGGCCTGCGCAAAGACTTCCTTGCCTGTTCCGCTTTCACCATAAATCAGCACCGTGTGCTCTGTTAATGAGATTAGCTTTGCAGTCTGAATGGAGTTTTGAATCTCTTCCGACATGTGGACGATATCCTGAAAATGATATTTTGCCACATATCCTTTTTGCAGGTTGACTTTATTGACGGGAAGCAATTGACTTTTTTCTTTCAGAACAACAAAATATCCTATGACTTCGTCGATGAGTTTTATCGGGTATTTGTCGTAGTAATAATCTGTGCCATTTATTGTCGTGTAAGGATTTCCTGATTCGCTGTCGAGAGAATCCTTTAATTCTACTAATTGGCCTGCATCTAACAGACTGCTGTGATCTTTTCGGGAGATGCCCTCGACAGGGTCGTTTGCGTAAATGATGTTCATATGCTGGTCTGTCAGAAATACGCAGGACTTGTTGGAATTTGTTACAAAACTCAGGGTCTGCGTTTTTAAATACTCATAAATGTAATTTGTATTGAAGATAGTATCCGGTTCTGCCAGTGACTGCATGTATCGGAACAGGTTGCGATTAACGACGCTGTTATCCAGATCCAGGAGTTTCATCAGTCTGAACATGGTATCAAAGCTGACCTTACGGTAGCCAATGTCGATAATGTTCTTAATATGTGCCGGTACAAAATGCTTTTCGGAAGGAGTAACAGCAAGGGACAAATCGTCATAAATCGTCGTATGTGCAAGCTCCTTATCAAAGGGAACAAAGTTTAAATGGCTGATTCCAAGCTCGTAAAACATGTTCACCGTATTTACGGCAGTGCTGTAAGAGTCGTTGACGACCAGTACATTTGTATCTGCGGGGATATCCTGGAGGGTAATTAGTACACTCTGCTCAATACTCCTGCCCATCTTGATTACATTACTGAAATCTGCAACGCATTCTTTCGCTTTCTGAAAGACTCTTGCATCAACGGCAAGAAAAGCGTCGGCATGAAGGATTTCGTTTTCTTTTAAATCTGCCATAAAGCAGTTTTCGAAAACAGCATAATCACTGAATACTGAACGCAGATTGTCGTAGATGAATTCGCTTGCGGGGGTGTTGACGGAATCTTTCGAGTTTCTATAAAGAATGATTACTTTTTTCATGGGCAGCATACTCCTGTGGGTTTTCATATTGTTGATAAAAGTATACTATATTTAATGACAGGGTGCAATGTGATTGAACTGAATTGAACTTATTTCTGCCTCCTGACCTAGAAAAATATGGGCTGCCTCCATGAACGAAAAATAATTGTTCATGGGGGCAGCCCGTGTTTTTAAGATTTTTAGATTTATACTGTTGGATCCAGTTTCTTTAATTCTTCATCAACGATAACGCCGTCTTCCATAATCAGCTTACCATCGAAGTAGATGGTGGAGTTGAGGCAGATACCGTCGGTGTGGGAAGCGGCAGGCTGTCCGATTGGAGGTGCTTCAATTGCGCTGACGTAGCCGATACCCCATTCTGTACATCCCCATACACGTTCGTCTTCTACGACATTTCCTGTCAGCTTTGCACCCGGATTGAAGCCGTAGGCGATATGTGCCATTTTCAGCATACCTTCATCGTCAAAGCCTTTCAGGAATTTTTCATATTCAGAAGCTTCGCGGCCGCCTTCGATTTTTACGATAACGCCGTTTTCTACAGTCAGTTCAACCGGCTGAGAAGGCACGTGTCCGAATGGTGGGGTAATTGTACCGTCGAAAACGATTTTTCCGTTGATGGTACCGAACTTGGGAATGACATTGAGCTGGCCTGGGCACATGTGAAATCCAGGAACGTCAGCTTTGCCGCAGTCTACGGCTACAGTGTGAGATGGATCTAAAACAAAGCTTACGTCGGTTCCTGCAGGCGTAGTGACACGCATTTCTTTTACCTGTCTCTGGCGAACGCCGAAGGCCTCCATAAATTCTTTCAGCTGTGCAGTGTTGATGTCACCGATTGTTCTGATTAGAAGCTCTGGTGAAAAATCGACCAGACACATGTATCTGAGTTTTTTGTTCTTATCCATTGCAATTTCAAATGGAGTTGAGTACAGCAGCCACTGTTCATTGAACTCAATCCATACGTCAGCTTCAGATAGAGCAGCAGTTAAAAGCTCTACTGGAATATCAGGGTCGGCAGCTTTGCCAACACCCTTTGGTGTTGCAATCGTGATGACGGCTGGAAAGCCGCCTACGCTGTGTACTGCAGCGGCAACCGCCTGAATCAGAACCGGATTGGATTTCGTGTCAGCTGTGATAGCGACCGTTTCTTTCTCCTTTACGCCGAAAACCTCGCGGATCAGCTTATCGGCAGCTTTCTGTAATTCAAATTCTAACATGATGTGTCCTCCTTTTTGACGCATAATATGGTCTCATTATAGCTGGAGCTTTTTTCTGTTTCTTTAGAATAATTTTAAATCGAACCTTCTTTTTTTGTAGTCAGTACAATGAAAAAAGAGCCATACTCTTATAAAATCTTTACAAAACTATCATAGGGAGGATTGCGATGAAAGCGGAAGATTTCGTAAAGAAAAACAGAGAACAGATGATAATGGATATCAAAGAATTTTCAGCGATTCCAAGCATTTTAGATGAAGAAACGAAAGGGGAGGGAAGACCTTTTGGGCAGAAAGCTGCGCAGGCTCTTACATGGATTTTGAACAAAGGAAGATCCATGGGAATGGAGGTGAAAAACTTTGACGGCTACGCCGGAGAAATGACGGCAGGCGGAGGCGATCGGCTGATTGGAATTTTGGGTCATGCAGATGTGGTGGCGGCAGGAGAAGGCTGGCATACGGCGCCTTTTGAAATAAAGGAGATAGATGGCAAGCTGTACGGCAGGGGTACTTTGGATGATAAGGGTCCAATTATATCTTGTCTTTATGCAGTCAAATATCTGATGGAGGAGAATCTGATTCCAGCGGAAACGGCGATTCGGATGATTATCGGTTGTGATGAGGAGGAAAACTGGAGATGTATTGAGCACTATGCGAAAAAGGCAGACCGGATGCCGGACTGCTCCATCGTGCCGGATGGAAACTTTCCTCTGATTCACTGCGAAAAGGGTCTTCTGGATGTGGACTTTTCCTATGAAACGGACGGGGACATTGGCTGTCAAATTGCAGTGGAGTCTCTTTACGGCGGAGCAGCCAAAAACGTAGTACCGGGAAAAGCACATTGCACCTTGCGGTGTCCGGATACAGAAACCGCTGCAAACCTTACTGCGGTACTGAATGCCTTTGAACATATCTGCGCGCAGCAGGAACATTGCAGCATTTTCGTGACCGTTTCGGGAAAGAGCACTCACGCCATGTCTCCGGAAAAAGGTTTGAACGCCATCAGTCTGATGATGAAAACCCTGGAAGAGGTCAGTGCAGAATTTGATATAGCGCCGGTATATAAAACCTATAATCAGTATATCGGCATGACCTATTATGGAGAAAAATTTGGCTTGAATTTTGCGGATGAAGCTTCCGGCAAACTGACTTTTAATGTGGGAACCATAGCGTTAGAATGCGGAAAACTTACTTTTGGCGTCAGTGTCAGATATCCTGCCACTGTGGATAAAGTCAAGGTGTTTTCAGCAGCCGAAGAGACCTGCAGACGCGCAGGGATGAAAATGGATATGACAAGTCATATGAACGGGCTGTATGTGGATGCTGGATCGGACTTTATTGGAGTCCTCATGAATGCTTATCAGAAGATTAGCAGGGACTATGAGTCCCTTCCAATTGCTATTGGGGGTGCAACATATGCGAGAACGATTCCGAATGCAGTGGCTTTTGGACCGTTATTTCCTTATGAGGAGGAGTTGGCCCACGAAGCAGATGAATTTCTGGATTTAGAAAGTCTGGATAAGATGACGCTTATCTACATCGAGGCGCTGAAAGGGCTGCTGACAATGAAAAAATAAACCAGTCATATTTCTCCCATCCTAAAATAGATTAGGTATGGGAGATTTTTTATTATGAAGAAAATATTGATTATCATAGGAACGATATTAGGATTTGCGCTGGGCGCTATGATCTTTGGCTATATTGCAGAGCCGGAGGGTGAAGCGGCGGCTGCAGATATGGTACAGCCGCCGACGATAAGCGCCAAGCAGGCGATTTTAATTGACGGAAAAAGCGGCGAGGTGCTTTTTGAGAAAAATGCAGACGAAAAAGGTTATCCTGCCAGCACGACGAAGATTATGACTGCTCTTGTGACTTTGGACGTCTGTGAACAAATCGGCGCAGGCATAGATACGACAGTGAAAATTCCGGAGGAAGCAGTAGGCGTGGAAGGATCTTCCCTGTATTTGAAAAAAGGAGAAGAAAGAACGTTGGAAAATCTGCTTTACGGTGTAATGCTCAGATCGGGAAACGACGGCGCCACAGCACTGGCTGCTATTATGGGCGGAAACACAGAACACTTTGTACAACTGATGAATGAAAAGGCGGAGAAACTAGGCTGCACCGGGACCAATTTTGTTAATCCCAGCGGGCTTTATGATGATAACCATTATACGACGGCACGAGATCTTGCGACCATCGCAAAAGAGGCCATGCAAAACAAGATTTTCCGGGAAATAGTGGGTGCAAAGTCCTGGGAAGAATACCATAACAAAAACAAGACGGTGTTTCAGTATGAGGGCGCCACAGGGATTAAAATCGGATTTACCAAGATGAGCGGAAGAACACTGGTAGCATCATCTAAGCGACAGGATACGGAACTGATTTGCGTGGTATTATCTGATGGAAACTGGTTTAATGACGCTTATGCGCTGATGGATTATGGGTATGAAGTGAGGGGGATTGAGGATGAAGAAAAGTAGATGTATTGATGCAGGACGTCAGGGATGCCCTTGTGCGCTGGCAGAATGCGGACAGTGTCTGATCTGCGCAAAGCTGCGCGGTGGAACGTGTCAGGAGTGCAGCTGGCAGGGCACCTGTATTTATTCTCTGTATGAACAAAATGGCCGCAGCGTGATTTTAAGCCGCAAGGATAGGCTGCTTAAAATTAAGCAGATCAAGACCTACAGCGATGATTTAAAAGTCTTTGTTGTCGAGGCTGACCGCGGATTCTGCCAAAAGGCACAGACAGCAGGAGCGTACGTGTTTGTGCGGGCCGAGGATGGGGCAAAATGGTATGATGCGCCAATCTCTGTTCTAAAAGCGGAACCGGAAGCGGGACTTTTGCATCTTGGTATTTGCCGGTGCGGTCCGAAGAGCAGCAGCATCTTTCAGGCGGAAAAAAATCTGTGGATTCGAGGCGTATATTATAATGCCCTTTCAGGTTTTGGCGCGCTTAGGGAAAATGCACAGGAAGCTTTTGTCTATGCAAAAGGCATTGCGATTGCGCCGCTGCGCAACTTTCTGGATGGCGGGAAGCGGTATAGCAGATGGCTTGGGCAACTGCACGTCTATGTTGATTTGGAAAAGGTAGGCTTTGATTTCTTTCACGACTATTTTGGGGATTTGCCGGCAGAAGCAGTTGAAGTGCGGGACTTTGCCAAGGAAGGTCTTTGCTCTTTAGATGATTTGGATCATATGGAGGAAAGTGATTCTCTCAATGTGTTTGCATTGACTTCACCATATTATGCCAGTCAGGTCGAGAGAGCAGCAGGAAGCAGCATTGTACGACCGGTAGAAGGAAATATGTGCTGTGGTGAGGGGATTTGTGGAGCTTGCACTTGCACAGATGAGATGGGACGCACCGTGCGCAGGTGCAAAATAAAAGAGTAGAAAAAACGATTATAAGTGAAAAGCTGTCGATATATGTAGAATCTAATTGAACTTGGGCGAAAAAGATGATAAAATGGCAGAGAGAATAGACATAGCAGAAGTCAGAAAAGTTGAGGAAATTTTCATGTCATCAATTTCGAATTTTACACAGGCGATGAAAGAACTGACCGGATTTGACGATGAAACGTCAAAAGAAAAAGTTAAGACCGCCGAAAAGCGTGAGGATTTTGCGCAAGATAGAGATAAGACCAGCGAGCCATTTCGGATGCCGCAGATGGAACCGCGTATCAGACCGCAGATGGAAATTCTTGTGCCTGAATTTAATCAGGAGGCAGGAACTGTCATCAGCAGCAGCATGGTGATTACCGGCAATATAGAAGGGGCGGACCAAGTAAAGGCAAATGGATGTATTTTTGGCGATTTGAATACGACATCGTCCGTCATCGTCAATGGAAAGATAATCGGAGATGTTGCCACAGAAAGTCTGGCGGTAAGCGGTAGTATTAAAGGTGCTGTGAAGGTCAGTTTAGATGCGCGCATTGAACATGCGGCAGTAATTGTGGGCGATATCAAGTCGGCGAATTTGCAGACAAAAGGAAAAGTAAAAGGCAATCTGGAAATCAAAAACGTCGTTGATATTACGGAAAGTGCTGTGGTCGTGGGAAACATTGATACTGGGGAACTGAATTCCGAGCGAGGTTGCGTCATCAATGGCAATGTGACAACGAGGAATACCCGCAGCTTTACTTTTGATGAAGAGCAACTTTTTAGTATTGGAGAGTAAACATGGAAGAAGAAAAGAAACAGCAGACAGAATACGAAGAACCAGTACAGGAAGAGACTGCTGAAGAGGAAAAAAACCATGAGGGCGTGCTGCCTATAGATGAGACCGGTGTGATTGCAGCGAATACCAAGGTGACGGGCGATATTGTGACTCGTGGGCACCTAATGATATACGGAGAGGTAGAAGGCAATGTAACAGCAGCAGGAAACATCACTGCAACAGGCAGGATTTCGGGTGATATCGCCTGCAGTAATCTGAAGCTGACTGGCTGCCAGCTGAAATCTAATCTCACCGTAAAAGAAAATATCCTGATGGATGCAGACTCCAAAGTGGAAGGGAGAATTTTCTGCAGTGTGCTTTCCGCAGACGGCACCATTAAGGGAAATATAGAGGCGACTTCGGAAGTGCAGATCCACAGCAGCGCCAGCATTACAGGCGGAATTCGCACAAAATCTATCTCTGTTGATGCAGGGGCACAGCTCCTGGGAAGTATGCAAGTGGTTCGGTAAATAAATATGGAAGGCAGATTTTCAGTAAGATTTTTTAAGCGACTTATTACATTTACAGTGCTGGGCATCCTTCTCATCTTGACGGTGGCGGTCATCGTGCTCTCTGTGAGAGTGACGGCATTGTCTGCAGAAGCTGGCAGTGGCACAGATTCTGGCGGAAACGAAACCCAAAACGCAGATTCTGCGCTGATTGTTGAAGAGGAGGCACTTCCTTATCAGGAAAAGTATGCATCACTTTATATTCGGGATGAATTCCGGCAGGCAAAGGCGAAGTCAAAAACGGTATACCTGACCTTTGATGACGGACCTTCTCAGACGTGCACGCCAGAGGTGCTGGACATTCTGAAGGAACACAATATTAAAGCGACCTTTTTTGTAGTAGGTAAGATCAGCGAAAATAGAGACATTGTACAGCGGATTATTGATGAAGGACATACTATCGGTATTCACACGTATACTCACTCCTACGAATACGTTTATCAGTCGATGGACACTTATCTTGCGGATTTTGAAAAACTCTGGACAGAGCTTTATGAGGAATTTTCTTATCGGGCAGAAATTTTCCGTTTTCCAGGCGGTTCTGTCAATACTTATAATTATACACTTTGTCAGCAGATTATCGCGGAGATGTACAGGCGTGGGTTTGTGTATTTTGACTGGAATGCCTCTGCAGAGGATGCGGCATCAGGAAATCCGTCCAGCGATGTGATTGCAGAACGAATCTTAAACGGCGTGCATAATGCTGACAGAAGTATCGTACTGATGCACGATAGTGCCAGCATGGGATCCACCGTGGAGGCACTGCCTGAAATTATCGAGCAGCTGCAGGATGAAGGTTATGCTTTTGATAAGCTGGACCGGAGTGTAAAACCCATTACTTTCTCTTATTTAAAATAAATGGGCAGACTTTGCCGTGTGTGCGGTGATACGGGACTTGACAGTGTGCCGCACCATAAGGTAAAATAAGAAAATAGTGAAAGATTACAAATAGAAAGGTAGATATAAAATGAAAAGAATCAAGACAATCGAAACAAGAAACTTAGAACAGAGCATGAAGAACGGTGGCTGTGGCGAATGCCAGACTTCTTGCCAGTCAGCTTGCAAAACTTCCTGCGGTGT
Source organism: Anaerotruncus sp. 80 (assembly GCF_009936115.1). Classification (NCBI taxonomy): domain Bacteria; kingdom Bacillati; phylum Bacillota; class Clostridia; order Eubacteriales; family Oscillospiraceae; genus Anaerotruncus; species Anaerotruncus sp. 80. The sequence goes on from NZ_QWES01000003.1 coordinate 56,897, forward strand.
AGCAAATCAGGAGTGCGAGAAGAAGAACTAAGATGATACACCAGTATAAACTAAACGGATACAATATCGTTTTAGATGTTTATAGCGGTTCGGTACATGTAGTGGATGATGTTGCGTATGACATCATCCATGATTTCTTTTCTGAGGAAAAAGAGACGCTGGTCGCAAAGATTTTGGACAAGTACGCAGGCAAAGCTGATGTAACCCGGCAGGAAGTGCTGGAAGTCATAGACGATATTGAAACGCTGCAGGAGCAGAGAAAACTTTTTACAGAAGATATCTACGAACCAAATGCTTACGATTTGAAGAATCGCCATACGGAAGTAAAGGCGCTTTGCCTTCACGTTGCGCATACCTGCAACTTAAACTGCAGCTATTGCTTTGCAAGCCAGGGGAATTTTAATGGTGAGCGGGGACTGATGTCCTTTGAAACAGGAAAGCAGGCGCTGGATTTTCTCATCGAGAATTCCGGTGACAGACGGAATTTGGAAGTGGACTTTTTTGGCGGTGAGCCTTTGATGAACTGGCAGGTGGTGAAGGATCTGGTTGCGTATGCCCGCAGCGTGGAGAAACGGCATGGAAAAAATTTCCGCTTTACGCTGACCACTAACGGTGTAGGTATTGACGATGATGTCATTGCATTTGCAAACAAGGAAATGCACAATGTAGTGCTCAGTCTGGACGGACGCAAAGAAGTTCACGATCGACTGAGAAGAACAGCATCTGATGAAGGCAGTTACGATTTGATCGTGCCGAAGTTCCAGAAGCTGGTTGCGGCAAGAGGTGGCAAAGGCTACTATATGAGAGGAACCTTTACCCATAATAATGTAGATTTTACAGAAGACATTTTCCATATGGCAGACCTGGGCTTTACGGAGCTTTCCATGGAACCGGTGGTATGTCCGCCGGAGGATCCTTTTGCGCTGACGGAAGAGGATTTGCCGAAGCTCTTTGAACAGTACGAAATTCTGGCGACGGAGATGATTCGCAGAAAGAAAGCGGGAAGCGGGTTCACTTTCTACCATTATATGATAGATTTGACTCATGGACCTTGTATTTATAAGCGAATTTCCGGCTGCGGCTCGGGAACGGAGTATTTTGCTGTGACGCCGTGGGGCGACCTATACCCGTGCCACCAGTTTGTCGGCGATGAAAAGTACAAGATGGGTGACATTTGGAACGGCATTACAAACGAAGAAACTCGTCAGGATTTTAAGATGTGCAATGTCTATGCCCGTGAGGAATGCAGAGACTGCTGGGCGCGTCTTTATTGTAGCGGCGGTTGCGCAGCTAACGCATATCACGCAACGGGTTCCATCAAAGGCGTCTACGACTACGGATGCAAGCTTTTTAAAAAGCGCATGGAATGTGCGATCATGATGCAGATTGCAATGATGGAATAAAATTAATAAATAGAACGCTCCGAAGAAATGATGAATGCTTCGGAGCGTTTTTTGTTTACTTCAATATCAAGGGAGCTCTTTTAACAGTTTCGGCAGCTCACAAATCGCATTTAAACGATAGGAGCGGTCCGGAACTTCTCCAAACCCATAGGCAGCGTAAATAAATGGAATTCCTGCTTGCCTTGCGGCATCGAAATCACCTTGCGTATCGCCGACATAAACGGCGGTTTGCAGATTGTTTCTTTCCATGAGAAGCTGAATGTTTTCACCTTTGGGAAGCTGTGTTTGTCCGAAGCAAAGAAAGTCATCGAAGAAGTCTCTCAGCCGATGAAACTCGAGAAAAGTTTGAATGTAGCCGTTCTGACAATTGCTTACAATGGCGAGAAAGTGATTTTGATGCAAAGTGCCGAGGGTTTCCGCTAGGTTCGGATACAAAACACCGCCGCTTTTTGCAAGCTCAATGAGTTCTTCTTTGCAGCATTCAGAAAAAATGGCTGCGCCTTCTTTAAGCGGCAGGTGGGGCAGCTTGATAGCTGCAATTTCTTCTATGGTTTTCCCCATATAGCTCTGAAACTCAGGAAGTGTCATAGGAGAGCAGGTGTTGCAGCGGGCCAGCACTCTATTCCATGCCGGTAAAATCTGTGCTGTGGAATCCCAGAGGGTGCCGTCTAAATCAAAAATAATTCCCTGATACATAAAATCTAAGGCTCCTTTCCATGCTAGTAGAAAGTATAGCATTTTCTATGTTGGGAAACAAGTAGCAGACAAATTTTGTTTTAAACTTGACATAAAATGAAAATGAATATATTATAATATAGTAATAAAAACTAGATTTTAAAATGTTAAAAAATATATACGAAATTAGAAAGGGGAAAAATGATGACAGACGGAACTTTAAAGAGATATACAGTGGGGGAAGAGATTTTTAATACAGTGTCTCACGGCTTAGGCTCAGTACTGGCAGTAGGCGGCACTACAGTGCTGATCGTTTTATCTGTAGTTCACCACAGCGGGTTGGCGCTGGGCGTCAGTCTGGTTTTTGGTATATCGCTGATTGTGCTTTACACCATGTCGGCGGTTTATCATGGGGTACCCCATCCCAAAGCAAAGGAAATACTGCGAATTTTTGATCATGCTTCTATTTTCCTTCTGATTGCGGGGAGTTATACGCCATTTTGTCTCGTCGCCCTTCGTGGAAATCCCAAAGGACTAGTCGTAGTGGGTGCAGTCTGGCTTTGCGCAGGTTTTGGCATTCTGCTCAACGCCATCGATCTTGCTAAGACCGAGAGGCTGGGCACCGTACTTTATGTGGTCATGGGCTGGGCGATTCTATTTGCCTTTAAAGATATTATCCGCGTACTGCCGCAGCCTGCCTTCTGGCTCCTGCTTCTTGGAGGGATCAGTTACACAGGGGGACTTGTATTTTATGCCATGAAAAAAAGATATATGCACAGCATTTGGCATTTGTTTGTGCTGGCAGGGAGTGTCTTGCATTATATCTGTATCGCGGTTTATGTCATACCTATGGCGTTCTAAAAAGCATAAATTGTCATATGAATAGTAACAAGAAGAATTGTTGGAGGTTCATATGGCAAAGATTATCATAGTCGGCGGCGGCTGGGCAGGGGTCAGCGCTGCAGTCACCGCAAGAAAAACCGGCGCAAAGGTGCAGCTTCTTGAAAGGACAGACCTGCTCCTGGGGCTGGGCAATGTGGGCGGTATTATGCGAAATAATGGAAGATTTACCGCGGCAGAAGAGAATATCGCTATGGGTGCAAGAGAGCTTTTTGAGATTACTGACGGCTGTGCAACCCATCGAAATGTAGATTTTCCGGGACATAAGCACGCAACATTTTATAACGTATTAAAAGTGGAACCGAAGGTTCGGCAACTTTTGCATGAGATGGGAGTCGATATACATTTCATGACCCGGATTATAGATGTCGAAACCGAGAAATGTCAGGATGGTGAAAATAGAATTACGGAACTTGTGTCAGCGGATGGCGAGCACTTTGATGCCGATGTTTATGTAGATTGTACGGGAACGACGGGACCTATGGGAAACTGCATGGAGTTTGGAAACGGATGCAGTATGTGCGTGCTCAGGTGTCCCGCCTTTGGACCGAGAGTCAGCATTTCTGAGAAAGCAGGCGGATTTGACTACTATGGTAAACGTGCAGACGGCACGCCGGGCGCTTTCAGCGGATCCACGAAAATAGAGAAATCGACTCTAGCAAAGCCACTGCAACAGGAACTTTCTGAGAAAGGCGTAGCAATCGTGCCCCTTGCAAAGGAATTAATCAATGAAAGCAAGCTTTCTAAAAAGGTTTGCAAACAGTATGCGCTGCCGCAATTTGCGGAAAACATTGTTCTCATCGATACAGGCTATGCAAAGATGATGACACCATATTTTCCGCTGGAGCAGCTTCGGACGGTGGCAGGTTTTGAAAACGCAAGATATGCAGACCCTTATGCAGGCGGAAAAGGCAACTCTATTCGCTATCTGGCAGTGACAGAGCGAGAGGAAAATATGCAGGTAAAAGGTGTTAAAAACCTCTTTTGCGGCGGGGAGAAGTCGGGCCTTTTCATCGGTCATACGGAAGCAATTTCTACAGGGGCTCTGGCTGGTCATAATGCCGGTTGTTATGCGGCAGGCGAATCGTGTTTGCAATTGCCGGATACTATCGCTATTGGTGCACTGCTAACGTACCAAAAACCTGACGGCGGCATGTTTACTTTTGCGGGAGATGAATTTTTCCAGTATATGAAGGAGAAAGGACTTTACTCCGTAAACAGAGAAGAAATTGCAGCGCGCATCGAGGCGGCAGATCTCACCTGCGTATACGACTGTTAAAAAAAGCGATGACTTCCAGGTGATTTTGTGTTAAAATCCTCCTTAGGAAAAGGAGACATAAAATCGATGAGAATTAATAAATATATTGCGCAATCAGGAATTGCCAGCAGAAGAAAGGCAGATGAACTGGTTGCTGCCGGCAATGTGAAGGTCAACGGACTGACGCTGAAGGAAGCTGGCTATGATGTAGTTGCAGGTGATGTAGTGGAAGTCAATGGTCGCCGCATAGAACCGGAGGATAAGAAGGTCTATATTTTACTCAACAAACCGCTGGGGTATGTGACAACCGTCAGTGACGATAAGGATAGACAGACCGTGATGGATTTGGTGCGGGATGTCGACGCCAGAATTTTTCCGGTGGGACGACTGGATTATAATACTTCCGGCATGCTGATCATGACCAACGACGGAGATTTTGCGTATAGGCTGACCCATCCGAAACATGAGATGCCGAAGACTTACAGGGCGCGGGTTGCAGGCGTTCTGTCTGACGAGAAATGTGCAAAGCTGCGAAGGGGCGTTGATATCGGTGGTTACGTGACATCTAACGCCAAAGTGCAGATTGTTAAAGGCGTGCAGAGGTCTACCATCGTGGATATCACCATTCACGAGGGAAAAAATCGCCAGGTACGCAAGATGTTTAAGGCGGTCGGCAATAACGTGCAGGAACTTGCACGTATTGCTATCGGCGATATTAAGCTGGGCAGATTGGCTGTAGGGCATTATAGAAAACTGACAAAAGAAGAAGTCGAATATTTAAAGAATTGCTAGAAGACGGGAAACCGTCTTCTTTTTGTGCTGACATTTACGGTGTTTTTTATAAAGAAATATTGTAAAAGCAAAAAGAGTGTGGTACAATATTTTTTTCAGTTAAACCGTTTACGATAAAGGAGGTTACGTTATGGGCGGCTTTTTTGGTGTTGCAGCGCGGCAGGACTGCGTGTTTGATTTGTTTTTTGGGATAGATTACCATTCTCATCTGGGAACTCGGCGAGGTGGTATGGCGGTATACGGAAAGGACGGCTTTAACAGAGCGATTCACAATATCGAAAACTCTCCTTTCAGAACGAAGTTTAATAAAGATATGCAGACGATGGACGGCATTATGGGAATTGGTTGTATTTCGGACTACGAGCCACAGCCGTTGATTATTCGTTCCCATCATGGCACTTATGCGCTGACGACAGTGGGAAAGATTAATAATGTCGATAGTCTGGTGCAGAGACTCTTTGATACGGGACATGCTCATTTTCTGGAGATGAGCGGCGGTGAAATCAACGCGACCGAACTGGTTGCAGCGCTGATCAATCAGAAAGAGAATTTAATCGAGGGCATGCACTATGCGCAGGAAGTCATCGATGGCTCCATATCTCTGCTTCTGATGAATAAGGCGGGCATTTATGCAGCTCGTGATAAATACGGCAGAACACCTATTGCTGTAGGTAAGAAAGAGGAGGGTTTCTGCTTTAGTTTCGAGAGTTTTGCCTACAAGAATCTGGGATATACAGATTACAAAGAACTGGGACCAGGAGAAATTGCAGTGATTACAGATCAGAACTGTGTGACACTGCTGAATCCAAACGAAGACATGAAGATTTGTACTTTCCTTTGGGTGTATTACGGGTTTCCGGCAAGCTCCTATGAGGGGATCAGTGTAGAGCGGATGAGAAATGCCTGCGGTGCCAAGATGGCACAGCGGGATAGTGTAGAAGCGGACTATGTAGCTGGTGTACCTGATTCCGGTATCGGAAGCGCAGTGGGATATTCCAATGCTTCTGGTATTCCATACGGAAGACCTTTTATTAAATATACGCCGACCTGGATGCGTTCGTTTATGCCGACCATTCAGACCAAGCGAAATCTGATTGCAAAGATGAAGCTTCTGACTGTGGAAGATTTAATCAAAGACAAGAGACTGGTACTCATTGATGACTCCATCGTAAGAGGAACGCAGCTTCGAGAAACTGCCGAATATCTCTTTGAGATTGGCGCAAAGGAACTGCATATCAGACCAGCGTGCCCGCCGATTATGTATGGATGCAAATATCTGAACTTCTCGCGTTCTTCCTCCGAAATGGACTTGATTACCAGAAGAGTCATCACAAGACTTGAGAACGGTAACGTAACTGATGAGATTCTGGAAGAATATGCAAATCCTGAGACAGAAAAATATGCGCAGATGGTGGAGGAAATCCGTAAGGAAATGGGATTCACTACGCTGCAGTTCTGTCGCCTTGATGATATGATGGATGCTACGGGCCTTGAAAGAAATAAACTCTGCACCTACTGCTGGAACGGAAAAGAATAGTCTTTGCACTGTAATGCAGCAGCTGTGCATATATTCGTAAAAATCAGCGAAAATATGCAGGCTATGATAAGGAATCGTGCATATTTTTTAGAATTTTGATTGCAATATGCAGATTTACAATGAAGAACGCCGTCAGAGAGAGGGAAAACCCTCTTGATGACGGCGTTTTATGCGTATTTTTTTAATTTTTGGTGAAAATATGCACGCAGCGGTGCATATTTTTGAGAATTCTCTTTGAAATATGCATGAGATATGAGTGAAGCAAGCGCACAGAGTTCAGCAGCGCTGAATTTTTTCTATTTTAAAATCCGGTAAAGGGCCAGCGCCTTGTAAATCGTTAGAGATTCAGGCATTTTTCGCATATCAAAACCAAGGATTTCGTTAATTCGTTTCAGCCGGTACTTCACCGTGCCTTTATGGACATACAGCATTTCGGCAGACTTGTCAATATTACCGTTGGCATCAATAATAAAGGTTTCCAGAGTTTCCAGCAAAGTATCAGCACCGGAAGCGGCATGCAGAATCGGATGCAGAATGGTAAGGGCATGGTCAGAAGCTTTTTTGTCTGACGCAACGGCAGCGCACTCGCTGCAGAAATGCAGTTCGCCCAGATTGAAAACTTTTTTTGAGGGAAGAATGCGATGCAGGTAGGCGTTATAGGCGACGTACTCTTCGAATAAATCTTTGTAAATGCCGGGGTTATAGTAATCGGCATGAATCATCATGCGCTCAATTTCCTCATAGGAAGAAAAAGCTTTTTCTGATTCCATAAAGAAATCGTAGCGATTGATCTCATAATCAGGAAATTCCAGAAACAGAACGATGCAATCTCCGTTTACCTCTGAAATTGGCGTAAATCCTTGGGAATAATAGTGTTTTTCTAATTTCGTCCGAAGTAAATCGGGCTCTTTTTTTGCCCTGTTTGTCATGCTGAAAATGAGTACAGCGTGAATCTTCTTTATATCGACACTCAGCCGCTTGGCAAGGCTCTGAATTTTAATAGGTTCGTTGTGAATAAGAGCATGACACAGGGCAGTCTTATCAGAGCGGTTTTTCTCCCATATACACAGATACAGACGAATCGATTCCATCACCTGCTCAAACTGGATTTGGTTTACCGCGCCCTGCTTGGAAATCACTGTTAGATATCTTAATACCGGGTCGCTGAAGAAAATGGGGCTTCGGGTGAAGTAGTAGCGGTTTCCTGTCTTTGAGACAAAAGCACTTTGATAAGATGTGCGAGTGGAAAGTTTCTCTCCATGGGAAATGGTAAAATTAGCGTCATGAAGAGGTTTGAAATCTTCACCGGCCCAGTCAGCGCCGTGAAGCAGGTTCAAGTTCTTATCGTAGAGACCGATAGAAAAATGGGTGTACTGGCTGATAATGTCTACAAGAAGGGTTAGAGAGCGCTCCTGCGCAGAGAGGGACGCCATGTATTCCAGGACGATGTTAGTCCAGTAGTTTTGATTCTTTCGATCCTCCAGAATCTGTTCCATAATAGGCGTAATCAGTTCGCTGCAGGAGTGCCTGTGAGATGGCATCTGAATCAGGGGAAAATCCAGTTCTTCTGCAGTTTGTATTACTTCCGGCTCGAAGTCCTCTTTGAACATACCGATATTCATCACTAAAATTCCGCTTGCACCGACGCGGCTAAGAAAGTGCAGGCAATCCAGTTTGACCTGTAAGGGAAACGTAAGAAAATAGCTGGACAGCAGAATCTCTCCAAGCAGATATTTGGAAGTGTGAAACAACTCGTCATAATTAAATTGAATGTCGAACTGGTCAACGATTCCAATGCCGGAAACGGTGTTGGAAAGCGATAAAGTTCCGGCTCTTACAATGGCACCTTCCATCACTGGCAGGCTTAATAAATCTTTCAGGGTGATACTCATATTGCACTCCTATCTGCCTTCTTGGACAAGATAATTGTTTAAAGTGTATCATAGGAGGAGTTTTTTGTCAAAAGGAACAAAGGGAAGTACGTTTTTTTATCTGAAACAGAAAAGACGTAAAAGTGATTTCAATGATATGATAAATTTATAATATTGTATATAGCAAAAGAAAGGAGGAAATCAGCTATGAGAACTTATTATTTAGAGGAAATGACCTGGCCTGAAATTGAAAAAGCATTGGCTGAAGGATATAAGACAGTGGTAATTTTTTCCGGTGCGGTGGAACAGCATGGGCCACACCTGCCGGAGGCTACTGATGCAATCAGAGCCCATGCGGAGGCGGGCGACTTTGCGAAGAGGCTGGGCAAAGCGCTGGCGGCACCTGTGATTCGTCCCGGCGTTTCTGACCCCCATATGCCGTTTCCTGGCAGCATTACATTGAGGGCGGAAACTTATATGATGATAATTGAGGACTATATTGATTCTTATTTAAAACATGGATTTGATACGTTTGTTCTTGCATCCACCCACGGCGGAAATATGCCTGCGATGGAAGAGGCAGCAGTGCGCTGCAGGGAGAAACATCCTGAGGCTGCTATCGTAACCGGCTGTAGCATGGCGGATGTTATGCAAATGCTTGCAGAGGCAGAGAAAAATGAGGGGCTGCCGAAAGGCGTCTGCGGTGGACATTCCTGTGAATTTGAAACGTCCATGATGCTGGCTGTATCCGACTTGGTACAGATGGATAAAGCAGAAGCAGGCTTTATGGGCGGACTGACCGAAGAGGTTTCGGACAAAATGAACACGGAAGGTCTTCGGGCAGTCAGTGCCAATGGAATTATGGGCGATCCGACTGGTGCAACCCGTGAGCGCGGCATGCGGTTCTTTGAGACTATGCAGCAGCTGCAGCTGAAGATTATAAAAGAGAAATTAGAACGTGAAAGGAAATATCTATGGTAGAGAATCATAAACAAGGTACGATGGAAAAACGTGCCATTACCCAGGTGCAGCCCGAGGAAAAGCAGTCAACCTTAAGCTTGACCATGATTTGGGTTGGCGGTGTAATCAGTGCACCTGCACTGATGGTTGGAGCAATTTTGATGGGAGGTTTATCCCTGCAGATGACTCTTTTAATTACCCTGTTAGCTTTTGGTGTACAGGTGGCAATTATGAGTTTAAACGGAATTGAAGCATCCGATACAGGCTATCCACTGACAGTGATTCTTGGAAAAACCTTCGGCAACACCGGTTCCAGATACATTCTGGCTGGTCTGATTACATTGACACAGGGCTTACAGGCTGCTGTACAGATCGGCGTTTGCGGCGGTGCTTTTGTTGCAGCGCTGGGTGCATTTGGAATTCCATTCCCGATGTGGCTGTCCATGATTTTGTGGGGCGGCATTATGGTACTGACTGCAGTATATGGTTTTACATGGATGACTGTGCTAAACTATGTAGCAGTTCCATTCCTGGTTGTTGTATGTGTATACGGTACCATTAAGTCTGTAGGCATGTACGGCGGCTTTAGCGCAGTGCTTGCTTATGAACCGGCACAGCAGATGGACTTCGTATCTGCACTGGCAATTATGATTGGTATCTTTGCTTGCGGAACCATCGTATGTACAGACCTGACCCGCTATGCAAAAGACAGAAAGGCAACGGTCATTTCTTCAGTACTGGGAATTTTACCGGCGATGCTTTTGATTGTTGCTATGGGTGCAATCATGAGCGTTGGCGCAGGAACAACAGACCTGACAGAGCTGTTCGTAAAACTGAACATGCCGATTATCGGCGTACTCGCACTGCTTCTGGCAACATGGACTACTAACACCACTAACTTCTACCAGAGCGGTCTGGCATTCACCAGATTCTGTGGAGCAAAGGATGGTAAGAGACCGCTTCTTACTGCAATTATCGGTGTAATCGCAACTGTTCTGGCAGTTTTAGGTGCACTGGATTTCTTCGTTCCGATGCTCAACGCATTTTCTGTCATGATTCCGCCAATTGCAGGCATCATGATGGCAGACTACTGGATTATTGGAAAAGGCAAGAAAGAAAACTGGGGTATTATTCCAGGTTTCAACTTTGCAGGAATTGGCGCATGGATAGCTGGTATGGCAGTAGGCTTCTTCGTAAACGTATTCAGCCCTGCATTTAACTCCATTGTTGTCGGTATGATCGTATATCTGATTTTAAATGCTGCACTTAAGAATGTAACCCCTGCAGCAAGAAATCCGGAAGAGTTTATTGGCGAGTAATCGCAAAGTATAGGAGGTATACATATGAAATATTTAAGCTGGAAAGATGTAGAGTACATGGTTTATGGCGGTGCTTTCCTTGCTGGCGGCGGAGGCGGCGGCATGGATGCAGGGCTTGCAATGCTGGCTGAACTGGAAAAAAGATATCCTGACTACAAAGTGCCGATGATTTCCCCGGAGGAAATGAAAGACGATGAGTATGCGGCAGTATTCGGTGGAATCGGCGCACCTACAGCAGTAGATATCAAAACCGTTCTCGACTTATTTGACAAGCTGCTCAAGCATGGCTATGAAGTTGCGGCAGAGGAAGTTCCTCACGGTATTGCAGCAGCACTTCCGCCGGAACAGGGTTCCTTGTGCTGCATTCTTCCGATTCTGGTAAGCATTGCGCAAGGTATTCCGGTGGTTGACGCAGACGGCTGTGACCGTGCATGCCCGGGCCTTGAATGCTGCCTGTACACCTTAAATGGTGTGCCGTTCTACCCTGGAATTCTGACTTCTGAAAGAGGTCACATAATTCGTATTGAGCCGAGCGATCCCCTTGACGCTGCAATCATTGAGAGAACCACCAGAAGAATTCTGGATCTCTATGAAAATATGCTGGGTATGACTTGCTGGTACTCTTCTAAAGAAGATATTCTGACAAAACTGGTTCCAGGAACACTGTCAAAGGCAATCGCTGTGGGAAAAGCAATCCTTGAAGCAAAGGAAAAAGGCGTAGATGTGTCAGAAACTGTCGGAAAATTGGTTCCTCTGAAACTGCTGGCTGAAGGTGTGGTAACAAAGAAGGAATCTGTCATTAACGAAGGCCACGACATAGCGACTACCATCGTTACTGATGCAGAAGGCGTAGAATACAGAATTCTTGCTGCAAATGAAAGTATGGCATTAGAAAACCTGACCACAGGAGAAACCGTAATGAGCTGTCCCGACGTAATCTGCAGTATTGACAAGGACAATTACTACCCACTTAGTACCGCAGATGTACTGGAAGGTATGCATGTACAGTACTTTGGTACACCGGTAGACGAAAAGTGGTTTGCAACTGAAACCGCAAGAAACAGCTTCGCGCCGCACTTCAAAAAATGTGGTTATGAAGGACCAATGGTGAGATTTTAGTATGATTGCTAGATGCAATTGGGCTTTGCCGGCGAGTTATTGCCATGGGCAAAGCCCGCTTTTTTGGCAGAAATGTGAGAGATTTTGACAAAATTGTGTACACCTGCTTGAAAAGAGCGAGGCAAGTATAGTATAATTAAAACAAAAGTTATAGTAGAATTTTACATTGGAGAGAATATTTTGGATTTACAAGCTGTACTTACAATGCTCGGCGGTGTAGGGCTTTTCCTTTATGGAATGAAGCTGATGGGACAATCCCTGGAACGCTTTGCCGGAGCGAAGATGGAGAAAACCCTTGAGAGACTGACCAGCAGCAGAGGCAAGGGAGTCCTCCTTGGCGCAGGAGTAACGGCAGTCATTCAGAGTTCGTCGGCGACGATTATTATGGTAATCGGTTTTTTAAACGCCGGCATTCTGAAACTGGTACAGGCAGTTCCCGTCATTATGGGTGCCAATATTGGTACGACCATTACCGCTCAGATTTTGAGACTGGGAGATATTAACAACGATAATTTCCTTCTGCAGATGCTGAAGCCAGTATCTTTTGCGCCTCTTTGTGTTGTGATTGGCGCTTTTGCTATGCTGATTTCTAAGAAAAACAAGACCAAAGATAAGGCTGGTATCGCTGTTGGGCTGGGGATTCTGTTCATCGGAATGAACATGATGGAGTCCAGTTTTAAGCCGCTGGCAAGCTCACCGGAATTTATGCAGATTTTTCTGGTGTTGACCAATCCGGTGCTGGGCGTTCTTGCCGGCATGGCAGTAACTGTGCTGCTGCAGAGTTCTTCTGCTTCTGTCGGCGTACTGCAGGCTATGTCTGCAACCGGCGCTATTACTTTTTCCATGGCGGCGCCTATTGTTATCGGACAAAACATCGGAAAATGCGTCACGGTGCTTCTTGCAAGTATCGGTACCAACAAAAATTCACGCAGGGCTGTCTGTATTGATATCACCATGTCCATTGCGGGTGCAGTAATTTTTCTGCTGCTGATTTATGTATATCAGGGGCTGTTTGGATTTAGCTTCTGGGATAAACCTGTAAATAGAGGTCGTATTGCAGATTTCCATACTCTATTTAATCTGGCAACCTGTATATTTATGCTGCCTTGTGTAAACCTCTTGATTCAGTTCTCGAAGAAAATCGTCAAAGACAAGAATGTTTCTAAAATCGATGAAGAACTGCAGCTGCTGGATCCGATTTTTATTCCTACGCCGGCGCTGGCTCTGGAACAGTGCAAAAAAGTCATGGTTTCTATGACGGATGCTGCTTTGGAAAATTATCGCCTGGCGTCGAACTGCTTGTTTAAGTATAGGACTGAAGATTTCGAGAAAATCAAAGAAAATGAAAATTTCCTGGATAAGACCGAAACCGTTCTGGGGGATTATCTGGTTCGCATTACAGAGCAGCATTTGGATGTGGAGCAGAACCGTTTGGCGACGGAATTTATGCACACCGTAGGTGATTTTGAACGGATTGGAGACCACTGCCAGAATCTTCTTGATGTAGCAGAGTTTAATATGGAACAGAATATAGTCTTTTCTGAGGATGCTCTTTGTGAATTGAGATATCTGCAGGCAGCAGTAGATGAGGCGCTCAGCGTAACGGTTACTGCCTATCAGGAAGAGAAGGAAAGTGTTTGTCATAAAATTGGTCCTCTTGAAGACAATGTGGATTATTTGGTGGATATGCTGAAATCCAAACATATCGATCGCCTGAAAGCTGGTCAATGCAGTACGCAGGGCGGCATTTCCTATGTGGAAATTCTGACTAACATGGAACGAATCTCAGACCATTGCATCAACATTGCGCAGCATCTGCACCAGCGTATCGTGCGGCAGAGCCTGGATACCCATAAGAGTGAAGTCTTTGATAGAGATTCTGATGAATACAAAGCGATGACTGCATATTATGAAAAACAGTTCCTGGATCCTGTTCGGTAAGAAAAACAAAAAAATGCTTGACTGTATTTGGAAAAAGGAGTATACTCTACGTTAGAGAGATGATAAAGAATAAGTCTAGATGCAGACTATAAATGTATCAATAATTAATTATCACTAAATGAAGAGTGAGAGTAAACTTTATGAGCGGCTAAACAGCCGCTCTTTCGCATTTCGTGAGATAATTATATTGAATTCGCGCGCAAAAAGGTATATAATAAAAAAGGTTACTGTGCGGGCATAGTTCATCGGTAGAATATCAGCTTCCCAAGCTGAGGAGGTGGGTTCGACTCCCATTGCCCGCTCCATGAATATACTTGCAATAAGACTGAAACTGAGCTATAATCGAATCATAAGCGTGGGGGATTGGCGCAGCTGGGAGCGCGTTTGACTGGCAGTCAAAAGGTCAGGGGTTCGAACCCCCTATTCTCCACCAATGAAAAGCAGGTTGAACACCTGCTTTTTTTCCATCTCGGAGTATATCAGAAGCAAAAAATCAGAAAGCTAGAGAAATGAAATGAATCGATTGACAAAAATTATTTTAAAGAATATTTTTCGTGTACCGTCAATTTTTGGTAGAATTTACTGGTATGCGGCACATCCGGAACGCTATAGCGGAGAGGAAAAGCTGCGGCCGCTGCAGTATATTGTAGAGCGTGCCAAAATCAGCGGAAATTTGGATATCAAAGTCTATGGAAGAGAGAATATTCCGGAGAAGGATGGGTATATTTTTTATCCCAATCATCAGGGAATTTTTGATGGTTTTGCAATGATTGAAGCCTGCCAGAGACCAATTTGTCCTGTCATGAAGCAGGAACTAATGAAAATCCCCGGTGTAAAGCAGATTTTTACCTGTATGAATGCGCTTCCTATGGACAGACGCGATGTGAAACAGTCCCTTAGAGTAATCAACGAAGTAAGTCATCGTGTAATGCAGGGCGAAAACTGTATTATCTTTGCTGAGGGGACAAGAAGCAGAAACGGAAATCAGCTGCTGGAGTTTAAGGGAGGTAGTTTTAAAGCGGCGGTCAAGGCGAAATGTCCTGTCGTTCCTGTAGCTTTGATTGACGCATATAAGCCATTTGACAGAAATGTACCGGGGTTTATTACAGTGCAGGTGCATATATTAAAGCCAATCTATTATGAGGAATATGCGGGCAAAAAAACAACTGAAATTGCCCAGATGGTGAAAAGCAGGATTGAAGAAAACATTGCGGTGTATGCTGAAAATTAACAGAACATGAACATGGCTGTCCTTTTAAGGAAGGTCATGTTCTTTTTTATGTAATCTTAATGCATGTAAATTCTTGGAAAGTAGAATTATATTGGAAAGCGCAATGGCAATCAGATATCCGTAAATATTCAGTGCAGGAATCCCAGTAAAGATAATTAGAAATATCAAAAGCAGCAATTGTTGAAACAGCGAATTGCGGAAAGATTGACCCTCGCAGCCAATTCCAATAAGCAGACTGGTTGTGGAGGCTGTCATATATAAAAGGGGCGCCAGCAGTCCGGCAAGGCGGATCATCAGTCCTAAATTGTCCTGTTTATAGAAAAATTGTCCCATGGAATCTGCGAAAAAGAAAAAGACGGCACAAGTTAAAATTCCAATAAAAAAGGAAAGTGCCAAGGTTCGTGTAATGAGTCTGCCGACAAATTTTTCTTTTCCAGCAGCGGCCATAGTAGATATTTTAGGAACCACGATTGAGCAAACTGCACCCACCAGAATCATGGGGTAGTTGATAAGGGGAAAGACCATACCCTTATACTGTCCCAGCAGTGACAACGCTTCGGAGGTTGGATAGCCGCAGGTGCATAGCCGCAGTTTTACAATGACAGAGGAAAAGGCATTAACTCCTTCTAAAAGGCACTGGGTCAGGCAGATAGGTGCAGCGCCTTTTGCCAGTGAAAGGAGAACATTGGAAATTTCTTTTCGCGTTGGCATAGGTGTTTTAACTTTCGGCTTAGTTTTTTTATAATATAGCAGCAGCAGTAAGACGCTTTGCATTTCTCCGATGGCGTAACACAGATAAACCAGAGTTACTGCAGGAAAATCAAACCGATTGAGGCAGAATCGTATAAGAAGGTATAAAATAGGAAAGCGCAGAATTTTTTCACTGATGTTGATTGCAGAGGGAATTCTTATCTTTGTAAGTCCCAGAAAGTGTCCCTTAGTGATGTTAGAGATGGACATTAAAATCATTAAAGGACAGGTAGCGAGGATGGGATAAACAAGCTTGCTGTCGCCAAGAAAACCGGAGGCGATAGGCTTTGCGGTAATTAAAACGATACCAACAAGAAAAACAGACCAGAAAAAGCTGGCACAGGTAGCGATTTTTACAGACTGATTCATTTCGGTATAGGCTGCAAAATGCTGGTTTTTTGCGGAAATTTTAGACATGGTAACAACGATGCCCTCTGTCATAAAGGAAAGAAAAAGGCAGTTGATGGGAGCTATCAGGCTTAAGAGACCGAGGCCTTCTGCGCCGAGAATTCTGGTTAGATATATGTTGAAAATAAATTCAATTAGACCGATAATCAGATTAGATACGGCCAGTACCATGATATTTTGTTTTACTTTTCCAAAGGTCATAGACACACTCCTTGATATGCCTATATATATGAGAGAGGAACTAACAGTATACATCATTACAAATGGAATACTTGAAAATTTAGAAGATATATGCTATGCCAATATATAACATTCAAACAATGACAAGAATGGAGCTGTATTGCAAGGAGAAGATAGGAATGTTCTGTGCGGCAGGGCAAACCCACGAGAAACGTTTAGTGCTTTTCTGGAACAGACAAAACTGACAGCTTTTTAGATTTTTGTCAGTTCTGTCAGGATTTCAGCCTATTAGGATGGCTTTTTTCACGATTTGCTGACAAAATTCTGTATGCTGCTATCATTTGTCAGTATTGATGGTTCGTGATACTTTTCGCGCGTTTGCCGTGTCTATGCGCCGGTTTGTATTGCACTGCATAATTTCCTGTGATATACTGAAAAAGTCAGTAATTTATTAGGAGAAACATTTTAATGAGCGGAAAAGTTTTAGAGCAAAGTCAGAGCGTATATGAACTGCTTGCAGCGGATGGAGCCTGCAGCGGGCAGGCGAAAGAAGTGCGGACTTTAATTGATAAATTGCAAAAAAGAGATATGACGGTATCGATCATCGGTCAGTTTAAGAGAGGAAAGAGCAGCCTTTCCAATGCGATTTTGGGGGCTGAGATTTTGCCTGTCGGCATTGTACCTATTACATCGGCTGTTACTCGTGTTGTTTATGGAGATAAAGGGTGTGAGGTGCATTTTCAAAATGGCGTGGTGACACCGATTGAGTTTGAAGAGCTTTCAGCATTTATTAGCGAGCAGGAAAATGCGGATAACAGGTTAGGAGTGGATTCGGTGATTTTGCGTACGCCATCGGAGTTTCTCAAAGATGGTTTAACCTTTGTGGATACGCCTGGCGTTGGTTCTTTTCATAAAAATAACACGGAAACGGCATATCACTACATGAAGGAAAGTGATGCGGTGATTTTCCTGCTGTCAGTGGACAGTCCCATTAATCAGATTGAGATTGATTTTCTGCAGAGTACCAAAGAATTTGCAGGGAAATTTTATTTTGCTGTAAATAAGATTGATGTGGTTGGAGAAGCGGATTTACAGGCTTATGTGCAGTACTGCCAGAAACTTCTCTGTCAGCTGATGGGTGTTGACTCTGTAGCAATGTTTCCTGTCAGCGCTAAAACGGGTGCTGGCGTAGAGGAATTGAAAACCTCCATTGCTGAGGACTGCCTGAAAAATGTCGGAGAGATTCTGGAGGAGTCCGCAGCCAAGAAACTGAAAGATTTGATTTCCAGAACGTTGAATCAGCTGGATTTTTACTGGAAAGCTATGAACATGGAATACAAGGAGCTTGATGATTGTTTTGAGCAAATCCATGAGACCGTTCAGGCATGCAGAACAAAAGCTGCAGCAACGGAAGGCTTTTATGAACTGCATTTAAACGAAATCAAGATACAGCTGTCGGCGAAGGTATTGGAGCTGTTTGGCATGGAGTATCAATATGAGATTGAAGAATTGCCGGCAGGAATTGTGGTAATGAGTAAAGACGACTTCTTGCGTGAGGTCGATACGCTATGCAATGATTTGAATACAACTTTGAGTGACATTTTGCTTTATAGGGAAGAAAATGCTTATGCAGTTGTGCGCAGAATCAATGCGATTAACAGACTAGGTCGGAGTTTGCGCAGAATCAGAGAGGAATTATAAGAATTAAGGGAGATATCTCCCTTTTATGGGCCCGTAGCTCAGCTGGGAGAGCGCTGCGTTCGCAACGCAGAGGCCGTGGGTTCAATCCCCATCGGGTCCACCATAGAAGATTGAATTACGTCGGAGACAAGCGCTTCGGCGTTTTATATACATTGTGAGATGAATTGGGGGTCATAGAAATTCTGTAAAAGGGTGCAAACATTTTCAGAAAATCTTGGGAATTGTAGAGTAACCGTCTTTATGCTATAATAAAAATCCAACGTAAGACTTAGTTGCATGACAGGAGAAGGGAAGCATTATAATGACAGAAGAAACTAGGATGATTTTGGACAAATTAGAGAGGATGGAAGAGAAATTAAACAGTCTTGATAATAAAGTGACATATCTCGACGAGAAGGTATCGTGTCTTGACGAGAAGGTGACGTGCCTTGACGAGAAGGTGACGTGCCTTGACGAGAAGGTGACGTGCCTCGACGAGAAGGTATCGGACCTTGACGAAAAGGTGACGTGTCTCGACACAAGAGTTTCGGAGATGGACGAAAGATTTACTAAGGATATCCGAGAGATTAAAATCACATTGGAAAGAGAAGTAAACAGAAATATAGCAGTTATAGCAGAGGGGCATTTGAGCTTGGATAGAAAACTCGATGAAGCTTTGAAAGTAAACCAGGAAAGAGAAATGCTGCTTCTTCGTGTAAATCGTTTGGAAACAGAACTTTTAAAGAGAAGAGAACATTAAACCAGAGATTCTGAAGACAGTGCCCTCCTTTTTACAGGCATTCGCACATATTCTGGTGAGGAAAATCCCCGTTGACAAGCATTTTTTTTATATGGTATACTTTGTTTATCTGGATGATGGAATCGGGAGAGCGCATGGGCTTAAGGCTAGCGCCGTGCCGCCGAAGGGGCAAAACTCTCAGGCAACAGGACCGTTTCCGGACAGACCTCTGGAAAGTGTAAAAAGAAACCACCGATGAAGCAACTCTGCCCGTGAAGGGGCGGAAGAATCTTTCAGGTAAAAAGACAGAGTGTAATATTCTATCTCATTTACTCATGCAAGATACGCTTGGAGGTGGTTTTTGTGTCTGCATATATTTCTTTTATTCTCGAAATTATTGGAACTGTTGCTTTTTCTGTTTCTGGCGCCATGACCGGTATTCGCAAGGGCATGGACATTTTAGGCATTTCTATCTTAGGTCTTACTACAGCAGTGGGCGGTGGTGTGATTCGCGACTTAATCTTAGGGATTACACCGCCAAAGACATTTCAGAATCCAATTTATGCTATCGTAGCGATAGGAACGGCATTAATTGTCTGCACTCCTTGGATGCAAAGGCTCTTTTCTAAAAGGCAGAATTATTATGATTTGATAATGCTTTGGATGGATTCTGTGGGTCTGGGCATTTTTACTGTTGTAGGAATCGAAACAGCTTATAGTGTTTCTACAGATTTTAGTTTGTTTCTGATGATTTTTGTCGGAGCGGTGACAGGTGTTGGGGGAGGTGTGCTCCGCGATGTTATGGCACAGGATCCGCCTTATATCTTCGTAAAGCATTTTTATGCCAGCGCTTCTCTGATTGGTGCAGTGATTTGCTCTTTGATGTGGGAGCCCTTTGGGCAGGGCGTATCAATTATCGCAGGAGTTGTCATTGTTTTGGTGCTGCGGCTTCTGGCTGCAAAGTTCAGATGGAGTCTGCCGAAACCGGGTGTCGGTACAAGCGACAGGTAATGTGGAATATAAAGGAGCTGTCTAATTGTAATCAAGACAGCTTCGCTTTTTATTACAGGATTCCGCCTGCTTTGAACTCTTCATCGGATAGGACGCCGCCTTTGTTGGATACCACCAGAGAGGAGGCAGCGTTAGCCTTTGCGATAGCATCGTACATGGAAAGTCCCATGGAAAGCCCTGCCATCACTGCGCCGCAGTGACCGTCGCCAGCACCGATGGTGTCAACGATTTTTTCGGCAGGCACCGGTGCTACGTGTACAAGACCCTCGCCGCCTGCAGTTCCATCGAAATAGTAAGCGCCGTTGGCACCGTTGGTAATGATGATGGTATTTTGCGTTTTTTTATGTAATACCGCGGCAGCATCGGAAATAGCAACACAGCCAGTATAACGACAAATTTCGTCCTCGTTTAAGTGGAGTATTGGGCGTAGTGCAAAAATTCGTTCCATTAATGCATCGTCAATGAGACAGATTCGAGGACCGGGTGCGTAGAACACCGGCAGCCCGCTGGTTTCTAGAAAATCTACGATAGTGCTGCCTGTCTTATCTTCTATTTCTAGACCGCAGATGTAGGCACACTGTAGCTTTGACAGATTCAGCATGTCAAACCACTCTTTGTAAAAGAGATACTCTGCGCCATGGTCTACAATAAAGGTTCGCTCGCCGCTTTCTTCCACAAAGCAGTAGCAGCATCCATTTGCCATATCCGGCGTTGGCATAGGTGAAGCCAGTCCTTTTGAGGCCAGCTGATTGCGGACGAAATCTCCGTAAAGTCCTGTACCCACTGGAGAAAACAGTGTGTAAGGCACGCCGAAATGACGAATCATGTCCGCTACGTTGTGTGCGCAGCCGCCCAGAGACATGGATTGCGATTTAACGTGGACATCCTGTGCCGTAGTGGGCAGAAAGTCCAGATTGATGATGATATCGGCAACTGTAGAGCCGATGACTAAAATCTTTTTCACTTGCGGATAACTCCATATTAACTAAAACTTCGCTGTAACTTCGTTTTATAGTATATCACCTTCTGCAGAAATCGTCACTACCTGATATGGAAGAAATTTTCCGCTGGCAGAAATCGCACGGGAAACCGCAGTCTCAAGTCCGCCGCAGCAAGGGACCTCCATACGGAGCACTGAGACCGAGGAGATGTTGTTGCGCCGCAGGACTTCACTGAGCTTCTCGCTGTAATCTACACCATCCAGCTTTGGACAGCCAATCAGCGTTACGCGACCTGTCATAAACTGCTCGTGGAATTTTGCGTAAGCATAGGCGGTGCAGTCTGCCGCAATCAGAAGATTTGCTTTGTCAAAATATGGTGCGGAAAGAGGTGCCAACTTTATCTGTACTGGCCAGTTTGTCAGTTTTGAAGCAGCGGATTTGCTGTTGCCCGCAGAAGCACTGTCTGTATCAGTGCCGCCGCCTGCGCAATCTCCCTGACAGCTTGCCTGCAGGTTTTGCAGTTCGATTGCCAGTTTTTTTGTCATCATGTTTGCTTTCACTGCTTCCTCATCATAGGCAGCGGCTTCGCGCTCCACAAAGGTGATTGCGTTCGTTGGACATGTGGGAAGACAGTCGCCAAGACCGTCACAGTAGTCGTCGCGCAGCAGTTTGGCTTTTCCGCCAACCATGCCGATTGCGCCTTCGTGACAAGCAGCGGCACAAGCCCCGCAGCCGTTGCACTTCTCACTGTCTATTTGAATAATTTTACGAATCATATTTGTTTCCTCCTTAATGATGGAATTTGGATTATACGTGCCTAATGACATGAATTTAATGTTGTGTTCATACCACGTGAGTCGAATCTTAAAACCTGCGTAATTTTGGGAATTATCGTGAGATATTCCTCAAAAAAAGAACAGGCAGCAAAAGAGAATTGCATTGCCTGTAAAATTCGTGAAAAAAGTTTATTCCATGTTGTCAAAAAGCAGCTCATCCAAAATTGCAGCAGCATCTTCGATGCAGCCATCGCAGCTTCTAAGAGGGATGCCGCCGTCAAGTCCTTTGAGTTCACGGCAGATGACAGACTGGTTTTTGGCAGTAAACATTTCGGTCGCTTTTTTCATCAGCTTATAACAGTTTACTTTTGTCTTGGGATTATCCAATTCGCCGTCGGATTCTTTCATGCCGATGACCATCGCCATGGCGGAAACTGCGCCGCACGTACCGCGGGTGCTCATTCCGTTTCCAAAGGCTTCTGCCAGCTTAAAGATTGTCTTTGTGTCACAGTCCAAGGTATCCGCAAAGGCACAGACTACAGCTTGGGCACAGTTGAATTTTTTGTGGTGCAGATTTACTGCGAGTTCTTTTCTGTTCATGTCGCTCTCTCTATTTTACAATGAATTTTGTGTATTTTTCCTTTAAATTCGGGTCGGGAGTGATGGACTGAGGTTTTTCTTCTAAAAGCTCAGGGTGACCTGCATAGCGTTTGAATTCGCGGAAACACCTCGCGTAGTAATAGCCGGATTCTACTCTATCATCAGCAGAAACCTTGATTGGAAGCACTTTGCGCTCTTCGATGACCTCGCCGACCTTAAAAAGTCTTTTTTCAGGCTGACCCATGGCGATAAAGATACCTGTTGTGCCGAAATCGTAAATATGATGGTAGACGGCTTTCAGGCGAATAGACGCCAGATTGGTAATGAAGAGGGATGTATGGAACGGACTGGCATCTACAATGCTGAAAGGCAGAGAAAAATGCTTGTCCCACCATTTTAGAACGCCGACAACGCCGCCGACCAAAAAGGGAATTCGCATGACACCGCGAAGTAGCATATCGGTAGCATTATTGATACCGGCGCTTTTATTCAACTCGATAGCTTCTGCCAGTTTTCTGTTTACTTCGAAGATATCATCGTCTAAATTAAAATAAATTTTCGTCACAGTTTCTTCGGTATTATTATTCTTCAGTGTGGTGAAGGATACGCAGAAGTGGTTTCTGGCATAAATTCGCTTGTTGCAGACGAAACGGTTTAAATTGGGGTACTGAGACACCAATCTGAGATAAGCGGCAAGGATGACGCTCATATGGTCCATCTTAACTCCACTTGCGCGGCATTTGTTTATATAGCTGTGAATAGGCTCGAGATCCAGCTCCAGGTCGATGTAGTTGACTGCGTCATATCGCTTGGGCATAATGTAAGGCGTAATCTCATAAAACGGGTCGCAGCCCGAAAGTCTGTATCCGTCAGATCGTTTCATTTCTAAATCTCCAATCGAAAAAAATACTCAATCACTGTAGCATTATACTATAAAAAGGTTGTGAAATCAAGAAAGGAGCGGTATAATTAAGAATATCTTAATGAACCGGGAAGAAAAATATGGAATACAAGATTTATAAAGAAACGGATTTTAACAAATCGAACTGGACCGGTGGAACGACTACACAGCTGGCGATTTTCCCACAGGAATCCAGATACCTGGAAAGGAACTTTATTTGGCGTTTGTCCAGTGCGACGTGTGACTTAGAAGAAACGACCTTTTCTAAGCTTGCGGACTATGACCGGGTGTTGATGGTTCTTTCGGGAAACGCAGTGCTTGCCCATCAGGATGTGCGGGTGGCAAGGCTGCAGCCCTTTGAACAGGATCGCTTTGACGGTGCATATACGACTAAGAGCTTTGGCAAAATCACAGACTACAATCTGATGGTTAAAAAAGGAAATGAAGGCTTCTTAGATGTTATTATGGCGGAAGAGCAAAGTAAACCGCTGGATCGGGACTCCTATCCATCTTTCGAGCGCTATACGACAGCGCTATATTGCACTGAGGGTTTTGCAGCAGTGACTGTCTGCGGAGAAACCCTAATGCTTACTGCGGGGCAGCAGCTTGTGATCAACGACGAGAATCGGAATCCGGCGGAAGTTTCAGTGATGGGAGACGGCACTCTGATTCGGGCGCAGATATTCTACGACTATCATCTGGAGGAGATGGCGGCTACGGTGATTCCGAGGGAAAGAGTTTCCTTTGACGATTTTAAGACCTGCATTTATTTGTCCAACGTGCAGTTCCGCGGTGCCAAATATATTATAAAGAGTTTAAAAAATCAATGGTTTGATGAAGAACTTTCCAAGGCAATTCGGAAGCTGGAACAGTTTTATATTCCTTTCATTATTACGACTTTAGGGTTTTGCGCGATTCTGGGCATAGGATACAACAGATTTGATACGGTACTGCAATGGGTACTGGCACTGGTTGGCTGGTTTTTGGCAGATATTTTACTCGTATCACCGCTGCTTTATCTTATGGTTGTTCCAAAGCCTGCAAGAAAGCACATTAAGGATGTAGCAAATCTGACACCGTATGAGAAAAGGGTGCGGGAGAGGGAACTTTCTACCAATGAAAGAATGGATAAGCTCATGAAAAGGTATAAGACAGCAGGAATGCAGCGTTACGATAAAAATGGAAACGCATATATGATAGAGAAGGACGACTAGTGATGAGAAAAACGGCATGCCGCAGGAGGGTTCCTGTCTGGCATGCCGTTTTGAATTGCAGTTCGATTTTTATTTACTTTACAGTTACTTTCTTTGTTGTGATTTTACCGTAAATCTTTTCGCCCATTACATAAGTATACGGCGTAACTTTTACAGTGTATTTGCCTTTTGCCAGTTTCTTTGTGGTAAAGGATTTTGAGGTCTTGCTTAAGGAAGAAACTTTCTTGCCTTTTGCATTGTAAACGTGATAATAAAAGCCGCTTGCGTTGCTGTTTCCGCTGATTTTTACCGTGATTTTGGAAGTCTTCTTGGAAGCGGTCGCTGATTTAATCTTTGTGGTGCGGGCAAGAGCTGCCTTGTATGCCTTGATTGCATCCTTGCCGGCTTTTTCGATGGAAGCGGCAATATCTTTGGAGTTGTAAGCCTTGATTATACCGATTCTGCCTTCTGGCTTTGCATAAGTCTGACCGATTTTACCGCCTAAATCTTTTTCAAGATACTGAACCAGCGCTAGCGCGTCGGTGATGGATTCTTTGGTTACTTCCTTTGCACCTTTGAACATGGTGAAACCGTCGCCTTCCTGGGTAAGGATGTAAAGGCTGGAAGCTACGGTGTAGGTTTTAGCAGGATCAATTGCTTCACCGCCGACTTTCACGTTGGTGACTCTTCTTGCACCGCTTACTTCTACGAACATGCCGTTGTCATCAGTTACCACTGTGGAAGGGATGGTGGTATCGATATCGTAAGTCAGACCGGATACCTGCAGGAACCCGCCGCTTTCGGAAGGTGCGGATTTTGCGCCGTGTTCCAGTGCGTCAAGAATCTGCTGACCGGTAGCCTCGATAACGCCTAGCTGATTGCTCCAAGGGTTTACTGTGATGAGACTGCCATAGGTAACTTCGCCTTTTTTGATGGCTGCGCGAACGCCGCCTCCCTGAACCAGACCGATATCCGCACCAGTTACAGCGCGGTATGCATCAGCACAGAAGTTTCCGGCAGGGGCTTCCTGATTTCTTACCATTCTGTTGCCGTCAGCGTCATAGTCGTCTACATCGACTTCACAGGTGCCGATGACTTTCTCGGTTACAGCCTTCAGATTAGCGTTAATACCGCTGATAACAGCAGCTACAGCGCTGTCCTTTTTGGTATAGCCGGAAACCAGAGAAGCGGAAATTTGTCCGTCGGTCTTGATGATGACTTCGCCGATATAGGAAATTCCGGTGCCTGTCTGAGTTAGAATGACTTCTTTTCCGTCTTTTGCTTTGACTTTAGTATCTTGGATTACACTGTGGGAATGACCATCAATCATAACGTCGATTCCGCTGGTGTTAGCGATGACGTTTTCTGAAGTCCAAGGATTTTCGCTTTCACCGATACCAAGGTGAGCTACTGCAATGACATAGTCTGCGCCAGCTGCTTTAGCATCATCTACGGCATTTTGTACAGCATCATAAAGGTCTTTTCCATTGTTGCCGTCGCAGAAGCTGTAGATGTAGTTGCCATTTTCATCCTGAAAGAAAACAGGCGTGGATTTGGTGATAGACTCCGGCGTAGAAATGCCGACGAAAGCGACTTTTTTGTCGCCGTAGGTTTTCATTTCGTAAGGCTTGAATACCGATTTGCCGTCAGAACCCAGGAAATTTGCACTGATATAGGTGGCATTTGCCTTGGATACCAGCGTCAGGAATGTGTCCATGCCAAAGTCAAACTCGTGGTTACCCGGAATTGCGATATCGTAACCTGCCGCATTCATAATATCAATAATATAATCGCCTTTGGAAAGGGCACCGATGACATCACCCTGAATAGCATCACCTGCGTCAACTAGGGTTACATAGTCGGTTTCCAGAAGCTTGTCAGCCTTATAGGCGGCAACACCTGCAAAACCAAGATTTCCCTCTACATTGCAGTGGGTATCGTTGGTATGGAGAATGACGATATCTCCGGTTTTTGCCTCTGCTGCAAAAGCTGTCGCTGGCATCATTACTGTGATGAGACACAAGGACAGTAAAACAGCAAAAAGTTTTTTACTTTTTTTCATGGGAACGACTCCTTTCGTAATTTATGAAACTCAGGTTTAGAATTTTTTTAGCGCATTTAAGAATGCGTCTACGTCTTCTTCAGTTGTGCCCCAGGAGGTTACCAGCCTGATGACACGCTTGCCTTCTCCGGCAGCAGCCCAATCATAGAAGAAAAATTCTTTTTCCAGTTCTCTGACCATTTCGGTTGGAAAGATTGGGAAAATTTGATTGGTAGTAGAAGTGCCGTCGAATTCATAGCCGCAGGCAGCAATTCCTTCGCGCAGTTTCTTTGCCATAGCATTTTCGTGAGCGCCGATTTGGAAGAAAAGGCTGTTTTCGCCGCCTTCCAAAAGTGCTTCAAACTGCACGCCGATGAGTCTTCCTTTTGCCAGCATGCCGCAGTTTTGCTTAATCATCCAGCGGTAGTGATCGTTGATGTTTTCATCAAAGATAACAACAGCTTCGCCAAGGAGCAGACCGTTTTTTGTGCCGCCGATGTAAAAGGCATCAGTCAGTCTTGCGATATCCTGGATGGTAAGGTCGGTATCCTCACAGGTGAGACCGGCACCGAGTCTGGCGCCGTCCAGTCCGAGGTACATGTCGTGGGCATCACAGCATTTGCGGAGAGCCTCCAGCTCTGCTTTAGTGTAAACGGTACCGCTTTCGGTGGTGTGGGAAATGTATGCCATCTTAGGAACGACAGTGTGGTCATCCTCATATTCCAGCCATGCGTTGTCGATGAGTTCCGGCGTCAGCTTGCCGTCAACGCCGTCGACAGTCAGCACTCTATGTCCTGTAGCCTCCACCGCACCGCACTCGTGAGAGTAAATATGGGCAGCTCTGGTTGCAACGACAGCTTCCCAGGGCTTCAGTGCTGCAGCGATGGTGATGACATTGGTAGGGGTTCCGCCTACCATCATGTGAACTTCACAGTCCGCTCTGCCGATTAAATCTTTAATCATCTGTGCAGCGCTTTCGCTGTGTGGATCAAGGGCGTACCCGTCAGTATGTTCTAAATTGGTAGCAATCAGTGCATCCAGAATTTTTGGATGAGCGCCCTGACTGTAATCACTTCTGAAAAAAATCATGGGTTTGTTCCTCCTAGTCGGTAAGTTTTATCACGATAAAATATTCTAAATCCATTATAAAATATTTTCGGGGAGAATTCACTAGATTTTGGAAAAAATTTTGCAACTATATTCTGAAGTGAATATTTGGTTAGAATATATTTAAAATATAATGATAATTACTGTTGGAATATAAGTGTATAGCCTAAGAATAAAGTGGGAAAATTTATAAAAATATAACCTCGAGCTATTGACAAACAGGGATAGATATGCTAACCTTAAATCGTAATTTTAAAGGCAAAATCGTTGTGAAGCGATGACGCAAAGCTATAGGGCCTTGTAAAGCCAAGGCAGCCAGTTGCACCTTACAGTGAATAAAACTGTTTTATTGGAACACTATAGCCTGATGCGTTGCGCACAAGGCTATTTTATTTTAAAATAAATTGTGATAAAATGATAAATGCAATAATTGGAAAGGATGAAAAAACGATGAAAAAGATTAGATTTTTAGCATTGACACTGTGCCTGGCACTGGTTGTTTGTATGGCAGGCAGCAGCTTTGTATTTGCTGGAGCAGAAGCGTCTCTGAAAGCACCGTCTTCTGTTAAGGCGATTTCCTCAGGAACAACAACTGTGAAGGTTTCATGGAGTAAGGTCAGTGGAGCTGAGAAATATCAGGTTTACCGCTATTACAGCAGTTCTAAAAGCTGGAAGAGAGTCCGCACTACAGCAAATGCGACAGCTTCTTTTACGGGGCTTACAAAGAACACCACTTACAAATTTAAGGTACGCGCTGTTTCCGGCGACAGTAAATCGGATTACAGCAATGTAGTTTCTGCTAAGACTGGCGTTGTAACGAAGATTTCGCTGGACAGAAAAACCAAGCCGCTGTACGGCACTGCATCTTTTACACTGAAGGCAACAGTAACTGCGAAAGCGCCGTCAAAGACAGTGACATGGACAAGTTCAGACAAGAGCATCGCAACGGTCAGCTCTTCCGGAAAGGTAACCGCAAAGGGAAAAGGAACCGTTAAGATTACAGCAAAAGCACATAATGGCGCTACCGCAAGCTGTCTGGTGACAGTAGGAACGGAATTCGACCAGACTTATCAAAAAGAAATGCTGCGCCTTGTTAACAATCTGAGAAAAGAAAAAGGTCTCAAACCGCTGCAGTACGCTTACAGCATTCAGGCGGCATCAGATTTGCGGGCACAGGAAGCCTGGGCCAATAAAGACATGGGGCATATGAGATATACAAAAAAAGGAACTGAAGGCGATTTCGATTCTGTTTATACGGACTTAGGATTGAAGCTCTCTTACCGGGGCACAGCTGAAAATCTGGCATGGCGTACAGATTCTTACAGTGATGCAAAAGCTGCGGCACAGGTGTATTTTAATCAGTGGAAAAATTCTAAGTATCACCTTGCCAATATGTTACATAAAAATGCGAAATCTATGGCAGTTTCTTATCACTATCAGAGCGGAAGAACTTTTGCTGCTGCTTCTGCGCAGCTTTTCCTGATGTAACTTGGATAGAAGTTTTGACTTGTGAGCCACCCTCCGGTGGCTCTTTTTTTGTGAAAAATTTATGAAAAATAACCTGAAAACAGGTGGAATATATAATTAGGTTAGAAAATTTTTCTGACCTATTTTTTTTATATTGAAATTCCAACGTTTTATGAACCTGATTTTCTTTGGTTTATAGAGGCGATGCAAAAATACGGGTTAAAATCCGTTGGGATTTTTAGAGGCTATGGACATTTGTCCGACATAGTAATAATAAAAGAAATAGAAATAGAAATAGAAATAGTCAAAGAAAGAGGGAGAGAGTATGAGAAACTGTATAGTTAAATTTGTTCATGTTGGAAAGGAGGAAGAATAATGGCAAGCAAGCTGTGGACAGATGCTAATAGAGAAAACCTGGAATTTCTGTTGCAGGAGGGCTATCAGGTCCCTAAAATATCAAAGCTGATTGGCATTTCTCCGGCAACGATCTATAGCGAACTGCGAATGACGCTCACGGAAGATGAATATGCAGATAGACGCTTTACTAAATATACAGCAGAGAGAGCTTGGCAGCAGGAGCGGGCAAGCAGGAGCGGAAAGGTGGTATCTGTACATGAAAATGAATGATCAGTGTGAAGGATGTTCGGCAACAAAGTATTGGTATTTTCGATTTTCCAAAAACTTTTTTAATGATATCGGTATTATTAAAATGGAGAGTTTGATTGGTGGTTATGAGTACCTTGTGATCTTGCTTAAGCTATATGCTCTCTCAACCGAACACGGAGGTGTCTTGAGCTTACCAGCAACGCCATCTGGTGGTTTGGATGTAGCGTTATTGTCGGAAATCCTGCGGCATAAAGTACTGGCAGTAGGAAGTGCGATAGAATATTTTATTGATCATGGATTTATGAAATTGGTATCTGAGCCGGAAACGGAACAGACATATTTGCATTTCCCGGAAGTTAAATATAATACTGGACAATCCAGCAAGGACGCAGATCGGAAGAGAATAGAGAGACAGAAGAAGACAGAAGCGGCTACATTGCCTGAACCTGCAAAGGAAAGCGAAAAGCAGGGAAAGGATTATGGGGAATTTAGGAATGTATTTCTTACGAATGAGGAATACCGAAAATTTTCAAATCGGTATGAAAATGCAAAAGTGGTTATTGAAAAGCTTTCTATTTGGAAAGCAAAGCGTAATAAATCTGCATCGTCGAATGATTATGCCTATTTATTGAGCTTTGCTGAAACAGACGGTATTTTGAAGCAGAGCGAAAAAGAAAAACAAATGATTACTTATGAGAGATATAAAAGAGAGGCTTTGCTGGGTTATCCACCGCCGCAGGACGTAAGGGATATCCTTACGGAGATGCAGTGGAAAGAACTTAACGAACTTGCAGAGAAGAACTTTGATAAATCATAAGACAAGAGGGATTAATACATGTGTAGAGAAGAGATGGCACGGCATCCTCTTGAGGGGAAGACGATATATGGATGGGAAGTCTTGAATTACGAAGGAAGCCGTAATAATAAAAGTTATTATTGGTGCAAATGCAAATGCTGTGGTCAGCTGTATTTGCGACGGGCAGATAAATTACTTGCTGGCAGGACAAAACGCTGCGGTGAATGTGCAAAGGAAAAAGTAATGTATGAAGGAGAGGGGAAAGAGAAAATGAATGGACCGATTATACCGAAGAAGATGCGAGAAAATGCGCATGGGAGGTTTGAAGGCCATTGCGCTTATTGTGGCAAGCAAATTAAATATAGTGAAATGGAAATTGACTTTTTACTGCCGGTTAAGTATGGTGGAAAGATTGAAATTGAAAATTTATTACCGAGCTGCAGGGTATGCAACCGCTATCGCAAAAATCGAAAATTAGAACAGTTCCGTTCCAGCTTGGAGCTGATACCGAAGACATTAACTAGGGATAGCGGAGCGTATCGAATTGCAAAGCAATATAACATCATTCAGGATGTCTCCAAGCCAAGTGTACAATTCTGGTTTGAAGAGAAAAAGCATCAGGAGCGGGAGCAGACTTTTGTCAAGGAGTCTATACTCAATGCAATGAATACGATTTCTGCGTTTTGTAAAAGCCATGATTGTGATGGCTGTCCGATGGAAATAAACTGCAGTCATCAATTGGAACCTAAGGACTGGATATCCGATGAAAACTTGTGAGACATAAAATGTGAGGGGAGGCCGCCAGGAAAGCAAAATGAGGACAAAAAGAACAAAATTTAACGGGACTGTTTTACAGTCGAACATATTTAACTCTTGCTACTACGCCCTGAGAAGCTATCCGTTTTTGCAAAAAGTGCAAGTAAACCTTTGTGAAATAGATGCATATGGCTACAGGCAAAGCTTTATCGACAAGATACATGAGAAAGTGGATATTGAAAAGCAAATCTCTGTAATGGACGAGGCATTTGCAACTGTGCCAGATAAATATATCGATGCGGTAAAATACTGCCTTTTTACAAAAGACAGCAAAGCTGTACAGCAAGATACTGTTGTCTATACATATGGGGTGGATTATGCGGAAGTGTGCGTTTGGCTGGACAAGCTGATATATCAGTATGCAGTATTGTCAGGGTGGCCAGTACCTCAACGGGTGGAAGAAATTACACTGCTGATTTATGAGGATGGAACTATAGAGTTAGGATAGGGATAAGAGAAATGAATAATGAATTGGAGGAACGAAACATGAAGAAGGAAGCGCAGATTATTGCATTAGCAAATCAGAAAGGTGGCGTTGGGAAGACAACCACATGCCATGTACTGGCTTACGGGTTGGCAGATCAGGGCTGCAAAGTATTGACCATTGACACAGATCCACAATGCAATCTCACGGAAAGTTTCAACCTGGACGGCGACATGGAGGGGACTGTTTACCAGCTTTTCCGCAGAGAAAAGGAAGTGGAAGACTGCATTTGTCGGATCAATGCGAATATTGATCTTTTACCAGGCAGCCTGTCCATGGCAGGATCAGATATGGAGTTTTCTTTTGCCGGCAGAGAGTATTTGTTGAAGGAAGCGCTGGAGCCAATCAAGGAAGACTACGATTTTATCTTGGTTGATACGCCGCCCACATTGGGTATTATCACCATCAACACATTGGCGGTAGCTGACGGGATTGTTATACCGGTCAAGGCATCGAAGTATTCCGTACAAGGGTTATCGCAGCTACTTCAAACTATCCGACTGGTACAAGGATATTACAACAAAAATCTTGCGATAACCGGAGTTTTGGTTACGCAACATGAAGGACGCAGCAACATACGTAAAGGCATCAAGGCTGCGCTGGACAAGCTGATGGATGCGCAGGGCATCAGGGTATTTGACAGTGTGATTCGGAACGGCGTTGCAATCGAAGAAGCGCAATACCGGCAGACAAACCCGCTTACAGAACGACCAAAGGCATCAGTGACGGAAGATTATAGGGCATTTGTAGCAGAGTTCTTGCAAAATATTTGAGGATGTGAAAGAGAATTTGGGTAGAGCGATTAACAACCGAGAGTAAACCCTAGTAGTTAGGAGGAGTTTTGTATGGGAAGAAGAAATGAATTTGATCCATCCGCATTGGAGAGCCTTTTTCCGGAAGCGGCTAAGGATAAGAAAGAGGAAGGCAGCAGTGTAACAGACATACTGCTTGATGACATTCTGCCGTTTCACACGGGTGGAAGCCACCCATTTGAAGTGGTGGATGATGATGACATGCGTGACCTTGAAGATGATATACGTGAAAACGGACAATTGGAACCGATTATTGTCCGGAAAGATGTGAACCTGGCAGGAAGATACGAGGCAATCACCGGTCACAGGAGAATGTTTGTAGCAAGAAAACTGGGACTCGATAAGATCAAAGCAACCATCGTAGATTATAATGACGAACAAGCTACCAGACTGATGGTCGTCTCCAATTTACAAAAGAGGTCCGTTATCAAACCATCGACCAAGGCAAAGGCATATGCTTTGTATATGGAGGTTAATAAAAGGCAGGGAGAGCGAGCAGATTTAACTTCGTGCCCACTGGGCACGAAGTTACGTACCGATGATCAGGCGGCAGAAGAGTTTCAGGAAAGTGCCAGAAACATTCAACGTTACATACGGCTTAATGAACTCATTCTTCCGCTGCTTGGCATGGTAGACGCGAAAGAAATCAAGTTTAGAGTCGGCGTGGAACTGTCCTATCTGGATAAGAAAGATCAGAAAAACTTGCTGGAGTATATGCAGGAAACCGGATATATGCCATCACTGGAAGAAGCGACGGAAATTAAAAAGCATTATAAAAATGGTGGAACGGTAGATGCAGTATATCTTGACCAGTTAACTGGAAGGGACAGTAAAGTGACCGGGGCAGAGACAGAACTAAAAGCACCAAAAGCGAAGAAGTTAAAAATCAACGAGCGCTTTGTTACGGAGTATCTTCCGGAACCCATGCGAAAGCTGAATGTGGAAAGAAAAAGGGCATATACGCAGGCGGCGCTGATTATGTATAACAATTATTTAGCAGAGCATCCGGAAGAACAGAAAGAATGGGAAGATTGAGTCAACCCCATAGAAGGGGGGCAGGAATGAATAACGTTTTGATGATGCCATTGCAGGAAAATATACCTGAACCAAAGCATAAGGACTGGAAACCGGCGGTGTGCCCCGTGTGTGGCGCACCTTGCTGGGAATCCGCGCAAGCCAGAATTTTAATACGAAAGATGCCAGGCATACTTAAGGCTTGCACAAATTGCGCGCTGAAAGGACAAGGAGAATGAAATGAGTCAACCTATGAGAACTTGTGGAGAATGTCACCACTTACAAAAATATCATGAAAATGTGTATGTTTGTCCTAAAAAGAAAAACACCATTCCAAAGAAAAAACTCAGCGTAACAACCAATTGCCCAAACTGGGAGGCTGCACAAAAATCAAAAAAATAGAGGCGGTGTTACATCTATGTCAATAAAAGAGATAATACAACATTTAAAAGAATTACTATATCAGGTTGAGTACAGCATTACAGAAGCGAAGTGCGAGGAGCGAGATGCCATAGATGTACTGCCTGATAATTTAAAAACAAAAGAGGCTTTAGAAGCAAGCATAAATGCTTTGAATTTTTTAGATTCCCTAGATGGCAATAAAATACTCATTGCTCAAATTTTACGAGGTCCACAATTCACACAAAATGAACTGGATAACGCATTCAAAGAATTTATTGATAACATTTATGGGAAGAAATACACATTTCGTAGAAAATTGTAGATTAATGCCGGCTGATTTCGCAGCCGAATGGCGAGGGCGTTGATCGCTACGGAGAGAAATAATGAAAGGAAAGCGAAATGAATAGAGAATTAAAATTAGGCGTAAGAGACACGACGAAGATTGAAGCTGCAGTTGGAACTTGCTATGATATCTTTGGTGGAGATGAAGATTTTGAGAATCGGCCGCAGGAAGCAGAGGAAATTGCAAAGATGGTGCTGGTAGACATGGCGGGACTTGGAATTAAAGGAAGTCACTTTACCTTATATGATGACTGGGAGAGACCGGAAGCGTTGAATACCATCTTGCGCGTATGCAGCCGATATGGCATCAATCTGACGCTGATGCGGCGGGATAAAGACGGCACATGGCAGCCGGAAGAGAAGAACTTTTGGGGGTAGACGTGATGGACAATATTGATTTACTTTGCGAAAAGCCGAATGATACGCTAACTTTTACTAATCCGTTGTACTTCAAGAAGGATCAGCGAGATAGCATTCACGAAATGCTGGAATTAAGCAGACACGATATTGTAATGAAGATACATCCCACAAAGAATTATTTGCATTCTAACCTTGTGCAAAACTACAATTATTGTTACAGTAATTGTGAGACGTTGGACGAGGAGGAAAAGAGGTTGAGGATTAAAATACATCCCAAAAGCAAATTTGCAAAGATAGAAAAAAAGAATCGGCGATATGATAAGGTAACGGCGAGAGATGGCATAAAAGCGAATTGTATTGATGACTGTAGCGCTTGTTGTAACACGCTGTTTTTCATCACAGAAAATGAATTCTTTTTTATCATAGCCTGGCTGATTATGAATGGAAAAGTGGGAGAGTTGCCTGTCATATATATGAATGCGATGAAACAGGCTGCGTATGTGGCGGAAAATCACCCTGTCATGGCAGAATCCATCCAGGATAGTTATACGGCGCTTCAGAAGCGGTTTTATAACCTCGATGCAACCGTTATTTTACTCGAAAGTTGCCCATTCCTGGACGAAAGAGGCAAATGCATATGTTATGAAGCCAGACCGAATTTATGCAGACGTTATGGAGTTACCGATAGCTGCATGAGAAGAGTGAATCCAGCTCATCCATCATATAACGAGATTCTTTTAGAAAATATTTTTCTTATTAAGGATGGGCGCTATTACATGCGGCAGGCAAGACCGATTTACTTTTTTGCAGAGAGATATTTGTCTCCGGATGTAGTGCAGGAAACGGTTAATATAGTGGAAAGGTTCGTTACTGAATCGGAAACTGCTTTTTTAGACTATGTCAGAGATGAGACATTTTACATATTTGAGTATAAAGATGGGGTGTATAAGCCCCAAAGTATGATCAAAGAGGTAGAGAATGTGTGAGGAAATCAGACAAATACCGATTACGGATATCAGGCCATTTGGCGGCGATTACGGCAAATCCTATTTTCATATGCAGCAGGAGAAAGTTGAAGAGCTGGCAGACTCTATCAAATCTGTCGGCGTGCTGGTGCCGCTGACTGTCAGAGCAGATGCAAGTGGGAAAGCAAAGTATGAGCTCATTGCTGGGAAGACCAGGCTCACTGCAGCAGAACGAGTTGGTCTTGAAACCGTGCCTTGCGTAATCAGGCAACTTGATGACGCTGCGGCATTGTGCCTTTATGGCGAGAGCAACCGTTACAGGGAAGATATCACGATTACGGAAAAAGCGTTCATGATGAGGTATGCAGATGAGTATGCTGAAAAATGCAAAACGGACCCGCGGGTCCGAAATGCAATTTTTGATGAATCAGAGGAACGCCAGTTGCGAAGATATATCCGGCTGACATATTTATCCTTGGGAATGAGGCAGCTGGTGGATGTGAGAAAAGTAAGCATTAAAGCAGGTTGTGAGATTTCCTATTTACCACTGGATGTGCAGGATCGAATCGTTTACATACTGAGTGGCGAGCAGACGGTGTTGAGTTTGGAGGCGGCGGAAAAGATACGTAATTTGTATGATCGGAAATATAAGCCTTTTGGGAAGACAATGAATACTAAGGAGCTTAGTGACATGATTTATACTATGCAGCCAGAACGCAATAGGAAGGCACATTTGACAGTAGATAAAGGAATTATCAAAATGCTGCCGCCGGAATATCAGAGTAAAAAAGCATATGAGATGCTTGTAGAAAATCTATTGAAAAATTTCTCGGAAAACTTTTAAAAAAGGGCTTGACAAAATAAATTTAGCAAAAAAACGTACAATGTACCTGACGGGGCGGTAAAAAGGTGATAATATGGTAGCGTGCTTTCCTGGCACATGTTTCATGCTCCCTTTTGCCACTGTCTCACAGGTGAAAGGGAGTTTTTAATAAAAGATGATAATAGTCACTGCACAATTTTAATAGATGAGGTGTTCAAAGCTCTTGATAATCTTGTAGCAAGTGGGCGATACCAGGAATGAAATACACAAAAGAAGCAAGTGCACATGTAATGCTTCCTTTCTTCAAAAGGCGGGGGATATTCGTCCCCCCCCCGCCCTCCTTTCCACGAAATGGAGAAACAGGAATTTGAAATAAATGTACGAAATGGTTGACTTTTTGTACGTTTATAATATAATAAAAGTACAGAAAGACAGAAAGGAGGCTGGCATATGTCAATCACAACTACAGAGTTCAGAGATAATCTAGGAAAATATATAACAATGTCACAGACGGAAGATGTGTACATCACTAGAAATGGGAAAGTTGTAGCAAAGCTCACAAGCCCATATAAAACGAAAATGGATATTGTTGACTCTTTGGTCGGTATTCTGCCGGCAGATATCACTTTGGAAGAGGCGAGAGAAGAAAGGCTGAAAAAATATTATGATTAAAGTGGTTATTGATACGTGCGTGGTATTGGATGTATTACAGAAGAGAGAACCTTTTTTTCACGATGCCGTCAAAATTTTCTATGCAGCAGCGTCGGATCAAATCGAAGGCATTCTGACGGCAAAGTCTATAACGGATTTGTTTTATATACATCATCGCTTCACTCATGATAATGAAGCGACGCGGGAGATTTTGCGTAAACTGACGGAGCTTTTTACCATAGCGGATACAGCAGCTTCTGATTGTCATGAAGCGCTCATAAAGGACAGTGGTGATTTTGAGGATGCTGTAATGATGGAAACTGCAGAACGTATCAAAGCTGATTGCATAGTGACACGAAATACAAAAGATTATATAGAGTCCAGGGTGGCTGTGCTTGATCCAAAATCATTTGTAACCACCTTGCTGACGGACTGTTAAAAAGTAAAGGAGGAAACGGAAATGAAGAAGATTATAACCTTACTCGTCACTTTGACTATGGTGCTGACTATGGCAGTTCCAGCATTTGCAACAGACAATCAGGCTCCTGCAGAATCAGCTCCAACAGAAGTGAAGCTGACAAGTAAGCAGGTCAGGGCTATCACGCCGAAAAATTTTAAGGCGACCAGTTATAGCTACACGAAAATCAAGACCAGCTGGGATAAGATTGACGGTCTGGACGGCTATAAAGTATATAGAGCAACTTCTAAGAACGGCAAATATAGCCTCGTGAAAACCACGACCAGCGTAAAAACTGTCTCCTATATCAACACTGTCAGAACCACCGGCAAGACCTACTACTACAAGGTAAGAGGCTATAAGAAGGTTGGAAAAACCACATACTACACTAAGTATTCTGCTGTCACCAGCACTTATGCTAGACCGAATAAAGCAGTGATTACAAAAGTAACGCTTGGTGGTAGTGATAAGGAGGGACCATACGATAGAACACCGAAGACCTGCTGGAACGCAGTAAGCGGCGCAACAGGGTATGAGGTATATAGAACCTTAGTTGGCAAGAACAAGTGGAGCAAGATTTACACAACGGCAAAGACTTACTACACTGATAAGACAAAGTCTTTTCGCACGTATTACAATTACGAATATAAGGTTCGAGCCTACAGAACCGTGAACGGCAAGAAAGTATATGGTCTATTTTCTGTAGCAAAAGAATTTAAACCGGACTGGACCATGGAAGAACTGATGCCAGAACTGATTGCTTATGGCGAGAGCATTGAAGGAAGGCGGATGCAATACAATCCGGCAACGGATGAACTGGAACCGTATACGGGTTCTGAAGGAAGCACCTATACAATGAAGTATGAAGATGCAAAAGAAGCAAAAAAAACTCCAGAAAATAGCTCCTGGTCTGCAATCTTTCCGAAATACATCAGTCCTTACTGGTCTAAAGCAACAGTGATGAAGCAATTGAAAGGCTGCATTAAAGCGGAAATTGAATCTGAGATGAAAGCCAACTACCTTATCTGGGAACCTGCGGACGAATACTCGGAAGCTGGTTGGACTGGAACAGATTGGTTTTTTCTGTATTATCGAAAAGCTGATGGTGGGCTAGAAAATAGAAGAGGTTATCACTTCTATCTCATGTATTAACTGAATATCGTTTGTAAAAGGGCAGCTGAAAGGCTGCTCTTTTCATATATGAAAAACCAACAGCGTATCGCATGATGCGCTGTTTTTATATATATAAATTCAAGATTATATAAAGGAGGAGCAAGATGTTAGAAAACAAGAAACATCCGATTCTGCGAAAAGCGTTTGTACTTCTTATGACAGTAATTATGCTGGCAGCATATATGCCACAGCAGGCATTTCAGACTACTTATGCAGCAACGAAAGCCTCTGTTTATGATGGCAGAACGCTAAAGGGATCTGATGGAAAGCCATACTATCCGAATAACAAAGGCGGTGGTTACTACTATGCGAAATTTTCCAATGCAAAAGGGGACGGATTTGTTTACCGCCTTGCAAGAGCGACTTCCGCTAAGAAAACTATTGTAGTAGATAGTGGGAAAAGCACTTATGCCGGATATTGTCTGGAGCATGGTGCATGGCTGAATGCAGGTGGCACTGGGTACAGTGCTGAAAAACAGCAGGAGCTAGAAAAACTAAGATGGATGAGACCATATAGTGAAAGTACACTGCAAGGTATGCGTCTTGCGCTGCTGTTTGGAAAACAGCCGGGGCATACTCAAAAGGATGTGCCAGTAGAAGGATGCAATTTGGATGATTGGTACTGGGCAACCCAAAATATCATCTGGGAATTTCAGCAGGGACTTCGGACATCCGTTGACAGTGGGCTAAAGAGTAGAACGGGAAAATATGCTATGGACGCGAACTGGTTTCGTGACACGGTAAAAGGACGTCCAGCAGAAAAGATTTACAACTGGATGCTGACGCAGATGAAGAAATATGTGAATGTTCCCAGTTGGACAGCAAAATACAGCGATAAGATAGGGAGTCGTCATACGATTAAAATGCAGCAACAGGCAGATGGCACGTGGAAAGCTGTAAAGAAAGATACAAAAAAAGTAGGACAGGACATTAAATCCACCAATAAACACATCAAAATCAAGAGAAACGGTAACGAATACACCATTACCTGTGATGTAAATCCGAAAACGATTACAAAGCCGATTCTGGCTAAAAAGAATATCGATGTGTCAAAACCAAAGCAGGATCTTTTGGTATGGTCTACCAATCAGAAAAGTCCGGTTGCAGATTCTAATCACTTGCAGACCGTGGCAACAGGCGGAGATGACCCAGTAGAGATGTATTTTAAAGTAACAGCAGAAGAAACAGAACCGGAGCCAGGAGAGCCGGAGGAACCGAAACTGCCGTCCTTTGAGTTGGACGTTGAGAAACTGGATGCCAATTTAGGCTTTGACAATAATACGCATACCGGTATGGGTGATGCGCCGCTGGATGCGACGATTGCCCTGTTCGTAGACGGCGAAGTAGTTGATTCCAAAACATTGGATGTAAACGGCTATAGCGATGAGCCGTTTTATTTTATGCCTTGGGATGATGTATCTGAACTGGATTATGAAAAAGTGGAAGAAACGGATCCGGAGACTGAGAAGGTTACAGTACACCACTACTGGCGGGGAACTAAGACGGTCAGCACCGAGGAATCCGGCGTACCGGATGGCCGTTTCCCGGATGAAAAGGGCGGTACTCGTGACCACGGAACCATCACATATTATGCGCACGCTGTAGACGATGGTCCGATTGAGTACAACATCACTTATGAAAACGGTACTTTAACAGACGCTGCAGATATCGATCCGGAAAATCCGCAGCCGATGTTGGATGATATGGGAAGTCAGGCATACGTGAATGATAACTACCGTGGGCGTTTGCAGATTGTAAAAACAAAAACAGACCTTGACCCGTTCACTCCAGATAACGGAAGCGGTAAACTCGAATACTCGACAAATTCTAAGTGGACCATTGAGCTTACCTCTGGCGGTTTTGAAGATCACCCATATATCAAAGTTGTACCTGTAAAAGAAGGGGAAAGGGGCTATGATGAATTTGCTAACTGCTATCGTGTTGTAAGAGACAATAGCGGTACACCTGCAGATGATGAACATCCTTTAACTGTCAGCAAGTTTGGTCAGATTAGGATTATTGACCTGCCTTATGGTAACTACCTCATAAAAGAAATTTCTGCGGATTCTAACGGATATGTTTTGGAATCCCATGAGGTGACGGTGACAGAAGACGGCCAGCTGATTTCTACTGATACGGACAATGTACCAAAGAAAAATAAGGTGCAGATTATCAAAACAAACTCAGAAACCGGAAAACCTGTCAGACTGAATGAAAACGCTGCATTTAGAATCAAATACCTGGGCAATCCGGACTTAGCAGATCCAACCTTGTCTCCAAACTACGGTAAGTATCTGCCAAACGGCAGCAGCTACACCGATGGCGCTGCATCCGGAAAGAACAATTACATTTTCAAGTGCAATGCAGAGGGCCAGATTGTACTTCCATATGAACTCGAATATGGCAACTATCAGATTGAAGAAATAACTGCACCGGAAGGATACTTCATCGGTGAATACGATGAAAAAGGTGTAGGAACAAGCCCTGATATGCCGAAGAAATTCGAAGATGCTGTTGTTATCTACGATGCTTCTGGTGATAGAGTAACGGACTTTACCAGTAACAAGAAGGTTATTTTTAACAAATATAAGTTTAGTGTTACAGAGCAGACGCCGCATCAGGACGGCAAGGACTATGTGACCTACTATCTGACTATTAAAATGCCGAACAATCCGGTCAAAGGAAAAATCCAGATTACCAAAAATGGTGAATCTCTCGCAGGCTGGCTGCATGAAGAATTTGGTGGAAACAAAGGCTTCTCTGCAGTATGGGGCAAAACAAAATTAAAGAATGCTAAATTCAACGTATACGCAGCAGAAGATATTCTGCAGGTTGATGATGTGCAGAGAATCAAAGCATATGACAGCAAAACAAATGAAGAAGTGGCGCTAGAAGAAGTCACCCGTGACCATAGCAAAAAGAACGGCGCATTGAGCTTCTGGGAAAAGCTTCTGAAGACTGGCGAAAAGATTTTGCGCTGGTTTGGGCTTGACATCGGTGATGACAATGAATGCAGAACCGAATACATTGCAAAGTCTGAAAAAGGTGCGACTTATTCCGCAAAATACTCTGTAAAGGACAAGGAAGGAACCACATCTACATACACGGTAGATTACTCCCTCAGCTATACAAAGGGCGGCATGAACTATACCAATATCCATGTGAAGAAAGACATGGTAGCGGATGATTATGTTGCAGGTATCGACTACACAACTCCAACATTAAAAAGTGGGGAAGAAGATGTTGATATTATGGACCTGATTTTGCCGAACAAAAACATGGTGAAATTAAACAAGAAAGTTGTTGATGAATATGGTAATGATGATATTACCGCCAGAATTTTGAAACCAATGACACTTGTTGTACCTCTTGACGAGGATAAAGATCCGGAGGTCAAAGATGGCTGGACACTTGTGAAGAAAGCTGACAAGTATCTGGCAACCTTTGAAGAACCACAGGTTGATGATGATGGAAATCCAATCCTTGACGAAGAAACCAACGAACCGGTTACAAAAACCATTTATAAGGTTTATGTAAACGACAACGGCAAAAAGAAATGGGTAGAATCCGATGAAAAAGGCGCATTTGAAGATGTAAATACACCGGAAGATATGCCGGAAGGCTTTACAAAAACTGATAAAACTGATATGTATCAGATTACAAAAAATGATGCAGAATCCGGTAAAGCAGTATATATGGTATGGGCTGTCGATGGCGGCGTGGGCCGCTGGCTAAGCTGTGATGCGGATGGCAACTTCTACAGATCTTATCACCAGGAATGGGATTTCACATTGTCTCAGCACTTTGACTGTGCAGACGGCTTTGTGTTCTCCTTTGACGGTCTGATCGTAGATGCTGCTGCTGACAATGCAGCACAGATTGCTAAAACCGTAGTAACAAACCCTTGGAAAGTAACTCCGGAAATTACGCACTCTGATGCGTATCAGTATGAAACAACTGATAATATCACAACATTTACTGCTGCACCGACTGATGCAGCTCCTGTTTACTTTAAGGTAAATAACGGCATTAAAACGTCTATGATTTATCAGGGCGGCCAAACGATTACAACCATTAACGCAAAACAGAGCCAGTTATACAACTTTGGTGTAGACAGTAAGCCAGAAGATACAACTTCAGTTGAAAAGCTGTATCCGACCATCGAATATACAACTGATGAAGAAACAGAACTGATTGAATGGTGTAAAGACCTGACGCCGGATACCACAAAGTTTGACAGAGTATTCGATGAATCAAACTATGTCAAGGCAATCCGTCACGAAGTCAGCTCGGAAAGCAAAGATGAAGTATCCTATGAAATCGTGATTGTAACTGATAACAAGGATGAAACCCTCGGCTTTAAGGTAACGTTTCCGGATACTACAACCCTTCAGCCAGTAAACTGCACAGATGATAATGAAGATGCCGGTAAGCTCGTGTTTAAGAGCATCGAGGGAACAATGGTATATCCACTAGGCAGCCCCGTTGCTACAATTACCACCGATGAAAACGGTATTGCAACAACTCCAAACCTGCCGCTTGGTAAATATTACATCCAGGAAGTGAAGTCCGGAAACGGTCATGTAAACAGCTCGCAGTGGAGAGAATTTGAACTGAAATATGCGGATCAGTACACGCCTCTCATTTGGGATGAAGCGACACTGGATAACGCAGCAGTCAGTGTAAAAATTGACCTGTCTAAGCTATTTGAAACCGCATACAAGAGCAAAGAATACCAGCCGGGCGGCGGTGCAGTCTTTGGTATTTTTTCTGCAGAAGAAATCACTGCCAAAACGAAAACCGAGAAAAAAATTGATACAAAGAAGATTGGCTCGGACTCTTTAGTTGGTACAATCACAACTAGAGAAGATGGCAGCGGTACAGCAATCGTGAAGTTGCCGCTTGGCAAATACTATATTAAGGAGCTATCTGCACCGGAAGGATATAAACTGAACGGAACAAAATACTATTTTGACGCCGTGGATATTTTGACTGCGGATCAGATTGATTTTGCTTATGATGATATCGGAGTAAGCGGTTATGTTACGCAGGACGGCAACGACCAGACGATTGTTAATATCGAAAGCCTGTACAGTAAGCCGATGAACAATCTGAAAGTAGATGGCACAGAATATGATCTGCTGCAGTCAGTGACTACAGAAAATGTCGTTGTAGAAAAACTGGACGGCAGAACCAGAACGAAAGTTACGGTTCCTGCGGGAAAGAGCAGCACTGTTACATTTGCAAACGGCAGCACATTAAATATTGCAGCTACTAAGACAACATATACTGCAACTTTCGATGGTGGTGCAGCCCCTGAATTAGAGCTTGGCAACGAAACGACTTTAGCAAAAACCGTTGAAGGAACAAAGACAATTGTTGCCTACAGCCCGAAAGTAACTAAAACAAATTGGCTCAGCGAGGTGTCTTATGAATACGAAGCACCGAAAAACACCCATAAGGGCGAAGGTGGCTTTACTGTAGTGCGGCCTGCAAACAAGAAGCTGGCACTGACAAGTGCAGTTGGAACTTCCGAAGTCACTGCGTCTATTGACTACGCTTATGCTGCAGCAGAGTTGACCTTTACTAAAGGCACTGTAACTGGTGTAACCGTAGATGAAAACGAATTAGATGCTGCAGATTATGCAGATGGCATCACGTTGAAGCGAATTATTAAAACACCTGTAATGGTCGAAAACCCAGATAATCCGGATGGAGAAAAAATCCAGAAGGTAGATAAAGACGGTAAACCTGTATATGAAACCGCTGTAAATGCTACAAAAGCTGTTATCAACTTTGCTGACGGCGTTACTTATACCGTTCAGTTTGATGCTTCTGGCAACTTCTATATGGATGCTTCCGGTTATGTTGATGATGACTTGGAAACAGAAAGCATCTTGTCTGTTGACGGAAATCCAGTAACAGCCGATTTCCTCAAAACAATGAAGCTGATTAACATCAAAAACACCACTGCTAAAACCTATGCAAGAAACAATACCGATGCGGGCGTGCTAAATATCACTGTAAACAACATCAAAAATGACAGAATTCCGACTGATGTACCGGAAATCCCGGATATTCCAGGGACACCGGATACTCCATCTATTCGCACAACTGCAAAGGACAGTGAAACTCATGAGCACATCTCAAAAGCTGATAGTAAGGTTACAATCATTGATACCGT
Organism: Anaerotruncus sp. 80; assembly: GCF_009936115.1. Taxonomy (NCBI): domain Bacteria; kingdom Bacillati; phylum Bacillota; class Clostridia; order Eubacteriales; family Oscillospiraceae; genus Anaerotruncus; species Anaerotruncus sp. 80. Next base: position 101,582 of record NZ_QWES01000003.1, read on the forward strand.
ATCCTATACCGGATTAACCCCTGGTCAGGAATACACCTTAAAAGGCGTGTTAATGGATAAGGCAACCGGTAAAGAATTACTGGTAAATGGTAAACCTGTGACTGCCGAGAAAGTGTTCATACCGGAAAAATCCTCCGGCACCGTTGATATGGAATTCACCTTCGATGGTTCCAAGTTAGAAAATATGGCAACCGTTGTATTTGAGGAGTTATATAAAAATATTGACACCGATAAAGACGGTAAGCCGGATACACCGGAAGATAAGCTGGCAGCAGACCACAAGGATATTACCGATGAGGGACAGACCATTTACTTCCCCAAAATTAAAACCAATGCAACAGATAGTGAGACAGAAGATCACATCTCTAATGCAGATAAAAAGGTTACAATTAAGGACGAAGTAACATACTACAATCTGATCCCTGGCAAGGAATATACCGTAAGCGGCGTGCTGATGGACAAGGAAACTGGTAAGGCGCTCTTGGTTGACGGCAAAAAAATAACCGCAGAAAAGACCTTCGTTGCAGACTCCGCAAACGGAAGTGTGACCTTAGAATTTACTCTGGACGCATCTGCACTTGCTGGAAAAGCAACCGTTGTATTTGAAAGTCTCAAATATGATGGCAAAGAAGTTGCGGTTCATAAGGATATCAAGGATAAGAATCAGACAGTGATCTTTAAAAAGAAAATCGGTACTGTCGAGTTGACACCACCAAAAGGACCGAATCCTTATGATGATACGAGCATTACAGTTGAGCCTATTACACCAGAAACCGGAGATACTGCAAATCTATTGATATGGATTGCCCTTGCTGTGATGGCATGCCTTGCTTTGTTTGAAATTTATCGCAAAGTAAGGACAAAAGAGAGAAAAGAATAAAAGAATACGTTATTACCCTAGAGGGCAGCTTTTTAGCTGTCCTCTTTTAGTTGGAGATAAAACGATGAAAAGGAAGATCATCTTACTGCTATGTTTTCTCTTGGTTTTGAATCTGTGCTGCGCAAGCATCACATTTGCTGGAACTAGCGAGAAAACCATGTACGCAAAGCAGCAGACATGGATTTATAGTAACGGCTATCAGACCGCAAAGTATGCGGTTTGCCCAGTGGGTAAAAATCAGCAAGTTAAGGTTGGAAAAAAGGTATATGCCACCATGCCAGGTGGAAAAAAGGACTACTATTATCAAACATCTTACTTTGGCAAAACCTTTTATATTCCAGCAGCAAAGTTGACGACGAAAAAGCCGAAAGAAGCGTATACGATGACCTACAGCTTTAAGGCGCTGGAGGTAACGTCAAAGTTGTATCTGTATGCATCACCGAGTCTTTCGTCTGCAAAAGAACGAACAGATGAAGTCAGTATATACACCATCGGTGAAACCAAAAACTGGTATGTAGCATTTGTAAGCGGAAAGCTAGGATATATCTCGAAAAAGTCATCAGCGGTTAAGAAGGTAAAAAAAACGACATATGTCCCGCTGCATATCAGTAGCAAGGAATTTTTTGCTGCGAAGCAAAAACAGATTAGGAACAGATTTTACGTGCAATATGCATTGTTACCGTCCTATATGCGGGACGGTCTAGTAAAAAGAGATGCCGAAATATATATACAGCAGACGCTAAAAGAACCATTTGAAACGAATGGCAATGGTGGTTATACCACTTCCGCAGTAGCAAAGGCAACAATCTATGTAAAAGAAAACTCCTCGTCATACAATTTGGAGTATACACTGCATCATGAAATTGGACATGCGCTTAGTCGGCATTTGTGGCCAGGACAAAGCATAAATGAACTGGAATATCTCATACAGGAAAACAAGAAATTGCAGCTCGGTGCGTATTATGCAAGCAATGCAGCGGAATGGCTCGCTGAATGCATTGATATTTTAATCAAAGATCCAAAAATGCTGCAAAATAAAGCACCAATGACTTATCAGTTATTGGTGGAAGAAGTGTTTAACACAAACGAAAGTCCATTACGTGCCGCTGCTTAATCTGGCACGAAAAAATATATCTAAATACTTAAATTTTAAAAGCGAAAGGAAAAACAAAAATGAAAAAGAAAATGATTACTGCGCTTTGCGCACTTACTTTAACCCTCGGTACTGCAGGAAGCTGCTTTGCAGCCGAAACTAATCCACAGACGACACAGGCTTACATCAATATTCCTGCCACTGCAATCGATTTTAGCGTAACAGAGGAAGTCATCTTTGCGGGTACTGCTGATTCCGCTGACTTAACAGCCAATGACCTAGAAATCACCAACAACAGCAAAATCGGTGTACTGACTGCTTCTATCGAAGTAACCGGAGACAATGGCTGGACAGTAGTTGCTGATTCTACTGACTTCGCAAGATTAGGCGCAAATGCTAAGAAGATTGGCATCATGGCAGCAGGAAGCCACGATATGTCTACTGGTGCATACACCGGTGCCGGTAACATCAATCCACAGGATAAGGTAACAGTTGGTCTTACTGGTAAGACTGGTAGAGTAACTACTGCGCTTGATAAAGCAAAGGTGGTTAACTTTGTAACAACAGTTAGTGTAGTGGAAGAATAAAGGAAAGAGGTGCAGAATATGAAAAAGAAAATTTTATCCGTTATTTGCATACTTAGCATGGTGCTTTGCTCATCTGCTGTCGCTTTTGCAGACGACAGCAATGTAGCAGCATATATGACTGTGCCGGCAACTGCGATCGATGTGACAGTGACTGAATCCATTGATATGACAGGCTCTGCAAATGCTGTAGACTTAATGGTGGACAAAGTAACCGTTACTAATAACAGCGCAGCTGGTGTTATTAACATTGACAAGGTAGCGGCAACCGTTGCAACAGGTTGGGCTTTGGTTGACGCAGCTACAGACTTTAAAGCACTGAATGCAAACGCCAAAAAGCTGTCCCTGACACCAACACTGGGAAGCTCCACCTGGGATATTACCAAAACTTGTCCGACTTTTGCTAAGGCTGACAGTAGTGTGTCTGCCGGTGCATCAAAGGACATTACCTTTACAGGAAAAACCGGCGTTGTAACAACTGCCGTAAACCATGTACAGGCAGCCACTATCGTGGTCACTTTGAGCCTGGCATAAATCCGTTATTACTATAAGCAGAAAGGTGGTACGTAATGGAAAGTACAGAAAATACAAACGAAAAGAACAAAAAACAAAAAATACTGATTATAGTTTTGCTGATTGCAGTTGTTATGCTGGGAGTAGGACTATTTCATGCCCTGCATTCAGATGACCTTGAGACTAGCAAAACAGCTGTTATCGTGCAGACAAATGAGGAGCTAAGCGACACAAACGGGGGACAAGTAAGAATCCGTATCAATTCAGCGGTACAGGTTTATGAGGATACCATGCAGGATCTTGCTTTTGCAAATCTTAATGAGGACAGGCAGCTGCAATGCAAAATCAAAGTGGGAGATACCTACGTTTATAATTCCGGGCTTATTAAATCCGGGGATATTGTACAGGCAGATGTTATTGATACGTCAGCTCTGCAACAAGGCAAAAACACTGCAACGGCAGAGATTTATAGCTACGATATGGGCAAAGATCTAATCGGACAGACTAACACGATTATCGCCCTATATCTAAATGACTAATGAGTAGGGCGTCTAAATGGACGCCCTTTTATATAGGAAGGAGGAAAAACGTTGAAAAAGAAATCTAAGAGATGGCTTTCGCTTTTGCTTACTATGACCATGCTTTTAGCAATGGCAGTTCCAGCCTTTGCAGAAGAGCTGGATAGCTATATGGAGCAGACTCTCATTGACGCAGTGCAAGAAGATCAAGAAGATACTGTAATGAATGACGTGGATGATACCAGTTTATCTGAGACTCAAGATTCTGACCAAGTAGAGGCAACAGATGATGAAGCCGATTCTGAGCAAGTATCTCAGGAATCCTCTGGAAAGCCAAAAAAGGCAGCTCCGAGAGTTGCCACAGCTGATGGAACTAGAACAGTCCTCTATGAAGATGGCACTTTAATACTCAATGAATTGGAAGCAGATAGTGCAGCTAATGAATCTGCCCATGGTGCTGTGACTAAAGAATATCCGGCTTGGGATGGCGAAGAAAACGACTATGTCTTCGGAGATACCGGGGTTCCATGGTTTAAATTTCGTTACAATATAAAGGCAGTTGAAATAGGCAGTAAAATATCTCCAGTTGACACTTCAAAGTGGTTTTTTGATTGTACGAACGCTATTAGGGCAGAACTAGCAAATCTGGATACCTCAAAGGTCACCACTATGGAGATGATGTTTTATAACTTCGGGAGCGTTGCTTCCGATGTAACGATTTCAGGTTTAGAAAGCTGGAATACTGGCTGCGTTACAAATATGCAGGGAATGTTTCAATGGACAGGTCAAAGTGCGACTGGAAGTATATTGATTTCAGGTTTAGAAAGCTGGAATACTTCAAATGTCGAAAACATGACTGAAATGTTTGACAGTGTAGGCAGTCGGGCCACATCAGTCGTCCTTTCTGGTCTTAATAAATGGAATACAAGCAAAGTTAAAAACATGAGAAAAATGTTTTACTTTTTTGGTAATCAAGCAGGAACAGTAGAGATACCAGGCATTGAATGTATTGATACTAGTAATGTGGAGAACATGGAAAGCATGTTTGAAGGCTGCGCAAGTACAGATACCAAGAATGTAACTATAGATTTATCGAATTGGGATGTATCAAATGTTACGAACATGCGAAACATATTTTGTCAGTTTAAAATATCTGCGGACAAAGTCATTTTCTTAGGCCTTGAAAATTGGAAATTCAATAGTAACGCAAATTTGAGCGGTATGTTTTCAATGTCGGGAATAACAGGCATTACTCCGTTAGTATCAGAATATAACATTGGCCTTTTAACAATTCCGGGCGGCTGTATTGTTGATAGCATGTTTAACTTTGCTGATAATGTAAAAGGCACCCTAAAAATTGATGGTATGCCTATTTCTGAATATGGTGGAGATATTAACCTTGCATGGGGTGCAAATAGAACTGGAGGAGCCTTATATCTCGCACCAACTAACACAGCAACATTGACCTGGGCACAGGAAACTGTTGACAAGTATGGTCTTTCTGGCGACCAGACACAGGGCCA
>NZ_QWES01000037.1:0-35742 GCF_009936115.1 Anaerotruncus sp. 80
ATGCGGAAGTGGCTCAGGGGTAGAGCATCGCCTTGCCAAGGCGAGGGTCGCGAGTTCGAATCTCGTCTTCCGCTCCAGATAAAGTATTATTCCGAGATAGCTCAATGGTGGAGCAACCGGCTGTTAACCGGTAGGCTGTGGGTTCGAGCCCCACTCTCGGAGCCATTTTACATCGCGGGGTAGAGCAGTTGGTAGCTCGTCGGGCTCATAACCCGGAGGTCGCAGGTTCAAGTCCTGTCCCCGCAACCAAAAGTACAAAAAACTGTCCATTGGGCAGTTTTTTTGTACTTATATGTAGGAGTGTCTTATATAAGGGGATTTATAAAAAATAGCTATTTTAGATCAAAATCTGGGTTCCATTGACAAAGCTGCATGTCTATGCGTCCATCTGGTAAAAAACTTACCCCTTCATCTAGAAGCAAATCTCTGCATAAATCTTTCAGAACACCATTTGAAATAGAGCCATCACCTTTTACGACTCGGTGCCATGGAAGTGTATCGGGGCAGTTCCTCATAGCGTAGCCGACAATTCTGGCAGAACGAGGTGAATCTAACATACGAGCGATTTGTCCATATGAGGCGACTTTACTGCAGGGGATTTGTGCGACGATGTTGTAGACTGATGTAAAAAAAGTATCCATAATAATTTCTCCTTTAATAATGATAGTATATACGAAATTCGGTGACAGTAAAAGTATAAAATAGATAACAGCCAGTTGACATTATTGTAATCGGTATGATAATTTATGATTGTGCGAGGGCTGGAAAAAAGATTGAATTGCTAAGAGAAAATCCTAGGGTATGCCTATCATACGCATGCAAACCAAGAAGAGAGGAGTATGAGTTTACGGCGGAATATGAATCGACAGTTGTCTTTGGCAGTGCTATAGAGCTTATAAACAAAGATGAAAAGACAGACGCGCTGCGGGAACTTTGTCAGAGAAATACGCCGACCAATATAAACGCATTTGATGGGGCAATTGAGCAAAGTCTTGCGCATACGGCAGTCTGGAAATCAAAAGCGATATGATTATCGGAAAATGACAAAGATGGAAAAGAAATGAAATTTGGGAGGATGAAATAAAATAAAATATGAAAAGACGAGGGATAGTTAGGGTACTTGCGGTAATCCTACTTTTTGGTATTATTTTTTCGGGAGTGTGTTTTGCGGACAATGATAATGAAGCGGCAGAACCTCTGCAAATGGCTCAACGTACGAAGACGCCTTTTGAGAAGTATGGAGCGTTGAAAGTAGAGGGTAGCAAGCTGTTGGCAAAGGATGGAAGCAGTTGTCAGCTTCACGGTGTCAGTACTCACGGCATTGCATGGTTTCCAGAATATGTGAATAAGTCAGCATTTAAAAATCTGCGAGACCAGTGGGGTGTGGATACGATTCGCCTTGCCATGTACACTACTGAGTACAATGGATATTGTAACAGTGGCACAGAGAACCGCACAAAGCAGCGGAAAAGAGTATATACTGGCATTGATGCAGCAACGGATTTAGGCATGTATGTAATTATAGATTGGCATATTTTGAGCGATGGAAACCCTAATCGGTATGTGAGCAGAGCAAAGGATTTTTTTGGAAAAGTTTCTAAAAAGTACAAGGATCAGGAAAATATAATTTATGAGATTTGCAATGAACCAAATGGCGGCGTTACTTGGTCACAAATTAAGAAATATGCCAAACAGATAATTCCTGTAATTCGTAAAAATAATCCTGACGCAATTATTATCGTAGGCACACCACACTGGAGTCAGGATGTAGATAAAGCGGCGGCAAGTCCGCTGAAATATGATAATCTATTATATAGTCTACACTTTTATGCAGGTACACATAAACAGGATTTGCGGGATAAGATGGAAAAAGCAGTAAAAAAGGGACTGCCGATTTTTGTGAGCGAGTTTAGCATCTGTGATGCTTCTGGAACCGGGGCATTGAACAAGACACAGGGAAAAAAGTGGATTACATCATTGAATCGACATGATATCAGTTATGTAGCATGGAATTTGTCCAATAAAAATGAGTCCTCAGCGTTGATAAAAACCAGTTGTAAGAAAACAAAAGGTTGGACCAGGGCAGATTTTTCAGCTAGTGGAAAATGGTACATGGATCAGATATAATAAAAAATGGTTGGATAATTCCAAATGGCTAAAAATAAAGGGTTTGGACGACAATTCGAAAAAAAATTCATAAAATCTAACCAAAATTCTATTGACAAGAAATGAAAAAAGGAATAGAATAATCTTGAAATTCGTTATAGTAATGTTTGTTTTGTGAACTAATTGTGAAAAGAGGGAATACAAAAGGATACAGATGAACTGCCTTGGTGGATTCCAAGGACAGGCGATACAGCAAATATGCTGACATGGCTTGCAGTGCTTGGCGCAGCAGTCCTTGGACTTTGCGGTACAGTATATGGAATTAGAAAAAAGAGATCCTAAAAGAAATAGCCACTGGGAGGGGAAACCCTCCTTTTGGTGTCTTTAGGGCAGATTAAAAAAGGAGCGCATTTATGCAATATAAAACCTATTTTGATTCGCCGGTTGGAAACCTGCTGCTTTCTTCTGACGGTGAGAATCTAACAGGACTGTGGATTGAAAATCAGAAGTATTATGCAAAAGGACTAGTACAGGATGCAGAATGCAGAGATGAACTTGAGATATTTCAGCAGGTGAAGGTGTGGCTTTCTGCTTATTTTGCGGGAGAAAATCCGGATATTCGCGAGCTTCCAATTAAGCTTTGTGGGAGCCCGTTTCAGCAGAGAGTATGGAATATTTTACGGGAAATTCCCTACGGGAAGACAATCACCTATGCAGAAATTGCAAAGAAAGTTGCAAAGATGGAAGGAAAGCCCTTTACATCTGCGCAGGCAGCAGGTGGTGCGGTAGGTCATAATCCTATTTCTATTGTAATACCATGCCACAGAGTTGTAGGAAGCAATGGAAACCTGACCGGTTACGCCGGAGGTATCGATACCAAAATACAACTGTTGGAACTGGAGCACACGGATATGACTGGATTTTTCAAACCTAAAAAATAGAATACAGCGTAAGGGCTGCTTATGTGATGCCAAATTGTGCGTTGCGGGCGGCCTTTTTGTATGGTCATTTGCTGATGAAACTGTATTTTGTATCAATTCAGCAAAAAGTGGCAAGACTAATAACAGGAAAACATTTCTGGATAAAATTGGATTAATATTTTATATATAAAATATTTTATATAAAATTCGATAAAATCGATTGACAGAATATAAAAATATAGTATATAATATATCAAAAGAAAGAATGAACAATATTTTGTGAGTTTGAGAGGAGAAATCGCTATGAAAAAGTTTAATCACGTTATCGTCAGAAGACCTTGCAGTGCAATTAAAGACGGTATTTCCGGCGGAGATTACCCAGGCATTCCTGATTATGAGCTGGCATTGAAGCAACACGATTCTTATATTGAAGCACTGAAGCAGTGTGATGTAGACGTTACGGTACTAGAAGCAGATGAGAGATATCCAGATTCCTGTTTTGTGGAAGACCCTGCGCTGATTACTAGAAAATGTGCTATCATCACAAACCCGGGTGCAGAATCCAGAAATGGAGAAAAATTTGAGATTATTGACGCGGTAAAGAAATTCTTTTCTGAAGATCAGATTGAATATATCAAGGAGCCGGGTACGTTGGAAGGCGGCGACGTAATGATGGTAGGAGACCATTTTTATGTGGGAAGATCCGCAAGAACTAACGAGGAAGGCATCAGACAACTGACAGAAATTCTGGAGAAATATGGTATGACCTGTTCTGAAGTAAAACTAGAAGAGGTACTGCACTTGAAAACAGGTGTTAATTATCTGGAAAACAATAATATGCTGGTATCTGGTGAATTTATCACAAAGCCGGAATTCGAGAAATACAACAAGTATGTGATTCCGGAAGAAGAAGCCTATGCTGCGAACTGTATCTGGGTCAATGATACCGTTATCGTGCCAGAAGGATATCCGGCAGTGCTTAAGGCGGTACAGGACATGGGTTATAAGACTTTACTTGTTGACACATCTGAGTTTAGAAAGATTGACGGCGGACTTTCCTGCCTGTCCTTAAGATTCTAAGACAGAGTGGCAACAGCAGAATATGATTCACTATAAAATCAAGTATTGACGAAATAAAAGACGAATCAGCAAGACAGTGCGGGGCGGGGCGCCCCCAAGCGCTCCGCACTTTACAGCGAGCGAGCTTTTTTCGTCAATTTCTTTTTTGAAAGGAGTAAGAAGTTATGAATCAGGAAAATAAACAAGGACTAGGTGTTGGGAAACTGACCCTGTTTGCAGTGGGTACAACCCTTGCCAGCGGTGTGTTTAGTTTATCCGGTGATTTTGCGGCAGGTGGCGCGTATACGATGGCAACCTTAATTGGCTGGGCTATCTGCGGAATTGGGATGCTGGGACTTACCTTATGTTTTTTTAGGCTTTCTGTGGTGAAGCCGGAGCTGACCAGCGGTATTTATAGTTACGCAAAGGAGGGCTTTGGGGAATACGTTGGATTTAATTCAGCCTGGGGGTATTGGATGAGTGCACTACTTGCCCAGCTGTCTTTTATCACGTTGCTCTTTGCATCTTTAGGTAACTTTTTTCCGGTTTTCGGCTCTGGGAGCAATTTTATTTCACTTTTGACAGCTTCGATCATCATCTGGGGGCTATCATTCCTGGTGCTGCGCGGGGTCAACGAGGCAGTGACCATCAATGCTATTGTCGTAATTGCAAAGGCAGTGCCTATTATTGCAGTGATTGTTGCTATTCTTTTTGCTAGAGCGTTCCGACTGGAAATATTTTTAGAAAACTTTTCTGGCATTGATGGTGGACTTTCCCTGATGGAACAGGTGAAGTCGACAGTATATACTACAGTTTGGATTTTTATCGGTATTGAAGGGGCTGTCGTGCTTTCAGGTCGAGGAAAAAATACAAAGGTGGCGGGTACTGCTACGGTAATTTCCTTCTTGTCTTTATTTGTACTATACTTTGTGATTTCGGTTCTCAGCATGGGGGTTATGCCGCAGGAGGAATTGGCAGCACTGTCTAATCCGCCCATGGCAGGACTTCTGGAGGCGGTAGTTGGTCCCTGGGGTGCAGCGCTTGTTAATATTGCAGTGATTATTTCTCTGGGCGGCGCCATGTTTTCTTATACGATTTTATGTGTGGACAGTGCCTATGGGCCTGCGGCACAGGGGTCTTTCCCGGCAGGGCTTGCCAAGGTCAACCGCTTTCATGCGCCAACATGGTCTGTTATTACGTCAGCTCTCATTGTGCAGGGCTTTATTATAGTAATCTATTTTAGTGCCAGCACCTATCAGGCAGTTTATGCATTGTCGACTAGTGCTATTATGGTACCTTATGTATTCTCTGCATTTTATTATTTAAAACTGGTATTTCAGGGAGAGGGTATCACGAGTGGCGGCAGCGTATTTAGTGCATGGGTTATCGCTATTATTGGATCTATCTACGGTGCATGGCTGCTTTATGCAAGCGGTTTGAATTACATTTTAGCGGCAGTTATACTCTATGCGCCAGGGACTTTGATGTATCTTTACAATAGAAAGAAACAGGGTAAAACTTATTTTCAAACAACGACGGATTTGGTAATCTGTATTTTGCTGATGATTGCGCTGGTTGCAGCAATTGTTATGGCAGTGAACGGAAGTCTTGAGATATTTTAATATTTTGGAATAAAAAATGGAGCTTTTGCAAAAAACTACCTGTATCAAGATACAGGAGGAGAATAAAATGTCAGTTAATTTTAACATGAGCGAGACAAAGAACAATTTAATGCGAGCCTTTGCAGGAGAAAGTCAGGCAAGAAATCGGTACACGTTTGCAGCATCACAGGCGAAAACTGCAGGGTTACATGTCGTTGAGGCGGTATTTACCTTTACGGCAGATCAGGAAAAAGAGCATGCCAAAGTGTTTTATAATCATCTGAAAGAAATGGCAGGAGAGACCATTCATATCGAAGGAGGTTATCCTGTGGATATTGCGGACTCTGTAGTACAGTTGCTCAGATATGCTCAGCATAACGAATATGAGGAGTGGGAGGATGTGTATCCTGCCTTTGGTCAAAAAGCAATGGAGGAAGGTTTTCCGCAGATTGCTAATTCCTTCAATCAGATTGCAAAGATTGAAAAAGTTCACGGCGATAGAATCGGACAGCTGGCTGATTTGATGGAAGCCGGTAAGCTGTTTGTATCTGACGTTTCCTGCAAATGGATGTGTCTCAACTGCGGTCATATTCTGGAGGGGACAGAGGCGCCGCAGAGTTGTCCGGTGTGTCAGCATAATCAGGGATATTTCATTCGCCTTGAACTTGCTCCGTATACAGCAGAAAACTGTCCTTGCGGCAATTAAGCGGATTTAAAAAGCTGGCGGATTATTCCGCCAGCACTTCATCAAGGATCATCTGAAGATCTTCACGGCAGCCGCCGCATTTGTCACCGACTTTTGCGATTTCGCATAAGTCTTTTAAATTAGTAATATTTTTTTCTCTGATGATATCTTCTACTTCACCGCGAGTGGTACGGTAGCAGAGACATACTTCATAATCTCTAGATTTTTTGTCCATTTTGACCTCCTAGTTTTCTTGTTAAATATATGATACCACAAAATGAAATAAAATCACAACTTCTTCACAGAGTTGAGATAAAGAATATACAAATAAAGTGTAATATGGTAGTATGATATAAAAGGTGACAGTTGGAGGCGAGAAGAAGATGAATGGTTTTCGTTACAGAATATATCAGTTTATGCAGGGACGCAGAGGGGTTGACCAGTATGGGCGTTTTCTTTTGATTGTTGCGATGACTTTTTTAATCGTCTCTATGTTCACCTTAGAGAATCTGTTTTACTATTTAGGATTAATGATTTTTATCTATGCCTATTACAGAATTTTTTCAAGGAATCTCTATAAGCGAGAGAGGGAGAATACCTGGTATCTGACACAGAAGTTCAGATTAACAAAGGGGAAATCTTTTCGTCAGAAACAGTATGAATGGCGGTATTATGCTTATTTTAAGTGCCCGGGCTGCGGACAAAAAATGCGTGCACCGAGAGGTAAAGGTACAATAAAGATAAAATGCCACAGCTGTAATACAGAATTTCAGAAGAAGGTATAGAAATGATAGAGAAAGGCGAATTACATATGAGAAAGACGAAGATTGTTTGTACCATTGGACCGGCATCCAGAGACCGGGAAACCTTGCGGGATATGCTTGAGGCAGGCATGAACGTGGCCAGAATCAACTTTTCTCATGGCACTCATGAGGAACATAAGAAAACAATAGAGAACTTCCGCATCGTGCGAGATGAGCTGGGCTATCCGGCGGCAGTGCTGCTTGATACAAAAGGACCGGAAATACGTCTCAGAGATTTTGAAAAAGGGGAGGAAATACTGGATGACGGACAGTCCTTTATCTTAACGACGCAAGACGTGATGGGAACCAAGTACATGGCGGCTGTAACATATCAGGATTTCCCCAAAGAACTGTCTTGTGGAAATCTGGTACTCATTAATGATGGAAAAATTGTAATTAAAGTAACTGAAATTACAGATACCGATGTAAAGGGAATTGTTGTACACGGCGGGAAAATCAGCAACCATAAGGGAATTAACCTGCCCAACGTCAATTTGAATATGCAGTATCTCAGCGAGCAGGATAAAGCTGATATTTTGTTTGGTATCGCCAATGATGTGGATTATATTGCAGCATCCTTTGTACGTTCCGCTGGCGATGTGCGTGCAGTCAGGAGTCTGCTGGACGAAAATGGAGGCAAAGAAATTAAGCTGATTGCAAAGATAGAGAGCACACAGGGGATTGAAAATTTTGAGGAAATTCTGCAGTTGGCTGATGGCATTATGGTTGCCAGAGGAGATATGGGTGTGGAGGTAGCTTACGAAAAGCTGCCGGGCATTCAGAAGCGTTTTATCAGACGTTGTGTCCAGTCAGGCAAAATTGTAATTACTGCAACCCAAATGTTGGAATCTATGATTACAAGCCCGATTCCGACGAGAGCAGAGATTACTGACGTTGCTAATGCAGTTTTTGATGGAACAACAGCGGTCATGCTTTCTGGGGAGACAGCGGCGGGACGGTATCCGGTGGAAGCTGTGGCAACGATGGCAAAAATTGCGCAGCAGGCAGAAGCAGATCAGCCCACTGTGCCGGGAAGAGATACAGTATGGCATGAGATGGATGCAGAGGATGTGACGAATGCAGTGGGACATGCCGCCTGTACTTTGGCAAAAGATATCAAAGCTGGTGCAATTATGGCGATTACCAAGACTGGATATACAGCAAAGAGGATGTCTAAATTTCGTCCGACTATCAGAATTATTGGCGCCACTCCTTACGAGAAAACCTTCCACCAGTTGGCGCTGGTCTGGGGCGTATGTCCGATTATGGCAAACTATCGGTATGAGATTGAGGAGCTTTTTTCGCATTGTGTGCGTAAGGCTGTCAGTGCCGAACTTTTGAAACAGGGAGATAAGATTGTAATTACCGCAGGTTTACCTGTGGATGTGCCAGGAAATACTAATATTATTCGAGTTGTAGAGGCTTAAATAGTTGAAAAAGGTGACCTTGTGAAAGGTCACCTTAGCATTTTTATGTTGCTTCCGACGTATTTTTTTATTCTTTTTCGTCCACTTTTTAGTCTGCGAACCATAGCTTCATCGGAAATTGCCGCTATACCTGAATCAGTACATGGTATCAGTTGATATTTTCTGCCAGTATCGTCGTTGTTTGTAAAAACCCGCAGTGGATAATACCCTTCGTTGGAAAGGCGAACCTGACCGTTTTCTTTGGTAAGTGTCAGGGACATCATGATACCGTAGGATACTTCAATTCGTTTGGTCATATGGGAAATAAAGTTGCCCATGCCATAGATAACAGGTACTTGTTTACCTTTGGAACCGGTTATGATATCGTATTCCTGTACAGTGTGAGAATGGGAGCACAGAATATAATCGGCGCCGGCGTTTGCAATTTCTTTTGCAATTCTCTGCTGCTTAGGTGAAGAGGAATTTGTGAATTCAATACCGCTGTGGAAATAAATCAGTATATACTCAGCGCCTTCTTTCTTCTGAAGTGATACACAAAAAGGCATAGAAGGACGACTGCTGTAAAAATAAGTAGGATGATTTTCCAGTGTTCAAGTAGAGTTCGCATGATAGTTCCTTTCAATGTTTAGTTCAATATGATTCATTATAACATAAATTGAGGACTATATTGATGTTAATTTATGTAAATTATAAAAAGATAGGAAACTAAAAATATGAAAAACACAAGGAAAAAGCTGCTTCTTTTGAAGCAGCTAATAATATAACTAGTTAGTTCTTGTCGGTCATTCTTCGGATTCTTTTTCCGTTAAAAGTTTTTCGTACTCAGTAAAAATCGCGTCTTTAATTTTGGATCTAGTCTCGGAAAGTAGCGGATGCGCGATGTCTCTGAAGTCACCTTCTCCCATCTTTCTGCTAGGCATGGCAATGAATAGTCCGTTCTGTCCTTCAATAATCTTGATGTCATGTACTACGAATTCGTCATCAAATGTGATAGAGACCACGGCTTTCATTTTTCCTTCGTCGTTAATCTTACGGATTCTTACATCAGTTATGTTCATAATTGACCACCTTTCTTGCCGTATGGTGCCCATAAAGGCACTATTATTATATAACATTTTCCAGTGTGTGGCAATATTTAATAACTAAAATATCTGATTCTTTCAGGTTGTTTTAGGATGATTTGATTAAAAGTCGATATTCAATTTTGCGTAGAGGTCTTAGGCTCCTAGCTTAAGGTGTGCCTCTTTTTCAAAGAAGTCTTTGGTTTCTCTGGCAACAACGCCGCTGAGGGCAACCAGTGCAATCAGGTTCGGAATTGCCATTAGTCCGTTAAAAATATCAGCGATGGTCCATACTGCTTCAACGGTCAGGAATGGTCCAATCAGCACTGCAAAGATGTACAGCCATTTGTAAGTCATAAGAATGCCTTTTTTCTTGCCTGCCAGGTATTCCAGACATCTTTCTGAATAATAGTCCCAGCCAAGAATTGTTGTGAATGCAAAGAATGCGAGACACATCATCAGGATGAACGCACCTGTGCTCTGACTCCAAGGGAGCCCTTTGCCGAAAGCATACGCAGTACATTCTGCGCCTTCAAGACCCAGCTCAGTTGCTCCTGTAATAATCAGGGTAGTTCCTGTCATGGTACAGATGATGATAGTATCAATGAAAGTACCTGTCATAGAAATCAATCCCTGTCTTACGCTGGTCTTTGTCTGTGCTGCAGCAGCAGCAATTGGTGCGCTGCCAAGACCTGCCTCGTTGGAAAAAATTCCTCTTGCAACACCATTTTGAACGGCTACCATCATAGCACCAAGAGCGCCGCCTGCGACAGCTTTTAAGCCGAATGCGGACTGCACGATAGTGACGATGGCGGCAGGGAACGCTTTAATATTGTAAAGGATAATGGCAACACATACGACAACGTAAGTGATTGCCATAAATGGGACGATAATGGTGGTAACGCTGGAAATACGCTGGATACCCCCAATTACAACTAATGCTGTTGCAACTGCAACGATGATAGCTGTTGCAACTACTGCAATAGAGTATTCCGCTCCAAAAAGCGTCATGGTATGCTGACTGTTAGGATCCGCAAAGTTCTTTACAGCGGAGGCAATCCCGTTTACTTGTGTAATCGTACCGATTCCGAGAAGTCCTGCGCCGATTCCGAAAATCGCAAACAGCTTTGCAAGCCACTTCCAGCTTGTGCCCATACCTTTTTCGATGTAGTAGAAAGGACCACCCAGGGCATGTCCCTCTGCGTCGATGGTTCTGTACTTGATAGCGAGCACACCTTCGGAATACTTAGTTGCCATACCGAAGAAAGCTGCAACAATCATCCAGAACAGAGCGCCGGGACCGCCTGCAACAACGGCAGTGGCAACACCTACGATGTTTCCTGTACCGATGGTGGCTGCCATAGCGGTGCAAAATGCGCCGAAGCTGGTAACTTCACCTTCACCACCTTCTTTATTGCTGACCATAAACTTTAAGGCCTTTCCCAGTTTTCTGACTTGCAAAAGCTTAACACGGCAAGTCAAAAGGATACCAGTACCCATGATGAGCACGATGAGGGGAATGCCCCAGACGAAATCGTCTATGCTCTTGATTAATTCTGTGAAATTCATTGTTTCATCTCCTCTTTTTGATAATTTAAAGCAAAACAAAAGCCGAATTTAGTAAATTCGGCTCTGGAGGGATGACATAAGCTATTTAGATTGAACTATTGGCTCTGTCCTCTTTGCCTGAGATATCACGGATAGGCTGCTTAGACCTGCCCGCTTAAACCTTCGGCGACCTTTCGGTTCTCTCCAGAGAGATAGTTTTCTTTCAGACCGGCAGAATATCTTTGCCAGTCGACATGTAAACTAACGTACTAGAGTCTATCATACAAATTTAAGTTTGGCAAGGAATTTTTTGTACAAGGATACTTTCGCGCCTTTATTGTAGTAATAAGTTTTAGAAAGAAATAATCTCGAAAAAGTTTACAGCTATATTCTTCAACTTTTTTGTCAAATGGTAAACATTTTTGAGCGGAATATGTTATAATGATTCCAGAATAATTTTTACGGCGTTTCACAAGGTAGGAATCATTGAATCGCTCCTTTCGATTCAAGAGGGAAAGCGGAATAGTCGCGATATAATGATTCCAGAATAATTTTTACGGCGCTTCGTAAGGTCATTCACATAATTTTGGAAACAAGAGTCAAACTATGAGAATAGAGTAAATATAGATTAAATTTGGAGGAATAGGCAATGATTCAGCTGAGTGATTATAAAAATATACACTGTATTGGAATTGGAGGTGTAGGACTTTCTGCCATTGCAGAGATTTTACTGGCGAGAGGCTATCATGTTTCTGGCTCAGATATGAAGGCGTCAGATCTAACCGAGAATTTAAAAAGAAAAGGTGCAGAAATTTATATAGGCCATAGAGAATCGAATGTAGAAAATGCAGACCTGATTGTGTATTCTGCAGCCATAGCGGAAGAGAATCCGGAGATTGTCAGAGCTAGAGAAAAGAATATTCCGCTGGCAGGCAGAGCAGAGGTTTTGGGGACTTTAATGGATGATTTTGCAAACAGTATCGCGATTAGCGGGACCCACGGCAAGACTACAACCACTTCTATGGTTTCTTTAATTTTAAACAGTGCCAAGCTGGATCCGACCATCTTAGTCGGCGGCAATCTGGCTGAGATTGGCGGAAATGTAAAGGTTGGAGCGAGTCAGTACTTTGTAACAGAGGCGTGTGAATATAGAGATAGTTTTTTGGAACTTCGTCCTAAAATCGAAGTCATTTTGAATATCGACTCGGATCATTTGGATTACTTTAAGGATATCGACCATATCGTAAGCTCCTTTGACCGATTTGCTAAGGCAGTGCCGGAAGATGGAAAAATAATTGCATATGATGCAAATCCTTTTGTCAGCAAAATTATCAAGGACATCCCTGGTGCCATCACCTATGGTTATAACGAAAGCTGCACCTATCATATTGCAGACGTGTCTTTTGACAGTGAAGGCATGCCTGTTTTTAATGTAAATTATCAGGGCGAAAATTTAGGTACAGTGAAGCTGAGAGTACCGGGTGAACACAATATTCTCAATGCGGTGGGGGCTTTTGCCTGCTGCCATCAGTTGGGGGTGGATTCAAAAATCATTATAGAAACTTTGGGCGCATTTAAGGGAACTCAAAGGCGCTTTGATATTGTTGGCACCACAGAAAATGGTGTTAAACTGGTAGACGATTATGCGCACCATCCGACGGAAATTAAGGCAACTTTGGCTGCGGCTCATAATATCCCGCACAATAAGCTGTGGTGCTTATTTCAGCCTCACACATATACGAGAACATTAGCTTTGTTCAATGATTTTGCTGCCTCCTTCGAAGAGGCGGATGTTTTGCTGCTTGCAGATATTTATGCGGCGAGAGAAAAGGATATCTATAAGATTTCATCTGAGGAACTTGCTGGAGAAATTAAGAAAGAACATCCTGACAAAAAGGTTTATTATATGAGCAGCTTTGAAGAAATTGCAAACTATGTAAAGAAGAATGCAGAAGCTGGAGATTTAGTTATCACCATGGGAGCAGGAGATATTTACAAGGTTGGCGATTTAATTATGGAGAGGTAAAGAGGAGTAAGATGACATATTTAGATTATAAAGAAAAGGAAGCCCTGCGCAAGCAGGTTGCTATTCGCCATCTGGAAAATGGGGTGGAGTTCGTCGATATCAACACTGCGTATATCGACGAAACGGTTACCATCGGTGCCGGCACCTTGATTGGTCCTTGCGTGACTTTGGAAGGGCAGACTTTTATCGGAGAGGGCTGCACCATTTATCAGAATACGAGAATTAAGGATTCTGTCATCTCTGACGGTGCGTCCGTGCAGAGTTCAGTGATTATGGAGAGTAAAGTGGGAAAAGGTACCAAAGTGGGACCTTTTGCCTATCTCAGACCGGGCTGCACCATTGGTGAAAACTGCAAGGTCGGAGATTTTGTGGAGGTCAAGAATTCGTCTCTTGGAGACGGTTCAAAAGCATCTCATCTGACTTACATAGGGGATTCAGACGTCGGAAGAGATGTGAATATAGGTTGCGGTGTGGTATTTGTCAACTATGACGGAACAAACAAGCATCGCTCAAACATTGGGGACGGAGCATTTATTGGCTGCAATACCAATCTGGTATCGCCGGTTTCTGTGGAAGACGGCGCATACATTGCTGCCGGAAGCACTATTACAGAAGATGTTCCGAAAGATTCTCTTGCAATTGCAAGGCAAAGACAGCGGAACATCGAAGGCTGGGCACGGGAAAAGGGATTATACAAAAAGAAATAATAAGTAACATGATTGGCAACAATCGAAGAAAGAAAGAGGTACAAAACATGAAAAACGGCGTTTTTTCGGATTTTAAAGTGTTTTCCGGAAATTCACACACGAAGCTGGCAGAAGAAATCGCATCTATTATGGGTAAGCCGCTGGGTAAAGCTACAGTAACAAAATTCAGTGATGGCGAGATTTCTGTCAATCTTTGGGAATCAGTCAGAGGAATCGATGTTTACATCGTGCAGTCAACTTGTGACCCGGTAAACGATAATCTGATGGAGCTGCTCATCATGATTGATGCCATGAAGAGAGCTTCTGCCGGAAGAATTAATGCGGTAATTCCGTATTATGGATACGCAAGACAGGACAGAAAAGCTAAGGCAAGAGATCCAATTACAGCAAAGCTTGTGGCAAATCTTCTGGTTGCAGCAGGTGCTGACAGAGTGGTTTCTATGGACTTACATGCAAATCAGATTCAGGGATATTTCGACATCCCAGTTGATCATCTGGTTGGAATGCCGATTCTGGCAAGATATTTTAAAGATAAAGCACTGGAAGATGTCTGTGTTGTATCGCCAGATCACGGCAGCGTAACTCGCGCAAGAAACATGGCGCAGTACTTAAATTGCCCGATTGCTATTGTAGATAAGAGAAGACCGGAGCCGAACAAGAGTGAGATTATGAACATTATCGGTAATATTGACGGCAAGAACTGCATTATTCTTGATGACATGATTGACACTGCAGGTACCATCTCCAATGCAGCAAATGCAATCAAGGAACTGGGAGCAAAGGCAGTTTATGCTTGTGCAACGCACCCGGTATTATCAGGACCTGCTGTTGAGAGACTGGAACAGTCCGTCATTGAAGAGCTGGTTCTCTTAAATACCATTCCAATGCCGGAAGAAAAGAAACTGGACAAGATGACTTTCTTGTCCGTTGCACCTCTTTTTGCAGAAGCCATGACGAGAATTTTCACCAATGGTTCTGTAAGTAAATTATTCGACTAATTTTCATGTAAAGGAATATAATTTGTTATGTATGTGATAGCAGGACTGGGAAATCCCGGAAAAAAATACGAAAACACCAGACATAATATGGGGTTTATTACCGTAGACCAGCTGGCAATAAAACATGACATAAAAGTAGATAAACTGAAATTTAAGGCGCTGGTCGGCGAAGGAAGAATCGCCGGCCAGAAGGTCCTTCTGGTAAAGCCACAGACCTATATGAATCTAAGTGGGGAGTCCATTCGCCAGGTCATGCACTTTTATAAGTTGGATCCCGAGAAACTCATTGTGATTTACGATGATATTGATATCGAATTGGGAGCCCTGCGCATTCGAAAATTCGGAAGTGCGGGTACTCACAATGGAATGAAATCAGTCGTCTATCAGCTGCAGTCTGACCGCTTTCCGAGAATCAGAATCGGAATCGGAAGCCAGAAAAAGGGAGACCTTGTGGATTTTGTAATTGGAGGATTTTCAAAGGAAGAAGTGCCAGTGCTGGAAGAGACGGTAACCAAGGCGGTCAGTGCAATTGAATGCATCTTAGAGGAGGATGTAGATATTGCTATGAACCGATATAACACAAAAAAGGCAAGACCGAAGAAGGAAGAACATGAATAATAAGGGAATCATTAATATTTCAGGAATCTCTGAAAGCAGATGTGCACCTGTTATTTCCCATATACTGAAAGAAGAAGGACAGAGTCTGATTGTCACAGCCAGCAGCGCCCGTGCAGGGAGGCTGGCATCAGACCTTTCTTTTTTTTCGGAAAGGGAAATTTTGGTGCTGCCTGCGGAAGATCAGGTATTCTTGCGCTACGAGGCCAAGAATCACGACCAACTGATAGAACGACTCAAGATTTTAAAGGCGCTTAGGACAAAGGAAGATTGCATTGTCATAGCGCCTGTTTCTGCTGCCGTAAAAAAGATCACACCTCACAAAAATTTTGAATCTTCTTCCATGAAGATTTCTTTGGGTGACGATCTTGATTTGGGCAAGGTAAAAGAATCTCTGGTGAAGCTGGGCTATGAACGTATGGAACTGGTGGATACAAAAGGGCAGTTTTCCTTAAGAGGCGGTATTTTAGATATCTTTACGCCGGACAGCGAACTGCCGTACAGAATTGAGCTATTTGATACGGAAGTGGACTCCATTCGTAATTTTGATATTGAGACTCAGCGCTCTGTAGAAAATCTCCAGTTTGTGGAAATCTATCCGGCTGAGCATATGCTGGCGGATAAAGGGATTTTTGAAGAGGCAGCAAAGCTTTTGCATAGGGAATATACGGCGCAGGCAAAGCGGCTTTTGAAAAAGGGAGATGACTTTGAAGAGGCGGCGACCCACCTGGAAAAGCGCAGAGATGAGCTTTGTGAATATATTACCAATGTGTCTAATCTGCAGCTTCTGGAAAACTATCTTCACTATTTCTACGAAGAAACGGAATACCTTTGGGACTATATGGAAGGCGGCACGATTATCATAGATGATCCCGACAGAATTTGTGAATATTTGGATGCCAGAAGCACGGAAACGAAAGATGATTTTAAAATTTTCCTCGAGCGGGGGCAGGTGATTCCAAAGGACATGGAACTGCTTTCCGGCAGGGAAGACTTTTATAAAATTTACCAAAAAGAAAGTGTTTATGTGTTGACCCCATTCGCTAAGGCAATCAAGGGTGTGGAGCACTTTACGGCTGTTCACAGTGTGCAGAGCAGGCAGATGGTGGAGTTCGGCGGCAGAATGGAGCTTTTGGAAGCAGAGCTAAAGAATTATGCGAAGAAGCAGTATAAAATCGTCATTGCAGCATCCTCCAAAGAGAGAATAGGCAACCTGCGGGAATTTGCGCAGCGAATCGGACTCGACGAAAAAATCATCTTTGCTGAGGGAACTCTCAGCGCCGGAATGGATTTTCCGGAGGAAAAGATTTGTTATATCAGTGAAAATGATATCTTCTCCGGTCAAAATCTGCAGCGAAAGAAGCGAAAAAAGAAAAAGACTAAATCGGAACAGATTAAGTCCTTTGCAGACATGAGGAGCGGTGATTTTGTGGTTCACGAAAATCACGGAATCGGTAAATTCCTGGGTCTTGAGCAACTGACTGTGCAGGGAGAGCAAAAGGACTACCTGAAGATCAAATATGCCGGAAACGACATGCTTTACGTGCCTGTTGAGCAGATGGATATGATTCAGAAATACATTGGCTCTGATGGTGCGTCGCCTAAGATAAATAAGCTGTCCGGCGGCGAGTGGAAGGCAACGAAGGCAAAGGCAAAAGCCGCCATCGCTGAAATGGCACAGGAGCTTCTAAAGCTTTACGCGCAGCGGAAAATGCAGAAAGGTCATGCTTTCTGCGAGGATACAGTTTGGCAGAAAGAGTTTGAAGAGGCATTTCCATATACGGAAACGGACGACCAGCTTCGTTCCATCGAGGAAATCAAAGAGGATATGGAGCGGCCGCAGGCCATGGATAGACTGCTCTGTGGTGATGTAGGCTTTGGAAAGACAGAGGTTGCAGCAAGAGCTTTGTTTAAGTGCATTGCAGATGGCAAGCAGGCGGCAGTACTGGTGCCTACCACCATTTTGGCAAATCAGCATTATTACACGTTGAAAGAGCGTTTTGAGCAGTTTCCACTCAAAGTAGAGATGTTATCTCGCTTCCGCTCGGAAAAGCAGCAGGAGCAGATTATTGATGCCCTTGGAAGGGGACAGGTGGACCTTGTTATTGGTACCCACAGACTTCTTTCCAGTGATGTAAAATTTAAGGATTTAGGTCTTTTGGTCGTTGATGAAGAGCAGCGTTTTGGAGTGGCACATAAAGAGAAAATCAAACAGATGAAACAGAACATCGATGTTTTGACTCTTTCTGCAACGCCGATTCCAAGGACGCTCAACATGTCCCTGACGGGCATTAAAGACATGAGTGTCATTGAGGAGCCGCCGGAAGAGCGATATCCCGTACAGACTTATGTGCTTGAGCAGGAAGATTTCATGATTCGTGAAATCATCACGAGGGAACTTGATCGAGGCGGGCAGGTCTTTGTCGTGTACAACAGGGTGCGGGGCATTAACAAACTAGCGGACAATATCAGAAGCCTGGTGCCGGAGGCAAGAGTCTGCGTAGGTCATGGTCAGATGAATGAACATGCCTTAGAGGATGTTATGCTGAGTTTTATCAACGGCGAACACAATGTTATGGTGGCGACGACTATTATTGAGTCGGGAATCGACATTTCCAACGCTAACACCATGATTATCATAGATGCGGACAAATACGGACTTTCTCAGCTTTATCAGCTGCGAGGACGCGTGGGCAGATCTAACCGCATGGCATATGCTTATCTGATGTATCAAAAGGACAAAGTTTTGACGGAGATTGCGGAAAAAAGGCTGAAAGCTATCAAGGAATTTACGGAATTTGGCGCAGGCTTTAAAGTAGCTATGCGGGATCTTGAAATTCGCGGTGCGGGAAACCTTCTCGGCAGCGAGCAGAGCGGTCATATGATGAACATTGGCTATGAGCTTTACTGCAAGCTGGTAGACGATGCAATCCGCGCTTTGCAGGGAGAGGTAGTAAACGACAACCAGGAAGAAATTTCCGTGGAGCTTGCGGTTACTGCCAATATTCCGACTTGGTATATTGAGAATGAAACTCTGAAATTGCAGATGTACAAAAAAATCGCCACTGTCAGAAATGAAGGTGATGAAGATGAAATTATCGATGAAATGATGGACCGCTTTGGCGATGTACCGCGGGAAACTTTGAATCTGATTCGCATTTCCAGAATCCGCAGCATGGCGGAGAATTTGGCTGTTTCCCGAATCTACGAGCAGCAGGGTAAGGTTATCGTGGCATTCGGCGAAAAGAATCCTCTAAACGGCTATGCCCTGATGAATGTGAGTGAAGCCTTCGGTATGAGAACATTTGTGCACGGCGGAGTAGAGCCTTACATCAGACTTACTGTAAAACCGACAGAAAAGCTGAAGGATACGGTTAAGCTTTTGCAGATTTTGCAGGAACAGAAGAGTGTAAAGCCTGCCGGGGTGAAAGCTTAATGCAGTAAAAAGATACTGCGAAAGTTAGTAGCTGCGAGCAGAGGGCTGCAATCCAGATGCCGGAAAGATTCCAAAGCCTGGGCAGAATCAAGAGCAGTATTAGCAAAAAGATTGGCTCTGCATAGACCAGCATATAGGCGAATCGGTTTTGCTCAGTGGCGTAAAATGCCGATGTAGTAACTTTGACAAATGCCAGCGGGATAAAGCCTGCCAGAAAATAGGGCAGCGTTGCGGCAACTTCCGCACGCACTGCTGCAGAAGCGCCGAACAAAGAAGCGGCACTTCCGCGAACAAGAAACAACAGTACCATGCAGATGGCAGCAAGAACCAGTGCAGTTCCGTAAGCCATTTGTCTGGTACTTTTTACGTAGTCGTGCTTTTGTTCACCATAATATCTGCTGATAAGAGGCTGGCAGCCGTCGCCGACGCCTTGCAGCAGAAGCAGGATAATCATAGTGATATAAGAAACTGCAGCATAACATGCCACTGCCATTTCTCCGCCGTAAATCATGGCGAATTTGTTCATGAGAATCAGGATGATGTTAGGTGAAAAAGTTAGACCAAAGGGAGTCAGGGCAACGCCTACGATGGCGGCAGCTTGTTTTTTCAGTATTTTTAATGGCGGCAGTGAAAAGCCGATTTTGTTCTTGACTAGGTAGAACAGAGCCAGCAGCATGGTAACACCTTGTCCAGTCATTGTGGCAGCAGCAGCACCAACAAGCGACCATTCCAGTTGCCAGACGAAAAGCCAGTCAAGGACTATATTGGTTAAAAAGCCGCAAATCATGGCAGTCATGGCAAAGAGAGAGCCGCCTAGATTTCTGATTAGGGGAACAAAGCCAGTGCCGAAGATTTGGAAAGCGGCTCCAAGGACAATGACTTTCAGGTATGCTGTGCCCATGTTTAAGACCTCGCCTTCCGCACCAAAGAGAATCAGCAGAGGTTTTGAGGCGAAGATGAAGAGAACCGCGGAAGCGAAGGAAGATACAAAAAGCAGCAGGATTGTTACATGGAAGTAGCTATTTGGACTATTTTGTCTGTCTTGTTCACTTCCCAGATGAAGGGAGTACTGTACTGCACCGCCCATGCCGATACCGGTGCCAAGAGCTTGCAGCAGGGATGTAACTGGCCACGCAAAGTTGATGGCGGCAAGCCCCGCATCTCCTATGCTGTTTCCAATAAAAAAGCCGTCAACAATGGCGTAAACCCCTGATAAGGCAAAAGCTAGCACAGAGGGGACTACATAATAGAAAAAAACGGCATGTTTGCGCATGTTGTCGATTCTCCTTTAGAATAATATCGTGCTTTCAGTCTATCAAACGGGAAAGGTGTTTGTCAAGGCAGGGACATATTTTGAAACAGTAAATCTCCGTTCACTGGCAGCTTGTTTTTCCTGATACAATAAAGAGTGTGCAGCTAGATATGCACACTCTTTACTATTAGTCATATAATCTTTTCGCAATGAACTCAGCGCCGATTTCAGCAGCTTTCAGTTCTGCTTCGCCAAGGTCTTTATCCTCCGGCGCAAGGACTGTAATGGAGCCGATGGCATCACCTTGCGAGACGATAGGAACAATGAGTTTTCGTCCGCTTTGGAATCTATCTTTGGACTGAATGATGTGGTCCAGTTCTGCATCGATTTTGTCATTTGCAAATTGACGCTTCTGCTTGCCTGCAGCGGCAACAAAGCTGTCTGTGTCGGAAACGGCTACGGTGCTGCCTAAAATAGAAGAGGCGGTTTCAGCAAATTCTGCTGCGATTTGGCTCATATCACCAATTGGGGAATATTTCTTTAGAATAATTTCACCGCTTTCACCAGTATATATTTCTAAAGGGTCGCCTTCTCTGATTCTGAGGATTCTTCTGATTTCCTTAGGAACGACCACTCTTCCCAGGTCGTCGATTCGTCTTACAATTCCGGTTGCTTTCATGTAACTTATTCTCCTTTATTACAAATATTGTATCTCTAGTCTTTGCTTTGCTATGAAAAATATACCGGGCAATTTATAAAATCTTCATAATTTATCCGTTCAAACCCATTGGCATAAAAAGGGAATCATGTTACAATACCGGTATAACCTGATGGAGGAAAGAATATGCTTTTTAAAGAAATTACAATCTTGAATCAAAATTTTGAGATTGAACACGATATGTATGTCGGTACGAAGGATGACAGAATTATTTATATTGGTAAAGATACACCGATGGAAGATTTTGGAGAAATCTATAGCGGAAAGAACCGGCTGCTGATTCCGGGCTTTTATAATGCGCATGCCCATTCTCCTATGGCTCTCATGAGGGGTTATGGTGAAAATCTGGCGTTGATGGATTGGCTCAACACGCGGATTTTTCCTTTTGAGGACAGACTAAACAGCAATGCGGTGTATTGGGGCACGCTCCTTTGCATGGCAGAATCTTTGCGTTATGGTATTATATCTTCTTCTGATATGTATTATTTTATACCGGATATGGTAAAAGCTGTGGCAGATAGCGGCGCAAAAGCGAATATTTCCCGGGCAGTGGCAAATCCTATGGGTATGGATATTACAAAGCTTCCGTCCATGACAGAAGCCAGAGACGCAATCACACAGTTTAACGGTATAGAAAATGGCAGAATCATTATAGATGCCAGCATTCACGCAGAATATACAAGCAACGAAGAAACAGTAAGATGTGTAGCAGATTTGGCTAAGGAAATGGATGTGCGAATGCATGTACATCTGTCGGAAACAAAGTCAGAGCATGAAGAGTGCAAGGCGCGTCACGGCGGCATGAGTCCGGCACAGTATTTCAACCAATGCGGCATATTTGATGTGCCGGCAATTGCAGCACACTGCGTGTGGTGTGAAGGAGAAGACTTCAATATTCTAAAAGAGAAAGGCGTGACTGTCGCGTCAAACCCAGTCAGCAATCTGAAACTTGCCAGCGGAATCTGCAACGTGACCGAAATGCTGAAGCGGGAAATCCCTGTGGCTCTGGGAACAGACAGCGTGGCAAGCAACAACAACCTAAGTTTCTTTGAGGAGATGAAGACTTTTGCAATTTTGGCAAAGGTAAGAGAGCAGAATCCGACTGTAATTACACCAAAGCAGGCGCTTGAAGCAGCGACTATAAACGGCGCGCTGGCGCAGGGAAGATATGACTGTGGAACCATAAAAGAAGGAAATAAGGCGGATCTGCTGGTGCTTCGCACTGATACAGCTAACATGCATCCAGTGCATAATATGCTTAATAACATCGTATATTCAGCCACCGATGGTGATATCGTCATGACGATGGCAGATGGAAAAGTACTCTATAAAGACGGAGAATATACCACCATCGATATAGAAAAGACAATCTTTGAAACAGAAGCTGCCACAGCAGCAATTTTAAAACAACTATAGAAAGCGAAAGGGATTATGTCAAACAAGGGAAATAAGTTTATCAAAGGCGCAGCAGTGCTTGGTATTGCAGGTGTTGTCATCAAATTGCTGGGAGCGGTTTTTAGAATTCCTCTAACCAACTGGATCGGTGCTGACGGCATGTCCTACTACGGATTTGCATATACCATTTACGGTGCGCTTTTAGTGTTGTCTACGGCGGGCATTCCGGTGGCAATTTCACGTATGGTATCGGAGCGAATTGCTGTAGGGGAATACAGAAATGCCCATAAGGTATTTAAGGTTGCCACATCTTTACTGTTTGGAATCGGTATCGTCTCTTTTGCAGCATGCTTTTTCGGAGGAGAAGCAATCACTAAAGCCCTTGGAAATCCAGATGCTGCGCTGGCGGTAAAAGCCATTTCTCCAGCGCTGCTCTTTGTGCCGATGTTTTCGGCATTTCGTGGATATTTTCAAGGGCGGCAGAATATGAATCCTACTGCCATCTCTGAAATAACGGAGCAGCTCATTCGTGTTATCGTGGGTCTGGCTCTTGCCTATAAGCTTTTGGATACAGGGCTGAAAGAAGCTGCGGCAGGCGCTTCTTTTGGAGCATCGGCAGGTTCTATCGCAGGGCTCGGTATTATCGTTGTTATCTATATGCTGAATCGCAGGGTCATTCACCGAAAGATCGACTTGAATAATAAACAGGTGGAGGAAACTGGCGTTATTCTGCGTAAAATCGTCGGAATTGCAATTCCAATTATAATCGGCAGTGAGATTATGCCGATTATGACTTTAATCGATACAGGCATTATTATGACTAGACTGCAGGCGACAGGATGGTCTTACGAAGAAGCAAAGACTCTTTATGGGCTTTTAAGTGGTTTTTGTAATTCGTTGATTGCATTTCCGCAGGTCTTTACGCAAGCTGTAGCAGTCAGCTTGGTTCCTGCTATTGCAGCAGCGTTCAAGGTTCATAACAGACAGGGCGTGCAGGAAAATATTCAGCTGGGGTACAGGACGACCATGATTATGGCGTTTCCTTGCGCATTTGGTATTTTTGCACTAGCAGAGCCAATTATGATTTTGCTGTATTCCGATCAAAAAGCCAGTGCAATCGCTGCAGTACCGACCCTGATGATTATGGCAATCAGTGTTATTTTCCTAGCGATTACGCAGACTTCTGTCGGCGTGCTGCAGTCTATTGGAAAGCAGATGTTGCCAGTGATTCATCTTGCTATAGGCTGTGTAGGAAAAGTCATTCTGACCTTTATTCTGGTCGGGATTCATGATATCAATATCAAAGGCGCTGCTGTGGGCACCATGTTTGCCTATGTGGTAGCGTTGGTCCTCAATAACAGATCAGTAAAGCAGTATACAGGCGTTAAATTTAACTACAATCTGACCTATATCCGCCCGTGTCTTGCTGCTATGCTTATGGGGGTATGTGCTTTTGCCACATATCGCCTTGTAGCAGGATTTCTTGGAAATAGCATTGCGACGCTGTTTGCCATTATGGTAGGCGTCGTGGTGTATGTCATTTTAATCTTTACCCTGAAAGCTATTACTCTGGATGAAGTGGAAACAATGCCAGGCGGAACCAAACTTGTAAAAATTTTAAAGAGGTTTGTAAAATAATTATGAAAAAAGAGTATGAAGCACTGTATTTGACAAAAGATAATGAGGCGGACGCACTTTTGCGTCTTGTAGAAATCGTAAAGATTTTGCGAAAAGAATGTCCATGGGATAGGGAACAGACCCACGAAACGCTGACCAAATGTATGCTGGAAGAGGCTTATGAAGCCGTAGATGCCATTTTAGAAAAGGACACGGAGAATCTAAGGGAAGAACTGGGAGACGTACTTCTGCAGGTAGTTTTTCATAGCAATTTATCAGAAAACGAAGGACATTTTGATTTGAAAGATGTCATTAATGAGGAATGTGAGAAGATGATTCGCAGACATCCGCACATTTTTTTAGAAGATGATGCAAAAACTATTGACAAAGCCCTTGAAAAATGGGAGAATATGAAGAGCCGAGAGCATGAGGAACTTAGATATACCGATCGGCTGGTAAGAGTGCCTAAGGCATTACCTGCTTTGATTAGAAGTTCCAAGGTTCAGTGCAAGGCTGCCAAAGTTGGGTTTGATTGGCCCGATGCAGAAGGTCCCTTTGATAAAATTCAGGAAGAGCTTGCAGAATTGGTACAAGCTTACAGAGAGCGCGATGATGCGCATATCGCTGAAGAATATGGGGACTTGCTGTTTTCGATGGTCAATACTTCCAGATTTTTAAATATCGATCCCGAGGAATCTCTGAATCAGGCTACCGTTAAGTTTATCAAGCGCTTTGACTGTATGGAGAGGATTGCACGGAAGAGAGGATTGGATTTAGCAGATCTGAGCCTAGAAGAAATGGACAGACTTTGGCAAGAGGCAAAGAAAGAGTAAGTTCAATGCTTATCTATAATTTTAAGGAGGATTTTTAGAATGAATAAGGCTGAACTCGTTGCTGCAGTAGCAGAAAAGACAAATTTTACCAAGAAGGATGCAGAAGTTGCTATTAACGCATTCCTCGCAAGCGTAGAAGAGGCAATGGTTAAGGGAGATAAAGTACAGTTAATCGGATTCGGTACTTTTGAGACTAGAGAAAGAAAAGCTAGACAGGGAAGAAATCCTAGAAAACCGGAAGAAGTAATCGAAATTGCTGCTTCCAAGGCTCCTGTATTTAAAGCAGGTAAGGCTCTGAAAGACGCAGTAAACAAATAATAGAGCATTTACAGAGGACAACCCTGCGTTGTCCTTTTTTCTTTTTAAACTGGGATAGGAGGGAAACTCATGAGAATCGATAAATTTTTAAAGAACTCTCGCTTGATTAAGCGCAGAACTGTGGCAAAAGACGCTTGCGATCAGGAACGTGTATCCGTGAACGGCAAAGTTGTGAAAGCTGGTGCAGAGGTAAAGGAGGGAGATGTGATTCACATTTCTTTCGGCAACAGCTCTCTTACAGCAAAAGTGCTGAAGCTGACAGAATCCTGCCGCAAAGAGGATGCTGCGGATATGTATGAAATCATAGAAGACTAAAGACAGGGTGAAACAGCGGTGGGTATGCTGTAAAAGCCCTGTCTTTTCCAGTGCATCTATTTTATTATAGAATATTGCGTAGATGAAGCCCTTCGTTTTCGTGAAGTACACGAAGCTGCTCTGTCAATGCCAGAAGTTCGCCGCTGCTGTTTGATACATCTTTTGCCTTGATATACATTAACGTTTTGGCAAACTCTTCGTCGGCGGTGTTGATGGGCTGTGTGTCGAGAAAATACAGCGCTTTGTTCTGGTATTCATGCCATATTTTGTATTGTTCTTTAAAGGTATCATAGGCTTCATCCCAGTTTTCGTTTTGGATAGCTGCCATAACTACATCTTCGCATTCAGTGATGATTCCATTCAGATTTTCATCGGAGTAGTGGTAGAAGATTCCCCAGCAGCCGATTAAAAGTGCCAGAGAGATAATTGAAGTGATTAGTGCTCTCATTTTAGTACACCTCGCCAGAAAAATTTTGTTTGTGTTGCGGCATAGGATAAACATGAAACATGCTCTTTCCATCATAGAAGGCGACAAAGACTTCGCTAATATCGGTAATACCTTTTGCCTGAAGCATGCAGAGCAGGGTATTGTAATCGGTATCAGTCTTTGCCATGTTTTCTTCATAAAGTATGCCGTCGCTAATCAGTACCAGCGGTAGTTTTTCCTGATCTGTCTTTGCGATAATAGAAAGTTCTCCGTTAGATTCCATAACGGCATATTCTACGTCTGAAATAGAAGGGCAGTTGCCCAGACGGAGCTGTTCAAACAGATCGTTGACGGTAATGCGAAGCCTTTGCATCTCTTTTACATTAATCATGCCTTTGTCAATAATGACACTGGGTCTGCCGTTGATGAAATTCTTAAATTTTTCGTTTTTGATAGAAATATAAGAAAGCAGTACCTGCAGGAAAAGCAGTGTAAAGATTGCCATAGCGCCGTTGATCAGAGAAGATGACGGCTCGTCGATAGGAATAGAGGCAAGTTCAGCGATCATAAACAGAACTACCATCTGAAAGGTCGACATCTTTGAAAGTTCGGATTTGCCCATGACTCGCAGGGTGAAAAGCACGACTAAGTATAAAATAAAGGTTCGAATACAAACGATAATCAAAAAATACACCTCCAAATAATTGATATTGCTATTGTGTACCGAGGCGTGATTTGCTATACTACTTAATACTATAAATTTAAAAAAAAAGGAAGAAATAGTTTGAACAAGACGACAAAATTTAAATTATTTTATACATTCGGCTATGCTGCTATGGGGGTTATCAATCCACTAATCGGGCAATATATGGCAAGCATTGGATTTAGCGGAACACAAATCGGCACAGTGACTTCCATGGCAACGGCAATTGCTGTTTTTGCGTCCACTTTTTGGGGTAATCGATATGCCAACAGCCGCGATGGAAGAAAAGTAATTGCGCTGATATGCCTTTTAGCGGGTGCAATGGCTGTCTGTAATTCTTTTGTGACGATATTTCTGATTTTTATTGCGACCTATGGTCTGGAATATTTTTTCCAGGGACCGGTCATGGGGCTGTGTGATGCGCTGGTATTGGAAGAGGATCAGGTGCATTTTTCGGCGATTCGGCTATGTGGCGCTGCTGGGTACGCAGCTGCAGTTTTTGCAGGGGGTAAAATCGGAGGAACATGGGGCCTTGAAAATATTTTTTATCTCAATGCGGTCGCTTTTGGACTGGCGGCATTTACCATTATGACTGTGCAGCGTGATGAGGACGCTGCTGCAAGCGCTGCCTGTAATGGAAAAAGAATCCGTTATAAGGAACTTCTGAAGGAAAAGCGGGCGCTGCAGCTGATTCTTTGTGGCATTTTCGTCATGGGCACTAATGTGGCAAACAATACTTATTTTAGCTTTCTTTTTACAGAAGGCGGCGGCAGCGTAGCAGGCGTAGGAACTGCTTTTCTTCTCATGGTAGGAAGTGAGGCGCCGTTTATGGCGCTGGCGCCAAAGCTTTGCGCAAAATTTTCAAGAGAGAAAACCATAGCCTTTGCTATGGTGCTGTCTGCAGTGCGTTTTGGGCTTTATGCACTGGGACCTTCCGATATATTTCTGCTGGCTACTTTTTTCTTGCAAGGCATGGTCAATGGGATCCTGCTGACTGAATACGTTAAGTATCTATCGGAGACAGTGTCTTTTCGCCTCATTGCGCTGACAGTAGCAGCCTTTTATGCAGTCAGTTCCAATGGCGGTACGATTTTGTGCAATTTCTTTGGAGGGGTAGCAATGGACTTCTTTGGCGCGACTGGCGTGTATGCACTGTTTAGTGGCATGAATGTGATAGGTGTTGTGCTTTATATTGCATTCGGGCTGCATAGAAAGAAGTGAGATATAGCAATTCGGCAAAGGGCGGAGATGTAAAATGGGATTTTTGCTGTTATATATGTGCGACTTCAGATTGAATGTCGAAATGAATTTTTGCATTGCAGAACTTTACCCTTTATTACATCAAAAAAAGGAAAACCAGCAGGTGCTGTTGGGTGATAAATGCAACCCGGATTAGTATCTAAGAAAAAATAGAGGATCTTTTGTAGAATCTTAAAAATATGTACATGCATACTGCTAGTTTTTGCGCAAATTACTGCTTAAAGATAAGAAAATTTAGTTTGTAGTAATATCAAAAGATTGAACTTTGCATTTTTTTAATCGAGTTTTGCTTTTTTCTGTAAAGTGAAATACGAAATGTCAGCAAAGATTTTGCTTGCAAACAAGCCGAAACAATGCTAAAATATTTGGGTACGTAAGTAAAACTTTATATCAGGCGTTGAAGGAACCAGTAGCCCGGCGTAATACCCTTACAGAGAGGTCATCGTTTGCTGAGAGATGATCGGTGAAGCTGCGATTTTGCGAATATCACTCCGGAGCCTGCGCACTAATGAGAGGCAGCCTTAAGGCGCATATGGATTTATGCAAGCGTCCGAGGTTTAGCAATTAGGGTGGTACCGCGGTTTAGAATTGAATCGTCCCTAATCGGAAATCATATTTTCGGTTGGGGATTTTTTTATTGTAGAATACCCCGAACTCGAAAAAACAGAAAGGAAGTAGAGATACATGTTCAAGAAATTATCGGATAAGCCTGTAGCACAGGTACAGAACGAACAGGTCGAGAAATGGAAGAAAGAAGATCTGCTGCACAAGTGTGTCAGCGCCAGAGAAGACGGCGAGAAGTTCGTATTCTTTGAAGGTCCTCCGACTGCAAATGGAAAGCCGGGCATTCACCATGTGATGGCAAGAACTTTGAAGGATTCTATCTGCCGTTATAAGACTATGCAAGGCTATCAGGTCAACAGAAAAGCAGGCTGGGATACCCACGGTCTGCCGGTAGAAATCGAAGTCGAAAAGCAGCTGGGCATGAGCGGCAAACAGGACATCGAAAAATATGGTATCAAGGAATTTAACCAGAAGTGTAAAGAATCTGTTTTCACTTACACAGACATGTGGAGAGAGATGACAGAGAGAATGGGTTATCTGGTAGATTTAGACAATCCGTATATCACTTTAGACAATAACTATATCGAATCCGGCTGGTGGATTCTGAAAGAGTTTTTCAAGGCAGGACTGATTTACGAAGGTCACAAGATTCTGCCGTACTGCCCGAGATGCGGAACCGGTCTTGCTTCCCACGAAGTAGCGCAAGGCTATAAAGAAGTCAAGGTCAACACGCTGGTCTGCAAGTTCAAGCGTAAAGATGCCGAAAACGAATATTTTCTGGCATGGACCACAACCCCTTGGACACTGGCTTCCAATACTGTTCTGACCGTAGGTCCTGACATCGACTATATCAAAGCAAAGATGACAGAGGGCGATGAAGAGGGCAATATCTTCTATGTTGCGAAGGCGCTTGCGAACAAAGTGCTGGGCGAAGGCAAATACGAAATTTTGGAAGAAATGAAGGGCGCTGACCTGGAATACATCGAATACGAACAGCTGATGCCATTTGTAAAGCCGGAAGGCGGCAAGAAAGCATTCTTCCTAACCTGCATGGATTACGTTTCCGTAGAAGATGGTACAGGTATCGTGCATACTGCACCAGCATTTGGTGAAGACGACTATCAGTGCGGACGCAAATACAACCTGCCAATGCTGCAGCCTGTAGACGAACGAGGCTGCTATACAGAAACGCCATGGGCGGGACGCTTTGTTATGGAAGAAGGTCTTGATGTGGATATCATCAAGTATCTGGCAGGAGAGAACAAAATTTTCTCCAAGGAAAAGCTGGCGCACAACTATCCGCACTGCTGGCGCTGCGGTACACCGCTTGTTTACTATGCAAAACCAAGCTGGTATATCCAAATGAGCAAGCTGAAGGATCAGCTTGTTGCTAATAACAACACTGTAAACTGGTTCCCTGAATTTGTCGGCGAGAAGCGTTTTGGCAACTGGCTGGCAGATGTAAAGGACTGGGCAATTTCCCGTTCCAGATACTGGGGAACACCGATTCCGATCTGGAGATGTGAATGCGGTCATCTGGAATGTATCGGAAGCCGTGAAGAGCTGGTAGAAAAAGCTATCGAGGATATCGATACTTCCATAGAGTTGCACAGACCGTATGTGGATGACGTGCACATCACGTGCCCGCACTGTGGCAAGCCGATGAGCAGAGTTCCGGAGGTTATGGACTGCTGGTTCGATTCCGGCGCTATGCCGTTTGCACAGTGGCACTATCCGTTTGAAAACAAAGAAATATTTGAGGAAAAGCTATTCCCGGCGGACTTCATCTGCGAGGGTATCGACCAGACCAGAGGATGGTTCTATTCCCTGATGGCAATTTCCACCTTTATCATGGGCAAGGCGCCGTATAGAAATGTACTGGTAAACGACCTGATTTTGGATAAAGAAGGAAAGAAGATGAGCAAGTCCAGAGGAAACACCGTTTCTCCGTTTGAGCTCTTCGACAAATACGGTGCAGATGCGACCAGATGGTATCTGCTTTCTGTATCACCGGCGTGGACACCGACCAAGTTTGACGAGGATGGACTCATCGATGTCGTGAGCAAGTTCTTTGGCACTTTGAAGAACGTATATAACTTCTTCGTACTGTATTCCAATCAGGACGATGTGGATGCTGCGGCATTGACAGTAAATTATGACAAGAGACCTGAACTGGACAGATGGATTCTTTCCAAATATAATCAGCTGGTAAAAGATGTAACAGAATATATGGACAGCTACGACCATATGAAGACTGTTCGTGCAATTACAGACTTTGTTGCTGAGGACTTGTCCAACTGGTACATCAGACGCGCAAGAAGAAGATTCTATGCGGAGGAAATGACTGAAGACAAGAAGAGCGTATATGCGACTACTTACGAAGTGCTGGTAGGCACAGCTAAGCTAATTGCACCGATTGCACCGTTCCTGTCTGACGAAATCTATACCAATCTGACCGGTGAGGAAACTGTTCATGTGGCATACTTCCCGAAGGCAGACGAAAGCCTCATCGACAAAAAGGTAGAGGAGAGAATGGATCTTGT
Source organism: Anaerotruncus sp. 80 (assembly GCF_009936115.1). Lineage (NCBI taxonomy): Bacteria > Bacillati > Bacillota > Clostridia > Eubacteriales > Oscillospiraceae > Anaerotruncus > Anaerotruncus sp. 80. The sequence continues at coordinate 30,938 of NZ_QWES01000037.1, forward strand.
CAGAACCTTAGTTACTCTGGGCAGAGGAACCAGAGAAAAGGAAAGAATCAAGGTAAGACAGCCGCTTTCTGAAATTCTGGTAGATGGTAAGTATCAGGCGGTAATCGAGGACTTGACGCCGCTGATTATGGAAGAACTCAATGTCAAGGAAGTTGTCTTTGCAGAGGAGCTTGACCAGTATATGAACTTCTCCTTAAAGCCGAACTTCAAGGTGGCAGGACCGGTTCTAGGTAAGAATATCAAAGCCTTTGGCGCGGCTCTTGCAAAGGAAAACGCTGCTGATGTGGTAGCTCGTCTGGAAGCAGGCGCTATGACGCTGAACTTAGACGGTGAAGAAGTTGAAATAAAGAAGGACTTCGTAGATGTCCGCATCAATGCTAAAGAAGGTTTTGCGGTAGCTATGGAAAACAACGTGTTCACCATTCTTGACACGACCGTGACACCTGAGCTTGCTGCGGAAGGTCTTGCAAGAGAGCTGGTTTCCAAGGTACAGCAGATGCGTAAAGCAAACGACTACGAGATGATGGATAACATCAAGATTTTCGTGGAAGCAGACGCAGATGTGAAAGCTGCAGTAGATACTTTCGGCGACTATATCAAGAAGGAAACTCTGGCAACTTCCATTGAAGAGGCTTCCGGACTGGAAACCTATGACCTCAATGGACATAAGACCGGTATCGGAGTGGAAAGAGTATAACCAAATGTGAGATAAAAGGACTTTGCATGGATTTCATGTAAAGTCCTTTTTCATAGTTTTTTTCGTAAAGAAAGCCTTATAAATGAAAAATTTAAATAAAATTTACATATATTACTGTAATTTTATGTAAAAAATGACCACTTATCCGAAAAAATGACCAGTTTTCCGAAAGTTATTGTATTTTGACAGCGAAAATGGTAGGCTTTAGTCAAGGGGGAGGGATTAGACTCTTAATCATATTGCATCGGGAGATATCAGAGGTTCGACATCTGATATCTTCCACTATCCAAAGAAAAATGAATTTTGAAGACAATTTCCAAAAGTATTTTTAAATCTTCACTTCTTTTAACTTTAATAAAATAATCAGGAGAGACATAATGTCGGATATCAGTATTACATTACTGCTTTGCCTGGGTGACAATTCTGGCTGGTACGGAGTGCCTGGCGTGGTTATAATAGAAAATATTGGGAAGAACCGTTGCAAAAGTATGTTGATTATTTTTGGTTTATTGTGGGGACACCGATGTTACTTGTAAGTATTGCTGTGTTTTTTCATCTCATTTGAATTAGTGTTGATGAAGAAACAAATTATGAGGTAACGGAGACTATATTTTGACCGCTTATTTCTTTTTTTGACCGCTTATTTCTTTTTGGTTGTAGGGGGATTTGTCATATTGTATAATAAAAGCGAAAAGATACTTTTCTGATATTTGCTTTTATGGTAAAATGATATTGTAATATGTAATGTCTTTGGGGGTTACCTATGAAAATTATCATTTGTGATGACCAGATTAGTGATATTCAGGAATTAAAAAAATTATGCGAACGCTATTTGCGGGAGAATGATATCGAGGCGGAACTTGAAACGACCACCCATCCGCAGGATGTTCTCGCAGAGCCACTGGATGCGGATATTCTGATTCTTGATATAGAGATGGGCGCCATAAACGGTATTGATATCAAGAACCAATTAGCCAGACGAGGTGCGGGACCACTGATTATTTTTGCGACCAGTCATATGGACAATGTCCTCAGAGCGTTTAATGTCAATGTAATCGGTTTTGTATCTAAACCACCGCAGTACGATGATTTGGCAGGGTTTTTGGATACGGGCGTTAATTTGATTTTTGCGAACAAGTCTTTTACTTATCCGGACGGCAGCAGCGGTTGTTTGGACGAAATCGTTTGGATTGAAGCTGATACGGGCTATGCTGACGCACACCTAAGAGATGGAAGAGTCAAGAATATTGGCAAGCAGAAGGTTGGGGCGCTTGCAGCGAAGCTGGAGCCGCTTGGATTTATCTGCATCAGCAGAGGACAGATTGTCAACTGCAAGCATATCAGCAGTTTTTACGATGACAGAATTCTCCTGAAGAACGTACCGGAAAAGTCGGGCGGCAAGCCTAGTGATAAGGTGCTGCTTATCAGCCGCCGCAGAAGAAAAGAGTGCTTAGAAAAGTATACCGCTTATTGCATGAGAACGCAGAAATATATCTAAGGGAGTTTACCATGACCAGAGCTATCATTTTACCATTGGATTTATTGAATACATTTTTACTGTTTCGATTTATATTAGGCTGCGAGTTTCGGAAAACTCGCAGCTCTGTCGTTATAGGAGCCAGCGTTATCATAGCATCCTTTGCTGCGCAGGTGTTTTATTTTGATGCGCTGTCATATAATGTGCTGTGGCTTTTCGGACACAGCATTTGCATTTTACCGATGATTTTTCTGAAAGGAAAGAAGACCCATCTTTTGGGTCTGGGAATTGCTTATTGGCAACTTTCCATGCCGATTATTAGTTTTGCGGACGGCATCATGCTGGTGGTATTTAAAAGTGATGCTTTTTATGCAAACTCTGACTGGTATACAATCTTTGCACAGGTGGCTACTACTGTAATATTTTGCGTGCTTATTAGAATCTTAGCGCAGAAAAGAGCTGAAATTAATGGGGTGGTTATGAGTGTAAATGTGCTGATATACATATCGTTTTCACTAATTTTAAGTATTTTTCCATGGGAATGGGCTTATTTAGGCGCGGGGGATACGGATGCAGCAATGTTATATCAGGGGGCGAACAAAGCAAAAGACGCAATTACTGCGATGATTACCATAGGTTTTATGATTGCAATCATATATGCATTTTACCAGAGGAAAATGTTAAAACGCGAAGTGATTTTGAAAGAACGCTGCATTGAAGAACAGGTAGAACAGTACCGCCTTCTGGGTAGCGCTAACGAGGAACTGCGCAGGTTTAGGCATGACCTTTATAAGCATTTGGATACGATGACAGATTTATGTGACAAAGGGCAGATGGAAAAACTGGGAGAATACCTTCATCAAATTTATCAGGCAAAGGAACGGCTGGATTATCTTCATACTGGAAATATGATTTGTGACGCTGTCGCAAATCGCTACTATGGAAAATGCAGGGAGTCGGGGATTCGACTGCACTTTAGCGGTTTTTTTCCGGAGGATTTGTCGGTTGCAATGACAGATTTGTGTGTAATTTTATCGAATGGTTTAGACAATGCCTATGAGGCAGTATGTAAATGTACAGGGGAAAAGGAAATTAAATGCAAGATTGGAAACCAAGGCGGATTTCTTTTTATCACTATTTGGAATCCGACTGAGACTGAACCTGTGATTATTGGCGGACATATTCAAACTACCAAAAAAGATCAGGAGAATCATGGCTTTGGCACGAAAAATATGCAGGAAACAGCAGCGCGTAATGGAGGAAAGGTATGGTGGGAATACGAAAAGGAAAGCAAAATTTTGGTAACACATGTGCAATTAAGATATCATAACATGGAAAAAACAGGAAGCAATTGACCGTTTATTTCTTTTTTCGACCGCTTATTTCTTTATGATTGTAAACGTGTCAACTGTGTGCTATGGTAAAGATAGTAAATTATAAATGATAAAGAAAGGGTTGAAGAAGGAAATGAAAAGAAAATTGTTTAGTGTTTTACTGACTCTATCTTTGGTACTGAGTTTGATGGTGGCAGGTGTCTGCGCAGAGACACAGCAGGTCAAAATTCAAAATGTGACCCAGTTGAAGGCTGCTCTGAATCAGAATTTGACCAAGGCAGAACAGAAGGAGGTCATAGAGAAAACTGCAGAAGATGTAGTAAATGCTTTTATGGCAGAGAAAATGGATGAGGCAGTGGATTTGTTAAATTCACAGGGAACAGATCTGGCGATGAAACAGCTTCCTGACGGCAGCGCCTATGCTGTGGAATCGTATAATCTGGGTGATGGTTGTATGCTTACTGTGGAGTTAAGCGATAGCAAGGAAGGTCAGGTAGTAAGAGTTCCACAAATTTCTCCTATGGCAACCTCTGGCAGCAGTGATCAGTGGAAGGATTACGGAAACCGCTATTTTACAGCCAGGGCAAGCGTGTCTATTGCTAATGTTACAGCAAGCATGAGCTTAGAGAACCACTATACTTTATCGGCTGACGGAATAGAAGAACGCAGTGGAGTTGCGGATGTGAATTGGAGTACATCAAATGGAAGTTGCGGTAAATCTGTTCCAGATATTACCGACCGAACAGCACGGACGCCTGGTGTATCCGATGTGAATATGTATTGTACCTATGATTTCAAATACACTGAGGGAAAAATCGCAAGAACCGTCAGCTACAAACTAAATACGACTGTTGGCTATGTGGCAATCAACAAAACCGCGAGACAGATTAAAGTCAGACAGTCCTGGAATCTGACGAAAATATCGTAGACACGAAAGGAGTTTTAAGCATTAGCTTAAAATAGATATTCTAAGGAAAGGAGGGCGAATCGATGTAAAGTAAACGAATGGATTGGGATAAGCAGGGGAACAAAAAATATTACTAAAGGACTTAGGCTTTGTGAAAATATCAAAAAGGTGATATTTCTTATATATAAAGAAAGAGCTTTTCAAAAATATGCCGTGAGTAGCGCCACAAAACATATATTAAGAAAAACTCTATCTTCATTGTGAGACATAAAGCAGAAAAAGTCAAGAGGAAAGACGAGGTTTAAAATGAGGAAAATGTAGGTTTACAATAGATGTGTTACAACTGAATAAAAAAATTGCAAGATCTCATTTTTGTGTTAAAGTTAAGTT
>NZ_QWES01000038.1:0-33078 GCF_009936115.1 Anaerotruncus sp. 80
CATAGCTTTTTACATCCTCCACTCTTGCGTACCTGACATTTACTTAGGCAAACTGGAATTCACCTTGGCAATTGACCAATTTTAAAATTTATTATCGTAGGCTTTCCTCAGCCTCATCAATTGTCGCGTAGCCGTAGAGGTGCACCATGGAGTTTTGAATCATGATAGCAAGAGATTTGCCTTGGGATTTCAATTCTTTCAGATAGGCGGCGTAAAGTTCCAAAAGATCGGTCGGGTAGGTTGCAAGTTCGCCTCTCGCATAGGTTTCCTGAGAGGTAAAGCCAGTGCTGTCGCCGTCTGCGGTAATAGGTCTTCCTGCGCCGGAAAGTTTCGGATACTGCTCTGCAAAATCCTTTTCCCATTGGATCATGGTTTCCACGATTTCGTTGATTAGACGGTAATTTTTTACTGGCACGAAAGGCATATGGGATGCAACGTACTTGTTGTAGTAGTGTAGATCGGTGTATTCCATCATACGACCGTACTTCTCGGTCACCAGATTTCTGCCGTCAGCTTCGCAGGAACAGGCATACGCATAGTAGCGGGTGAGCATTTCGTCTGACCAGTTTTCGTACTGACTGCGGCGCATGATATAAAAGGTTTCAAAATCATCCTGACAGCTTGCTCTGCCGCCGATGTTTTCGACCTTTTGAAACATATTCCATTCTAAATCGATAATGTCTTCGATGAGCTTGATATCTTTTTCCATGTGAGATTTCCTTCCTTATATAATTAGTTAGGGCAGTCCGCCATGGGGTGCATGGCGGCAAGCTGCGGGTCCTTAATTCCTGCCATAAGACTTGCAAGGTGGCTCTGCAGGAAGTTATCTTCTTCCTGTGAAAGTCCCTGTGCGCGAAGCTCTGCTGCGACTGCAGCGCAAATTTCTTCCGTCAGCTTAAAGGCTGTGTCGTGGAGTTTTGCTGTAGGCTCTTTTTTCAGCAGAGCAGGAATGTCTGCAAGAGCTGTAAGCAGCGGTGCGACAGTGTCTGCCAGCCTCGGCAAAGTCTTCATGCTGAAAAATGCCCATTTATAAAATGGTGTATACCGCTTGTTCAAAAGATGCACCATAGAGATAGTCGCTTCTGTAAAGCGGGCAAGGGCAAGGGTTACCGCCACTTTATCCTGACGCTTAATTAGGCGGAGAAGATTGTATTGACCTGCCTGCGACATGATGGCGGCGCGAGCAGCAATTTTCTTGCGGCGAACATCTTCTGGATAAAAAGCGAGAAGGCTCTCCCTCACCATAGAAAAGTCTCTGTTCTTATTGTGAAAAAGCTGACCGTTTGTGGCGATAGCAAGCTGTGCTTCCGGGGTCATGAGCCAATCTAGATTGTTCTCGGGACCAGTAGGACTTCCAGTAAAACGCTGATAAAAGCTGCTGTTTGTCATCACACCCAGTCTGTCATCTGCGATGATATTTTCTCTTGAAAAGCCGCAGAAACTGTGGGGAAGCTTTTCATAAGCCTCCCGCAGTGCTTGTCCATAGTGGGCAAAGTCTTCTTCTGTGAGCCAGATGCAAAATCCCGGCGCAAAGTCGTGATCCTGAGAAATCGTATCGTCGAACCCCATGCACTGGGAGCCTTCGCCGCAAAGTCCTGCGGAAATCCGCTCAAAGAGGGACGGCTCTACACTTTCAATCATTTCTTTTCCATAGGTTTCGTAATACTTTCTTGATAGCTCTAGTCCGTTCATTTTCCAATCCTTTCGTAAATGGCGGCGGCTTTGTCTGCGAAGGATTTTGCAAGGTCTGTATCGCCTAGCTGCGTGTAACAGCGGGCAGTATTGTCTGCGAGGACGGCATAGCTTGCGTTATCATCGCCGAAATCTCTTGCCATAAGCTCCATAGCTTTTTTGAACTGATCGATTGCTGCTGCAAATTCGCCCTTTGCATAGCAGATTTCGCCAAGAACATTGACCGCTGCGGCATAGTGGACATCGCTGTCACCGCCGGCTTTTTCAAAGGACGCAAGCGCCAGCTGTACTTTTTCTTCAGCATCTTTTAGACGCTTTGTGGCGAGACAGAGCTGCGCCCAGTTGGTGTAGGTGATAGCAACTTCGGCTTCGGTTTCTGTCAGATTTTCTAAAACGGAAAGTGCAAGACGCAGGTATTTTTCCGCATTTTCAAAGTCTTCAAGATCCTGATACACAGAGCTGATGTTGTTGTATAAAGTCGCCATGCGGTAGTCTGCAGTCAGACCCTTTGTGGTAAAAATTCTGGCGGCTTCCTGGTAAAAGGAAAGTGCTTTTTCCTTTTCGCCGGTCAGCGTGCAGGTGGTGGCATAATTCATCAGGGTGGTGGCGTGGTGTTCGCTACCGGAAAGTTCCAGCTGTTTCAAATAGCCGAGGGCCTTTTCGTAAAGAAGGATTCCCTCATTGTAGCGGGATAGCATGCGATAGTAGCCGCCAAGCTCACTGCAGATTGCGATGGCGGAGCCGAAATCGCCAGTGCTTTCTGCACTCTGCAAACTCTCTTTCATATATATTTCTGCCTGCTGCATTTCCTTGTTTGCAAAGAGTGCATCAAGCTTTGTAAAAAACTGATTTATATCCATAAGAAACTCCTTTCCATTGTACCTAATAGTATACCACAAAATTCCATAGGTGAAACCGGAAGATTTGGATAGGCGGGGTGGAGGGTTTTGCAAGTATATAATGATGTTTTAACTTATATTAATTTTTTTAGGGAAAAATGTATAAGTGAAAGTGTAAATCTTAACCGAGAATTAGAAAACGTGAAAAAAATGTATAAAAACACTTAGGAAAGACGCTTCAATTTGAATCAAGGCAGAACTTTATAGCCGATTTTGCAATGAAAACTTGCATATTATGCAATATTTTGTGATTATGTTTAATATCTTGCAAAAACGTTTATACACTTTTTTCGAAATTACGCAATTTAGGTTAAATCACTTTTTTCATTTTTTTATGTTTATTGTAGAATAGGAATTGATAAAAATAAGGAAACATTGCGGACAAAGGGGAAGAAGTCTTATATTGACGAAAGAACGCACGTTTGTTATAATGAAATGACAGATGAGAAACAGGTAGTAAGCTGGAGACAGCTTCACATACCAGAGATAGAAATGCCGTTGGGCGGTTTGGTCACTCTCCAAAAGAGGGGGTGATGCGATGAACTACATAACAATATCTGATTTGCTTCAGTATACGTTAGTACTCATTGCCCTTGCGACCTTGTATAAAGGCCGCAAGTAGAGAAAACCGCCAAACGTGATTGTTTGACGGTTTAAGACAATGCTTTTGGACTAAGCCGCTCTACCACAAACGGCATATCCTTGTTAATAACAATATACCATACCACAGTCAGATATGTCAAGGGAATGGAATTGATAAAATATAACAGAATAACACATAGTAAGGAGAACTGATGATAAAAGGTTTTGTCTTTGATATGGACGGGCTTCTCTTTGACTCAGAGCGGATTGTGCAGCGCAGCTGGAATGCGGCAGGCAGTGAACTGGGCTATGAAGGCATCGGGGAGCAGATTTACAACACGCTGGGTTTTAACAGAGCGCGGCGGGCGGTATATTTTGAAGAAATTTACGGAGATGACTTTCCTGTTGAAGCGTTTCAGGAAAGGGCGGCGCGGCACTTTGTACAGATTGTAGACCTCGAAGGCATGTCCATGAAAGAGGGCGCTCGGGAGGTTCTAAAGTTTGCAAAGGAAAAAGGACTGGCTGTGGGGCTTGCTACTTCTTCATCGGAGGGCTATGCGCGCGGCAATTTACAAAGGGCTGGGATTGAATCATATTTTGATGGACTGATTTCGGGTAATATGGTGGGACGCAGCAAGCCGGATCCGGAAATTTATCTCAAAGCCTGTGCAGCTATAGGGGTAGCGCCGGCAGAGGCGATAGCCTTTGAGGATGCAGCTGCAGGCATTTTATCTGCAAGCAAGGCGGGGCTTAGGACGGTTATGGTTCCAGATTTGGTGCAGCCTGCAGAAGAAATTTTAGAAAAAGTATGGATGCTGAAGCCCTCTTTGACGGAGGCGCTGGAAGAATTAAAGAAAATTTTGTGAGGAAATGAAATGAAGAAGAGCAAGTATATTGTCATAAGTTTATGTTTGGCGCTGGTGCTGGCATTGACCGCATGCGGCGGAGAAGAAAAAAACTACGGACCGCTTTTGGAGCAGGCAAAAGAGGCAGAACTTTATGTTGGGAGTCTGACGACAGGGCTGCTAGGGGACACTTTGTCCAACAGTTTCTTTGAATGGACGGTGAAAGATGTTCGAACCGAAAAGGAAATCTATGGAAAGACAGCAAAAGATGGCAAGAAATTTGTTATCGTAGATATTTCTGTGACCAATACAACTGATGAGGAATATGAAATCGGCAATTATGATTTTGTCGCCTATGTAGCGCCGGATATGGACAGCGGTTTGACAGATACTATGGACAGCTTTGATGACAGCATGTACCCGGATCAGGAAATGCTGGCTGCCGGGGAAAACAGAACCGGAGAACTGATCTTTGAGGTGGACGAGTCAGTAGAGGAACTGATTGTCGATTACATCGAATTTTTCGGGGATGAGGAGATGGGAAATACTAACTGGTTTGATTTGTTTGTGTAGAAATTACAAGAGGGAAGTGTAAATGCTAAGACGCAGTGATATTAAAGGTATGGCGGGGAATTCAACCTACGGGAGGGGCATAGAGCTGTACCAGAAGAGCAAGGTTTTGCAATACCATGTTGAGACAGATATGATAGATTCGGATTTTGAAAATGTCATTGCAAAGGTTAAGGGAAGCGGACGCAACACCTATACCGTTGAGATTACTTATGATACTGCAGGGGATGAAGTTGAGTCGACTTATTGTGACTGTCCGGCCTTTCAAAGCTATCGTGGGATTTGCAAGCACTGTGTGGCGGCGCTTCTTGAATATATGGAATATCAGCAGGAACAGGAGGGAAGATATAAGGCAGCTGCTGTGAAGCCGCAATATCCCGGAATGGTATCTAAAAACAGGCTGGATGCTGCCTGTCGGCAAGCGAAGGAAAGAGATACGACGGCAACATTCAAAGCTTTAATAGAAAAAGAGATTGCAAGAAGGACGGCACCTGCGCTGCAGCCGCAGCTACAGGGGCAGATTCGGCTGCAGCCCTACCTTGAAATGTCTGAGAATGCAGATATGCAGGTTTCATTTAAAGTGGGAAGTGAACATCTATATGTTTTAAGAGATATCTTTCAGTTTGTGGAGCGTATGCACAGGCAGGAAGAGTATGCTTACGGAAAAAAGCTCTCGTTTATTCATACACTGGAGGCTTTTGAAGAGGAGTCACGGGCTTATGTTGTGTTTCTAATGGACTGGGTGCGGGAAAATAAGAAAAGCTATCTGAAATCAAAGGGCTATTATAGTTTCTATTATGATACAGCACCGGCAATGCGATACATGGCACTTACAAGCAGTTCTTTGGAGAAACTTCTGGAAGCGACGCTGGGGCGGAGCATTGAAGCTTTTATCCCTGCTGCCAGTGCAAGAAACTGGGAAGTTTGTCAGGGAAAACCTGACCTGTCTTTAACCATTGAGGGACAGGAAAACGGCGTTGAAATGCACTTAAATTGCCCAACTGTTTACGAAAGCAGTCAATATCTGATCTTCTTTAAGAAGGGTGTAATTTATTTGCACAGGGACAGGGAAAATGCAGAACTGATGGAACTGATTCGCAGTTTTGCAGCGTCGGGAAAGACTGTTTATGTAAAGAAGGAGGATTTACCTGCGTTTTGCAGCCAGCTTCTGCCGAAGATAAAAGATTGGATGGAAGTGCAGTACGAGAACTTTGAGCCAAACGATTATGCTGCCGAGGAGGCAGCCTTTGAATTTTATTTAGATGCACCAATAAAGGATGTGATTACCTGTCAGGCAAAAGGTGTTTATGGAATGGAAAAATATAACCTTTTGGATCCATCTGTAGATTTAACCCGAAGAGATTTAGCAAAAGAGGCAGAGGTGCTCAGGCTGATTCGTCCATATTTTGAATCTGCAGCAGAAAAAAAGGATTGCCTTGCGGTGGAGAGAGACGAGGAACTGATTTTTGCGCTTCTTACAGAAGGTCTTGATAAGCTGCGGGAGATGGGCGATGTTTATATATCTGATGCTTTGAAAAAAATCAATGTGCATCCGACACCAAAGGTATCTGTACAAGTGTCTGTATCTGGAAGTCTGCTGGATTTATCGCTGCTTTGCGGGGATATGTCAAGGGAAGACCTTGTGGACATTTTGAGTCGCTACGATAAAAAGAAAAAATATCATCGCCTGAAAAATGGAGATTTTATCAATATCGATGACGAGGGCATTGATATGCTGGCGGAATTGAAAGAAAGTTTGCATTTGTCGGCAAGGGAACTTTTGGGAGACAAAGTTTTGCTCCCTAAATACAGGGCGATGTACCTCGATCAGGCATTAAAAGAAAAATCTTCACTTCCCGCTGAGAGAGACAGGGAATTTCGTGCGTTGATTCGTAATATGCGTACGACAGAGGATAATGATTATGAACTGCCTTCCGGAATTTGTGCGGTTCTGCGCGAATACCAGAAAAGAGGTTTTTTATGGATGAAAACTTTGTCCAGTTATGGATTTGGCGGCATTCTGGCAGATGATATGGGTCTTGGAAAAACACTGCAGGTGATAACCTATCTCCAGTCTGAATGGGAGGATAAAGGTCGGGGGCAAAGACCTCACCTGATTATTTGCCCTGCATCTCTTGTTTACAACTGGGAAAGTGAACTGCAGCGATTTGCGCCGGCGCTTCCTGTTCGAGTCATCGCAGGAAATGCGGCCGAGAGAAAGAACGAAATTGCTGCTATTGAAAATGGAGATGTTTGTATCACTTCCTATGAACTTTTGCGAAGGGATATCACAGCGTATGAACAGAAGATCTTTGGCTGTCAGGTGATTGATGAGGCACAGTACATAAAAAATCACGGGACGCAGAGCGCAAAGGCAGTGAAATTGATTCGAGCGTCTTTTCGTTTGGCGCTGACGGGCACTCCAATCGAAAATCGCCTCAGCGAGCTATGGAGCATCTTTGACTATCTGATGCCGGGATTTTTGTTTGGATATGAGAGATTCCGCAAGGAATTGGAAATTCCAATTGTGCAGAGCAGTGATGAGGCTGTGATGCAGCGGCTTAGGAAAATGGTTCAACCATTTGTTCTTCGCAGGCTCAAGGCGGATGTGCTTCGGGATTTGCCGGATAAAATTGAAAAGAATACGTTTACCAGATTGACAGGTGAGCAGCAGGAACTCTATGATGCGGAAGTAAAGAAACTGCAGCTTATGCTGACGCAGCAAAGCGACGAAGACTTTAACACATCAAAGATAAAGGTGTTGGCAGAGCTGACGAGACTGCGCCAAATTTGCTGTGATCCGGGACTTTTTCTGGAAGGATATAAAGGCGGTGCATCTAAGATGGAACTTGCTATGGAACTGATTGAAAATGCTGTATCCGGTGGACATAAAGTTTTATTGTTTTCTCAATTTACGTCGCTGTTCCCGCAGCTTATGCAAAAACTGACCGCGTCGGGGCATTCCTATTATATGCTGACTGGAGCAACGAAAAAAGAGGAAAGAACCCGGATGGTAAATGCTTTTAATCAGGATTATACCCAGGTGTTTCTAATTTCGCTGAAAGCAGGAGGAACGGGGTTAAACCTGACCGGCGCAGATGTAGTCATTCATTTTGACCCGTGGTGGAATCTGGCGGTGCAGGATCAGGCAACCGACCGGGCACACAGAATTGGTCAGAAGCGTGTTGTGAATGTGTATAAGCTCATTGCAAAGGACACCATAGAGGAAAAAATTTTGGAGATGCAGGAGAAAAAGAGACAGCTTTCGGAACAGCTTCTTTCAGGCGGCGATATGAGTGGGGCGATGCTCACCAGAGAAGAATTGCTGGATCTCCTCAACTAAGAAAACCTTGTGAAAAAAATATTTATCAAAAAAGGCTGAAAAGGTTCAAATTTGCCCTTGAAAAAGGTCGCCAAATAGTATAAAATTATTGGCAACACTTTACGGCAGGAGACTTTTTCAGCCGTTTAATTTATAAGTAATTTGTTTAACATATTTTATTATTTTAGGAGAGGAGTAACATACATGGCACACTATTTCAATGAACCTTCAAGAACTTTCAACGAGTACCTTTTGGTACCTGGCTATTCTTCCAAGGAATGCAGAGTTGAAAATGTTAGCTTGAAGACCCCGATTGTTAAATTTAAGAAAGGTGAAGAACCTTCAATTACCGCAAATATTCCACTGGTTTCCGCAGTCATGCAGGCCGTTTCCGATGATAAGATGGCAGTTGCACTTGCTAAGGAAGGTGGAATTTCTTTTATATTTGGTTCTCAGTCTATTGCTAGCCAGGCGGAGATGGTTCGCAAAGTAAAATCCTATAAGGCGGGTTTTGTAAAGAGCGATACCAACCTGAGACCGGATCAGACTTTGGAGGATGTACTGGAACTGAAAGCAAGAACTGGTCATTCTACCATTGCGATTACCGAGGACGGTACAGCAGAGGGAAAAATTGTCGGTCTGGTAACCAGCAGAGACTACCGTGTCAGCAGAATGTCCACCGACACCAAGATCAGCGAATTTATGACACCGTTTGAGAAGCTGATTTACGCCAAGGACGGATGCACTTTAAGCGAAGCTAACGATATTCTTTGGGATAACAAGCTGAACGCAGTGCCGGTCATAGACGATAAGCAGAGACTGACTCATTTCGTATTCAGAAAGGATTACGACAACCACAAATCCAATCCGAATGAGCTTTTGGATGCTCACAAAAGATATGTAGTGGGCGCCGGCGTAAATACCCGTGACTACGAGGAAAGGATTCCGGCTCTGGTCGATGCAGGAGTGGACGTGCTTTGTATCGACTCTTCTGAAGGCTATTCCGAGTGGCAGCTCGACACCATCAAATGGGTCAGAGAAAAATACGGTGACACTGTGAAAATCGGCGCTGGCAACGTTGTTGACCGCGATGGTTTTAATTTCCTGGCAGACGCTGGTGCAGACTTTGTAAAAATCGGTATTGGCGGCGGCTCCATTTGTATCACAAGAGAACAGAAAGGTATCGGCCGCGGACAGGCTTCTGCAGTAATCGAAGTTGCTGCTGCAAGAGATGAATACTTTGAGAAAACCGGTGTATACGTGCCGATTTGCTCCGACGGCGGTATCGTGTATGATTACCATATGACTTTAGCGCTGGCTATGGGTTCTGACTTTATCATGCTGGGCAGATACTTTGCCAGATTTGACGAATCACCGACCAACAAGCTGAATATCAACGGCAACTATGTAAAGGAGTACTGGGGCGAAGGCTCCAACCGTGCCCGCAATTGGCAGAGATACGACCTGGGCGGCGATCCTAGAATGAAGTTTGAAGAGGGTGTAGACTCTTACGTGCCTTATGCAGGACCGCTTCATGATAACGTGACGCTGTCTCTGAATAAAGTAAAATCCACCATGTGCAACTGTGGTGTTCTGACCATTCCAGATCTGCAGAAAAATGCGAAGCTGACGCTGGTATCTGCGACTTCTATTGTAGAGGGCGGCGCTCATGATGTGATTCTGCGTGACAGTTCTCAGAATGCGATTAGATAGAGGCTGTCAAAATGAATAAAGAACTGATTATTGTTTTGGACTTTGGCGGGCAGTACAATCAGCTGATTGCCCGCAGAGTCCGTGAAGCAGGGGTTTACTGCGAAGTACACCCTTATACAATGCCTTTGGACGAGCTGAAGGCGAAAAATCCCAGAGGGATTATTTTGACAGGAGGACCTAACAGCGTATACGATATGGAGTCTCCTCATTATGACAAAGCGCTTTTCAGCGCAGGCATTCCGATTCTGGGCATTTGCTATGGCGCACAGCTGGTTGCCTGGGCTCTCGACGGCAAGGTGGAAACTGCGCCGGTCAGCGAGTATGGGAAGACAGAAATTACGATTGAAAATAAGGACGGGATTCTCCGTGATGTAGACGACTCTACTATCATGTGGATGAGTCATACCGATTATATTGCTAAAGCGCCGGCAGGTTTTGCGGTGACTGCAAGCACGCCGGTGTGCCCGGTGGCTGCGATGGAAAACGCAGAGGCGAAAATCTATGCGGTACAGTTCCACCCGGAAGTAACCCACTCGGTACAGGGAACTGAGGTATTGTCTGCTTTCGTTTACGGTCCGTGTGGCTGCAAAGGGGACTGGAAGATGGACGCTTTCGTCGAAAACACTATCGCAGAAATCCGTGCCAAAGTGGGAAATGGAAAAGCGCTGTGCGCTCTGTCCGGTGGTGTGGATTCTTCCGTTGCGGCGGTTATGATGTCCAAGGCCATCGGAAAGCAACTGACCTGCGTCTTTGTGGATCACGGTCTTCTGCGTAAAAACGAAGGGGATGAAGTAGAAGCTGTATTCGGTCCTGAAGGTCCGTATGACCTGAATTTTATCAGAGTCAATGCGCAGCAGCGTTTTTACGATAAGCTGGCAGGAGTGACCGAGCCGGAGGAAAAGAGAAAAATCATCGGTGAAGAATTTATTCGTGTCTTTGAAGAAGAGGCGCAGAAAATCGGTGCTGTGGATTTCCTGGTGCAGGGCACCATTTATCCGGATATCATTGAATCGGGATTAGGCGATTCTGCGGTAATCAAGAGCCATCATAACGTGGGAGGGCTGCCTGATTATGTGGATTTCAAGGAAATCATCGAGCCGCTGCGCATGCTGTTTAAGGATGAAGTTCGCCGTGCAGGTCTGGAATTAGGCATTCCGGAGTATCTGGTCTTCCGTCAGCCGTTTCCGGGACCGGGACTTGGGATTCGTATTGTCGGTGATGTAACTGCCGAAAAGGTAAAGTTGGTGCAGGACGCTGATGCGATTTACAGAGAAGAGATTGCTGCTGCTGGTCTTGATAAGGAAATCAACCAGTATTTTGCGGCCCTGACCAACATGCGTTCCGTCGGTGTCATGGGCGACTTCCGTACATATGATTATGCGGTGGCGCTTCGCGCTGTTACCACCAGCGACTTCATGACCGCTGAGGCAGCAAAACTGCCTTGGGAAGTCATCGAAAAAGTGACTACGAGGATTATCAACGAAGTGGATCACGTGAACAGAGTGTTCTATGACTGTACGGGAAAACCGCCAGGGACGATAGAGTTCGAATAAACAAAAATGCTTAGTAAATCCAGTGTTTATGCGGGTTTGCGGACTTTGGAAAGGTCTTTTGATAACAAATTGATAACAGTCGTTTGAGTGCGATTATTCTTACTGTCAAGTGGTTTGTTGGTGGGGGAATGATTTGTAAGCGGTTTGGACGGCTGGCATAAATCCATATTTGAAACGCCCTTAGCTGTGGGTAGGAACTCATGGCTAAGGGCGTTTTTGTCGTGTTTGTCAATCGGTTTTAAGTTTGTCCCTGAATACTTCGACTAGGGAATCGCTCAATTCCTTAGAGGGGACTTTCGCCCAATGCTGCATGGTGTCAAACTTTGGATAATTATACCACCACTGGTCGTATTCTTCCCTGCTGATTTCCTCGAAAGAGAGTTTGTCCGTCTGTTCTTTCCAAGCGCAGAGCATTTGTAGTAACTCGGCGGCATCCTTGCTTTTGTCTTTGTTAATCTTTAAGCAGGCTTCCCCGCCTGTTTCACTGACGGTAAGACCGTAAATGTCTTCAAGGGCAAATAAGGTGTGCATAAGCCCGATGTAGCTGTCAATGTCGGGTATGTCCAGAGCCTGCGGCGCAACGTCAAGAGCCTGTGCCAGTGCAGCCGTCAAGTCTGCCTTTGGCTTGCGTGAGCCAGTTTCGTACTGTGCCAGACGCACGTCTGCGCTCCGTTCGGGAAACCCGACAAGCATACCAAGATATTTCTGTGTCATGCCCCGCATGATGCGGAAAAAATGTATTCTTTCGCCAATCGCCATAATGTTTCACTCTTTTTATTCGTGGGGATGAGGTGGTGCAGGAGCTTTCTGTATTAAATCCTTACGCATATAAGCTCATCAAGAAATTAAATGACGAGTTGAAAGAGCAAGGATTTATCACGATTGCGGGGAGAGTAAACCGCCAGTATTTTCAAGAAAGGCTTTACGGGGCAGGAAAGGGGGAAGTGTAAATGCCAGTATTTAAGAACGAGGGCAACGGCACATGGTATGTGATGGCAAGGTATGTAAACTGGAAAGGGGAGAGGAAACAGAAGTGCAAGCGTGGGTTTGCTACAAAACGTGAAGCGCAGGAGTGGGAGCGCAAGTTTCAGCTACAAAATTGCGCTGACCTTGACATGGATTTTGAAGCCTTTACAGAGCTTTATGCGAATGATGTCAAGAACCGACTGAAAGAAAACACTTGGCTGACAAAAGAGCATATCATTCGGACGAAGATTCTTCCGTACTTCGGCAAGATGAAGATTAGTGAGATTGGCACAAAGGAAATTATTGCATGGCAGAATGAGCTGCTTGCCTACCGTGATGAAAAACGCAATCCCTATTCGCAGACGTATCTGAAAACAGTTCACAACCAGCTTTCAGCAATATTTAACCATGCGGTACGCTATTACGACCTCCGCTCCAATCCTGCGGCAAAGGCGGGCAATATGGGGAGCGAGGAACACAAAGAAATGCTGTTCTGGACGAAAGAGGAATATAAGAAGTTTGCGGATGAAATGATGGAGAAGCCAGTTTCCTTTTACGCCTTTGAAATGCTTTACTGGTGCGGAATCCGAGAAGGAGAATTATTAGCTTTAACCGCCGCTGATTTCAATTTTGATAAGGAAACGGTCACGATTAACAAATCCTACCAACGCCTGCATGGGGAGGACGTGATTACCTCTCCGAAAACAAAAAAGAGCAACCGCACAATCAAGATGCCAAAGTTTCTCTGTGAGGAGATGCAGGAATATATCGGTATGCTGTACGGTTTAAAGAAGAAAGACCGTATTTTCACGGTAACAAAAAGTTATCTCCATCACGAGATGGACAGGGGCGCAAAAGCTGCAGGCGTAAAACGCATACGGATTCACGATTTGCGGCATAGCCACATCAGTCTGTTGATTGACATGGGGTTCTCGGCGGTGGCGATTGCTGACCGAGTGGGGCATGAGAGTATTGAAATCACTTACCGCTATGCACATCTGTTTCCGTCAAAGCAGGCAGAAATGGCAGACAGGCTTGACGATTTAGGAAAGGGGGATTTTTAATATGTCGAATAAGAACTTAGATAACTGCAACCGATGGAGAAATAAAACTGTTGCTTTTCGGGTATCTCCCGAAGAAAATGAGCGGATTGACAAAGCGGTGCGGCTTTCGGGGCTTACCAAGCAGGACTATATCACAAGGCGGCTCTTATGCCAAGACGTGGTCGTGCAGGGCAATCCGAGGGTGTATAAGGCACTCCGCAATGAGCTTGCTGCCGTTCTTGCAGAATTGCAGAGGATTGAAGCGGGTGAGGGTGTAAATGAAGAATTGCTTGACACAATCGAGCTGATTGCCGTTATCCTTGGCGGGCTGAAAGGAGAAAGTGAAGATGGCGAATAAAAAAGAAATGGCTGCCCATGTTGTATCTGTTGGCGCAGATACGGAGCAGCCAATTCAAAAATGTAGTAGTAATAGTATAACCCTAAAAACCACAAAATTCAATCTTTTCATAGAAAAAGGCGGTGGCTATAATGGCTGAGCTTAAAATTTTGAATATGGACGAAATACTTGCTACTGAGGTCGAGTGGCTTTGGTATCCGTATATTCCTTATGGGAAGATAACCATTGTCCACGGCGACCCCGGCGATGGGAAAACAATGATGATTTTACAGCTAGCTTCTATCTTATCAAGGGGAGATAAACTGCCTTGTGATGATACGGAGCGTGAGCCGATAAAAATTATTTACCAAACCGCAGAGGATGGACTTGGCGACACAATTAAGCCCCGTCTGCTTGCAGCCAATGCAGACTGTACGCAAATCAAGGTGATTGACGAGTCGGAAGCTGCGCTCTCAATGCTTGATGAAAGAATTGAACAGGCAATTATTGAAACGGGCGCAAAGGTAATTATTTTAGACCCCGTACAAGCGTATATCGGCGCTCAAATTGATATGAACAGGGCAAACGAAGTCCGCAATGTTCTTTCGCAGTTAGGACGGGTAGCAGAAAAATATGGGTGCGCCGTTATCCTTGTCGGACACTTGAATAAAGTACAGGGCGGCAAAGCAAATTACAGAGGGCTTGGCTCAATTGATTTCCAAGCAACGGCACGAAGCGTACTCATTGTCGGCAGGCTCAAGGAAAACAAGGAAGTGCGGGTAGTTGCGCATGAAAAATCTTCCCTTGCGCCTGAAGGTGAGCCTATTGCTTTTGAACTGAATAAAGAAACTGGATTTGTGTGGAAAGGTCATTATGATATTTCCATTGATGATTTATTAAACGGCATTAGCCGTGAAAAGAAATCCGAACAAGCAGAGAAATTAATCATGGATTGCCTGTCTGATGGGAAATGCCAACAGCAGTTTATATTAAAGAAAGCACAGAATATCGGCATCTCAAAAAGAGTGCTTGACGAAGCAAAAAAATCTCTCGGCGTTAAGTCAATAAAGGAAGGCAATGGGTGGTATTGGGAACTTCCCGAAGAAAAAGAAGCGAGCAACTGTTAAGGTTGCAACATTGCATATGTTTAGGACAAGTGCAATCTTGCAATGTTCTTTTTCGGTTGGGAGTGAGCAAAATTAAAGTTTTTGCGGGGTGCAGGGGGCTTTTTACAAAAAGCCGCCCTCGCCCCTCGGAGAGCGCAAAACCTGCTTGCAGGTTGCATTTTTGTTGGCACAGCCGACAAAAGTGCTTTTGCGTTACTTTCGGGAAAGTAACAAAGCCTACCAGCCGAAAAGAAAGGGTGTGATTTTATAAGACGGACGATTAGCGCAATGGTGGGGAAAGGCTCGGTCAACCATAACAGCCGTAAATTCAAGGCTGAAAATGTGGATGCTGAACGCTCCCACCTCAATGTAGATTACTGTAATGAGAATATCAAGAAAGTATATCATAAGCTATTTGATGAAGCATTACAGAGATATAATGAGAAACAGACAAGGGCAGACCGCCGCATTGCCGATTATTACGAGAAGATACGGAACTCAAAGCAGGAAAAGCCGTTCCATGAACTGATTTTACAGATTGGCGATAAGGAAAATATGAGTGCTGGAAGTGAAAACGGACAGCTTGCAAGGCAGATTTTAGATGAATATTATCATGGATTTCAAGAGAGAAACCCTAATCTTTATGTATTTTCCGCTCATATCCATATGGATGAACCAACGCCGCATCTGCACATTGACTTTGTCCCATTCACGACTGGCAGCAAGCGTGGACTTGATACGAGGGTATCTCTAAAACAGGCATTAGCGGCGCAGGGATTCCAAGGCGGCTCCCGTGGCGATACGGAGTGGAGCCAGTGGGTACAGTCCGAAAAAGAAAACCTTGCCGCTGTGATGGGGCGGCATGGCATTGAATGGGAGCATAAAGGTACGCATGAGAAACATTTATCTGTTCTTGATTACAAAAAGCAGGGGCGGGAAAAAGAGGTCATCCAGCTTGAGGGACAGATTTCAGAGAAAAAAGAGGAATTTCAAGTATTGTCGGACAGGGTGGAGAATTACGACAAAGGCATGAAAAACCTAAAAACTTTGGAACAAGTGCTTGACACTTCCCCAGAATACCAGTTGCCAGAGCCGCAGGGGTTCATGTCTGCAAAATCATATAAAAATAAAGTGGCAGAGCCTTTGTTACAAAAGCTGAAATCGCTTGTTAAAACAGCTCTTATAAGGTGCTTTGAAGCGTGGGACAGCTACTATTGGCTGAATGTTACAAACAGCAATCTCCACCGTGAGAATGACGGATTAAGGAGAACCAATGAGAAACTGGCAGGGGAAAATGAAAACCTCCGTGCGAAAAACAAAGATTATAAGCAGCTCCGCAAGGCATTTGGAAGTAAGCAGATAGACAATCTTTTAGAGCAGGCAAAAGTGATACAGCAATCAAAACAGCGTGGAAAGCGCTTTAAAAACAATAAAGAGGAAAGGTAGGAAACATTATGGAAAACAGGATTTATGACGAAAACAACGGTCTCTGGTATGCAAAGCAAGGTGACTATTATCTCCCAGAGCTTGCATTACCTCCCGAAAAAAAAGCCGATAGGCTTATGGGGGCAAAGGCATTTGCAGTATCTCAAAGAGCATAAGCAGTTCATTTATCTCAATCTGCTGACAAGCGGCAGGCTGAATGAATACCTCGCAAGCGTAGATAAACAGGCAGAGGATATGTTTTTTCGGCTGGTAAAAGAATATGCCGACAGGCAGGAAGTGACGGAGCAGTTAAAGGCAGAAAATCAGCTTTTATGGGTTTAAAAAATGAATAATATTAAAGCTTGTGTGAGGGAAGTTGTGGAGAGCGAATTTATCTATTCATAAGCGATAAGTGGCGCTTCTGCGGTATGTGAGAGTGCTGCTTAGTTAAGCAAAAGCAGTTCGGGGAATTGAAAAATCTTATAATTTTTTGTATACTTAGAAAAAGAAATTAGACTGAGAAATCGGGAATTATATTATATAGGAGGGCTAATATGCTTGATACGATACCTAACGAAGAAGAAATGACTGCTTTAATCGGACAATCTTTATATGATGTATGGAATAAGTTGTGTATTTTAATTGATGAAAAATACGAAATGGAATGTCAGTGGAATAAAGGAGGTAAAGCATGGAATTATGAGTATAAATACCGCCGAGGTGGTAAAACATTGTGTGCATTATATGCAAGAGAAAATTGTATAGGTTTTATGATTATATTTGGAAAAGATGAGAGAGCAAAATTTGAAACGGAACGAAATAATTATTCGGAACAAGTTCAAAAAATCTATGATGAAGCACAAACTTACCGTGATGGTAAATGGGTAATGTTTGAACCGACCGATACATCAATGTTTCATGATTTTATAAAATTATTAGGAATTAAGAGAAAGCCAAACAGGAAGTAGCAACTTTTTGGTAGGATTTATATAAATTTAGAATATGCAGAGGAGCTTGTGGATATGAAAAGATACGTTGCATTATTAAGAGGTATCAATATAAGCGGTAAAAACAAAGTACCGATGGCGGAATTAAAGAAAGAGTTTGAAAAGCTGCAGTTTGGAGGGGTTAAGACATATTTGAACAGTGGTAATGTGCTTTTTTCGAGTGAAAAAGGTGATACAGAGGGAGTTACAAAACAGATTGAGATAATGATAAAAAAACAGTTTGCTTTAGATATTCCTGTTTTTGTCATATTAAGAGACGAACTTGATGAGATTTTGCACAATGCGCCCGACTGGTGGGGAAACGATAATAAGGAAATCTATGACAATCTAATCTTTATTATGCCACCCACTACATTCGCAGAGGTATATAATGAGATTGGAGAGCCTAAAGAAGGTTTAGAGAAAATAGAGAATTATAACGAGGCGGTATTCTGGTCTTTTAGTAGAAAAGATTATCAAAAAACGAACTGGTGGTCTAAGACGGCAAGCGCCAATATCAGTACTAAACTAACAATAAGGACAGCAAACACTGTTAGAAAAATAGTCGATATGTAATCACTTTTCCAATTCTAACTTGTGAAGGAGGAGTTTATGTTAGGCAATATAGAGGAAACATTTGAATTATTGTTTGATAAAAATAATAATGTTGCTTACAAAGCATTACAAGAATTGCAAAAAGAAAGTGAAGAAACGGATTGTGTTTATCCTTTTATAGATAGATTAAGTGATATGCTTGATAGTGACAATTCTTATATTTGCACAAGGGGGCTTACACTGCTTGCCTATAATGCAAAATGGGATAAAGAGTATAAGGTTGATGAAATTATAGATGAATATTTGAAACACATAACAGATGTTAAACCCATTACTGCCAGACAGTGTATTAAGTTGCTGCCGATTATTGCAAAACATAAGCCAGAATTGAAAAATGATATTCTTTCCGCGCTTAATAAAGCTAATATATCTATTTATGATTATAGTATGCAACCATTGGTTTATAAGGACATTCAGAAAGCGTTGAAGGAAATAAAAAAATTATAAAAATGACAAATCGACATTTGCTAATTTGAAAGGAGTAATATTATGGGAGAATTAAAATCTATTATGGAGAAGTTTGTTGCATCTGGTTGGGATTTAATATCTATTCCCGCACAACAATGGTTAGATGGAAAAGCTGATAAAGATACTTTAATATCAGCATTTAAACAGGCAAACGAAAAATGTGGAAGTTGTGGTTGTGATTTAGACCCACTATATAAAAGAGCTTTAGAGCTGATTTAACAATACTGTCAATTCTTGTTTATCGGGAAGCTGTATACAGAGAAAAATCGGGGTTGAGGAAGGAATGATATGAAGATAATAAACAGAGATATAGATAGCGGAAAACCCTTTGACTGGGGGAAAACATCTTTAGATTATGCGAAATTCCGTGACATTTATCCACAAGAGTTTTATCAAAGAATTATTGACCGTAAATTATGCCTGGACGGACAATCAGTCCTTGATATTGGAACGGGAACAGGGGTTCTTCCTAGAAATATGTACCAGTATGGGGCGAAGTGGACGGCTGCGGATATTTCAGAAAACCAGATCAAACAAGCGAAAATTCTTTCAAAGGGTATGGATATAGATTATCATGTTGTATCAATAGAGGATATAAGTTTTCCTGACAACTCTTTTGATGTAATTACAGCATGCCAGTGTTTTTGGTATTTCAACCATGAAACTGTTATGCCTAAGTTTTATCATATGCTTAGACCAGGGGGAAGCATTCTTGTTTTATATATGGCATGGCTGCCATTTGAGGATAAGATTGCAGGAGCCAGTGAAAAACTCGTATTGAAATATAATCCAGATTGGAGTGGCGCAGGAGAAACGAAACACCAAATAGACATACCAGATTGCTACAAAGAAAACTTTAAGCTTGCATATCATGAAGAATTTACTCTAAGAATACCGTTTACCCGTGAAAGTTGGATTGGAAGAATGAAGGCTTGCCGTGGAATCGGCGCTTCACTTACCGAGAAAGAAATTTCGATGTGGGAACAAGAGCATATGACGCTCCTTGAACAAATTGCGCCGAATGAATTTGATATTTTACATTATGCTGCTATTGCAGAGCTTAAAAAGCATTAAATTCCGTTTGTTGAATTGAAATATGTGAGGTTTTACATAGACATGGATTATAAAATTCGAGAAATTAAAAAAAATGAATATCCAATATTATCTGATTTTCTGTATGAAGCAATTTTTATTCCAGAGGGCATGGACAAGCCGCCAAAATCTATTATCGAACGGCCAGAGCTGCAAGTATATATTAAGGATTTTGGAAAAGCGGATGATTGGTGTTTCGTTGTGGAAATAAAAGAGAAGATTGTGGGTGCGGTATGGGCTCGTATTATGAATGATTACGGGCATATTGATGATAAAACGCCCTCATTTGCCATATCACTGTATGAGGAATACAGGAATTTAGGCATTGGTACAGCGCTTATGGGAGCTATGCTGCAATTTCTGAGAGAAAAAGGATATAAGCAGACATCTCTTTTTGTGCAAAAGGCAAATTATGCAGTTTGTATGTATCGGAAAGTAGGTTTTGAGGTCATTGGCGAAAATGAAGAAGAATACATCATGGTTTGTCGGTTGTAATGTGATAAGGGGAGTTGTGTAAATGGCTGGTAATTTAGGTGAAAAGGCGGTAAAGGAAGTTTAAAAAAAGATTGTTGAGAATAATAATACTATTCCGTATAAGGCTAAAGAGGAAATAAAAGCGATAATAGAATTGGAACACAATCCAGAGAAACTGCTGCAAGAGCGCCTGTTGTATATGCTGTCATATAAGGGATAATCTGTGCTAAAGGAAGTGATTGGAGACGATGAAAAATAAAGAGAGTTAAATAATGCTTGATGCTGTAAACAAAATTATTTATAATGTGAGCCATGCATATAGTTGTTTTTGCACAGTTAGAGTTGTTGTTATAATTTATAGAGGGTTTAAGAAAGAGAAATTATATCATCTTATACGATTGGTGGAAAGTTTCTTGGATTATCAGATAATATGTTTTATTTGTATTTATTTAAGAAGTTGGGTTCCAGTGTTTTTATAATTACAAAGGAAAGGATATATAAGTAATGAGTGAAGAACAAGAAAACAATAAAAACAATAGTAGTGAGAAAAAACAACAGAATAAATCAGAAAAAGATAGAAATGGCGTGATAGGGGGTCTTGTATTTGGATTAATTTTAGCATTCCTTGCGTATCAAATATATATCAAAATATTTGAATTTCCAATTGGACAGATGTTGGTGTATATAGTTGGATTTCTTGCATTTATTTGCTTTATGGCATCTGTAAGTTGTTTCTTTGATTTTAAAGAATCGAAAAAAATTGAAAAATTAGATGAAGATGCTCGTAAAGAAGAAAAAGAATTTTCGGAAATAGCTCTCGAACAGAAAGAACTGCGCGCAGAAAAAATGTTTAGAATGAATCAAAAAGAGTTAATGAGATACTATGATATGAATTTAACTCAAACAAAATTTCTATCTGCACTTGGCATCATGATGGTTATATTTGGAATGTTGATAGTGGCGGCAAGTTTGTATATGTATATGTCTTTGAATGCAGATAAAGTTTTGTTGTGTATAGGCAGTTTAAGTGGAGTTATAGCAGATTTTGTTGGTGCAGTTTTTATAAAAATGTATACAAAAAATATTGAAGCGGCTGTAAAATTTCATGCAAAATTTGCAGAAAGTAATAATCTTTTATTGGCAAATTTAATTGCAAATAAAATAGAGAATGAAAAATTAAGAGAAACTACTTTATCGGAAATATCTAAAAATATTATATTGAGTAAAGAAAGTATAGGAGAATAATTGAAATGAATATAAGGAAAAGTTTAATATGAAAAACATGAAAATAGATGCCAATGGAACAAAAATCAGAGTGAGGGGCGATGTTGTTAATGAGAATGCCTATATTTCTCTTACGGATATTGCTAAATATAAAAATCCAGACAATGCTTTTATCGTGGTTGCGAACTGGATGCGTAACCATTCGACAATCTTGTTTTTGGGTTTGTGGGAGCAGATTCATAATCCCAATTTTAAACCTATCGAATTCGATAGGTTTAAAGCGAAGTCGGGAGATAATGCATTTACATTGACACCGCAACAGTGGATAAAAGCAACAGATGCAATCGGTATTATATCAAAATCGGGACGATACGGCGGTACATATGCCCATACAGATATAGCCTTTGAGTTTGCGTCTTGGATTTCACCAGAATTCAAGCTCTATATTATTAAGGACTATCAGCGATTAAAGAAAGATGAAGCGAACCGATTAGCGATTGGATGGGATGCTAAGAGGGAACTTTCAAAAATAAATTATCGTATTCATACAGATGCGGTAAAGGAATTTCTGATAACACCAACATTATCTCCGCAGGAAATGGCTTATACATATGCAACCGAAGAATATGGCTTTGTTTGGCAAAACAGCGGCACAATGGAGAAATGAAAAGGGAATAAGCGGAAAAATACCTAATATCAGAGATTTTGCTTCGGCAGAGGAATTAGTTGTACTTATCAATTTGGAAGATACCAATGCAGATTTGATAAGGCAAGGGTTATCTAACATTGAACGATTAAAGATATTAAGAGAAAAGGCATATAGGCAGCTTGAACTTTTGAAAAAGAACCAAGAAACTCTTAATGCATTGAAGAAAAATCTGATTGAAGATACGGAAACAACCGGTTGATTTTCTTAGCAAAATCGCTTATAATTTAGATCATAGCATATAGCTATTATCCGCAGTTACAGAGCAAGTATTATCAACACCGATAACAAAATGATAACATTAGCTCATATAGGCAGGATAATATGGATATATCATATAATCAAAAGATATACATACTCAATAGAGAATAATTCCTAAACAAAATCAGTTAGGAAAAGTCGAGTTCGAATGATGAAATATTTAATCGGAATCAATATGGTATTTGGGCAAGCATGATGTAGAAAGAAGGGGGAGATGTATGAGAAATATGAAAATAGACGCTAACGGAACAGAAATCAGAGTAATGGGCGATGTTGTTAATGAGGACGCTTATATTTCACTGACGGATATCGCAAAATATAAAAATCCGGACAATGCTTTTATTGTGGTTGCGAACTGGATGCGCAATCATTCCACAATTTCGTTTTTGGGTTTGTGGGAACAAATCCACAATCCTAATTTTAAACCTATCGAATTCGATAGGTTTAAAGCAAAGTCGGGAGATAATGCGTTTACATTGACACCGCAGCAATGGATAAAAGCAACAGATGCAATCGGTATTATATCAAAATCGGGGAGATATGGAGGCACTTATGCTCATACAGATATTGCTTTTGAATTTGCTTCGTGGATTTCTCCAGAATTTAAACTCTATATTATCAAGGACTATCAGCGATTAAAGAAAGACGAAGCAAACAGATTAGCGATTGGATGGGATGTAAAAAGGGAACTTTCAAAAATAAATTATCGTATCCATACGGATGCGGTGAAGGAATTTTTGATAACGCCAACATTATCTCCACAGGAGATGTCATATACATATGCTTCAGAAGCAGATATTCTTAATATGGCCTTGTTTGGAAAAACGGCGGCACAATGGAGAAACGAAAGGGGGATAAGCGGAAAAACACCTAATATTAGAGATTTTGCTTCAGCAGAGGAATTGGTTGTTCTTATCAATCTGGAAGATACCAATGCTGATTTAATAAGGCAGGAAGTACCTAAAATCGAGAGGCTAAAAATATTAAGGGAAAAGGCCTACAGGCAGTTAGAACTTTTGAAAAAGAACCAAGATTCGATTGAAGCACTAAAGAAAAATCTCATTGAAGATACGGAAGCAATCAGTTGATTTTATAATAAAACCACTTATAATTTAACCTGGAACATATAGCTATTATCCGCAGTTACAGAGCAAGCCCTATTAACGGTGGTAACGAAACAATAATATTATCTGATATAGGAACGATTATATTAATATATTATATAGTTGAAAGATATATAAACTCGGCAGAGAATAAATACTAAATGGTGTTAGTTAGGAAAAGTCGAGTTCGAATAAGATGGCAAGTTGAAGAAAACCAGTGGTCATACGGGTTTGCAAGTAAATTTGTTACACGAATGGTATTTTCAAAACTCTTGCTGATATTCAGATATAAAGCTGGATATCGGCAAGTTTTTTTGTGAGCAAATCCTTCTTGGCATGGTGAGCGCATGAAAAGGTTTTGCATGGTTTTACATTTCTATGTTGCTGACAAAATCCTACAAAAACGAAACTTTTGTCAGGTCCAATGGCTGCAAACTCTTTTCATGGGCTTGCCTTGCCATACAACAACTTCCGCATTGACAAATCTGAAAATTTGTGCTATAAAATATTTATTGAACGTTCAATCAAAAAAACGACAAAAATGTTTTCCATTGCTCTATGATAAAAGAAAGGAGCGGATATGAAGCAGCTGAATTTGACAGGAAACAATGTGGTTTTGTACGATGACCTGAATCAAGAGAGTGTTATGGTACGGATTCCAAAGTTTCGGCTTTCCGATGTCATCGATGGAGCGCCGGACTTAGTTCACCCGGCATTCATCGTAGATGGAGAGGAAAAGGAATGCATCTATATCAGCAAGTATCAGAATGTGGTACGCAGCGAGCGTGCATGCAGTCTTCCCGGGGAGGATCCGGCGGTACTGTATTCCATTGAGGAAGCAGAAAGATTTTGCAGAAACAAAGGCAAGGGCTGGCATTTGATGACCAGCGCCGAGTGGGCGGCCATTGCGCTGTGGTGTCTGAAAAACGAAACCCTGCCAAGGGGAAATAACGATGGCGGGAAAGCTTGGGATAAGCCCCACGAGCATGGTACCGTGGTATCTCTCCATGGAGTTGTACCGGAAGGCGAGAAGGGACCGCCTATGCGGGTAGGCTGCGGCAGCGGCCCGGCATCCTGGTCTCACGATGGAACGCTTGCAGGCATCTTTGACCTTAACGGAAACATTTGGGAGATGACAGCGGGACTACGGCTTCACGATGGTGTTTTGGAATGTGTAGCCGACAATGACGCAGCCAGATACACCCTAGAAAGCGCGCCGTGGAGCCAAATCTGCGCAGATGATTTGACCTTAAAAGAATCCGGTGACAGAGCATTATCCATGACAGAAGGCGCTAAAGAAGAAGGGGTTCGTTTTACGGCTGCCGAAATGCGCAAAAAGGATGCAAACCAGGAAATCCTGGCGCCGTTCAGTGAACTGACCTGGGAAACGGACTTATGTGAATCGGGAAATCTTTTGCAGCAGCTGTGTCTGATCCCTTCCGGCGACGCAGGTCATCACACTGATGCGGGTTGGGCTGTGACAGAGGGCGTTCGCTATCCGATTCGCGGCGGTTACTGGGTCAATCGAGAAATGGCGGGTATTTTAGCCTATGGATTCTATATGCAGGCGGAGGATCGCTACTTTGATGTAGGATTTCGGTGCTGCTATATAGAGGAATCGGAGGAATCATCATGAAATTAATGATAAAAAACGCGCAGATTAAGAGCATGTGGCGGGAGGATTTTACCGGGAATCTGTTGATTGACGGAAAGAAGATTCTTGATATGGGAACGGATTTGCCTGCGGATGAACAGACAGAAGTCATTGACGCCTCTGGATATCTGCTTACACCGGGTTTGATTGACGGGCACTGCCATACAGGGATTCTGGAGGAAGGCATTGGATTTGAAGGTGATGATGTCAATGAAATCAACGATCCCATTACACCCCATCTGCGTGCCATCGACGGAATCAATCCTATGACGCCGGAATTTTATGAGGCGCTGGAAGGCGGCGTGACCCTGGCAATGATTGGACCAGGCAGCGCCAATGTCATCGGCGGACAGTTTGCGCTGGTAAAGACAGCAGGAAATCGAATTGACCAAATGGTGGTGAGAGAACCTGCCGCCATGAAGGTTGCTTTTGGAGAAAATCCAAAATCCTGCTATGGCAAGGATGGCAAAGCGCCTTTTACCAGAATGGGGATTGCGGGGCTTTTGCGGAAGACTCTGTATGAGGCGAAGCAGTACAAGGAGAAAAAAGAAAAAGGCGAGAGCCAAGCCTTTGATTTTAAACTGGAATCCCTGCTGCCGGTGCTGTCCGGAGAAATCCCGCTGAAAGCACATGCCCATCGGGCGGACGATATTTTTACTTCCATTAGAATTGCTGAGGAATTTGGTGTAAAACTAACCTTGGATCACTGCACCGAAGGACATTTGATTGCAGATGAACTGGCAGAAGCCGGATATCCGGTTTTTCTCGGACCGACTTTTGGAGGAAAGGTAAAGTACGAACTGAAAAATACCAGCTTTTCAACCGCAAGAATTTTGCAGGAAAAGGGCGTTGCCTTTGCTATTGTTACGGATGCTTATATCATTCCGCTCAAGCACTTATCGCTGTGCGCAGCGTTAGCTGTAGGAGCAGGTCTTGCTGAGGAGGCTGCATGGCGGGCTATCACCCTTACACCGGCGGAAATACTGGGCGTTTCGGATCGATGCGGAAGCCTGCAGCCGGGCAAGGACGCGGATATGGTTCTCTTTGCTGGAAACCCTCTGCGTACTACAGATGCAAAAGCGGTGCTTACTATTGTAGACGGAAAGCCGGTTTACTCTGATGGAAGTCTGTGGCAGCAGATTTAATAAAGCTTTGAGGCATTTTGCAGATGCCGGAAAGAAGGAAAAAATATGGAACGAATTAAAATGTATATTGACGGAGAATGGGTTTCTTCCAGCACCGGCGCCTACCGCGAGCTGATCAATCCAGCAAACGGTCAGGTTGCTGCGGAAGCAGAGGAAGGAACAGCTGCAGATGCGAAAAGGGCAATCGCTGCAGCGAGAAAGGCATTTGAGCCGGGATCACAGTGGCGGCAGCTTTTGCCGGAAGAAAGAGCGGAACTTCTGAATAAAGCAGCTGATCTGATTGAAGAACGCGCCGAGGAGCTGGCGATTGCAGAATCTAACAGCGTGGGGCGTGTGTACAAAGAAACCCGGTATGACGATCCGTATGCAGTAGCAGGCACTTTCCGCTATTGTGCAGGACTTGTCAGGGAACTGAAAGGAGAAGCGGCAGGCGGAAACGGCGATTTAATTACAATGACGCTGAGAGAGCCTTTGGGGGTTTGTGCTGTGATTGCCCCTTGGAACTATTCCATAGGAACCATGGCAGGCGGTATGGCGCCGGCGCTTGCTGCAGGAAACACGGTAGTGGTAAAACCATCGTCCATATCGCCAGCTGCGACAGCTATGGTTTTTCAGGCGATGGAAGACGCAGGCTTTCCGGCAGGCAGCATTAACCTGATTTTGGGACCGGGGCAGGAGCTGGGCACAGTGATAGCGGAAAGCGAAGACGTCGCTAAAATTGTGTTTACAGGAAGCACCCAGACCGGAAAAGATATTATCGAAAAGTCCGGCAAGAGCATAAAACGCTGTGCGATGGAACTGGGCGGAAAGTCTCCGTTTATCATCTTTGAGGACGGGGATCTGGACGCAGCTGTGGACAGATTGATGTTCGGCATCTTTTTGAGTCAGGGTCAGGTATGTGTTGCAGGTTCCAGACTGCTGGTGCAGGAAAGCGTATATGACCGCGTATGTGAAATGCTGAAGGAACGAGTGCCGAAGATTCGAATTGGTATGCCTCTTGACCCGGCATCAGAATTTGGCCCGATGGTTTCAGAAGGTCAGATGAAGCGCGTGCTGGACTACATAGAAATCGGAAAGAAAGAAGGCGCAGCGCTTTTAATCGGCGGTAACCGCATCGTAGAGGGTGAATTTGCCAAAGGATACTTCGTTGAGCCGACGGTATTCGTAAACTGCAAATCCGATATGCGCATCGTAAAAGAAGAAATCTTTGGACCGGTGCTGACGGTGCAGACCTTTAAGGACGAAAATGAGGCAATTGCCATCGCCAATGATACGCGTTATGGTCTTGCCGGCGCGGTGTTTACTTCTGACATGGGCAGAATGCTCAGAGTGTGCAACCAGATAAATACTGGAATTTTATGGGCGAATACTTTTATGGAATATACACCGGCTGTGCCTGTAAGTCCACATGGACAGAGCGGAATGTGCCTCGACGGCGGCATCGCCGGACTGGAGGAGTATACCGTGCTGAAACAGATTAATTTAAAAATGAACCCAATGAGATCAGGCTGGTTTGAAGGCCTGGATGATACCCAGGAGGTATAGAAATGAAACAGAAAAGCGCAAGTGGAATGAAAGATGTTGTACTCTATGGGATAGGCGGTATCGGCGAGGATATCGCATATAACCTGTTTTATATGTTCTTTATCTTTTTCCTGACAAGTGTAGCGGGAATCAAACCGGCGGCAGCAGGAACGATTTCGTTAATCGCTGTCATGTGGGATGCGGTATCAGATCCGATTATCGGATACCTTTCAGACCGCTGCAAAGGCTGGAAGAACTTCGGAAAAAGAGGAACGTTTATCTTATTTGGCGCGATTCCGCTGGGACTCAGTGTATTTCTTTTGTATAATGATGTACCTTTATCCGGCGCCGGCAAAGTCGCTTTCTTTATCCTGGTCAATATAGCGTTCTGGATGTTTTTTACCATGGTCGACATTCCTTATGTGGCGATGGCGACAGAGATTACAGAGAATTATGATGTAAAAACGAAAATGCGTACTTCCGTTTTGTTGTTCTCCAATCTGGGACAGATGGTGCTTTCATTTGGCCTCCTTCAGTTTGTAGACTACATGGCAGGAAGCGGTTACGCTGATGCGTTCATTTGGAGAATTGTCGGTGCGGCAATGGGTCTTATCAGTACAGTCACCTTCATGTGTGTTGCTGTGGCTATGCGCGGAAAAGAGCTGAAGCAGCCGGAAACTGCTGAATCCGGCGAAAAACTTTCGGACAGCCACAACAAAGGAGAATTAATGCAGGCGCTGAAAGGTCTGCTGAAAATGCACGATTACCGCATTCTGATTATCATTGGACTGGTTTATAATTTATACCTGGGCATTGCGAACAGCTCGCTGCTCTACTATTCTCTGTACAGCTGCGGTCTTACCATGGCACAGTCATCTGTCGCGCAGAGTGCTTCGCTGCTGATTTCACTGCTCCTCATTACGCCTGTTGGGGGACTAATTGTGAAATTCGGTAAGAAGGAAGTTTTGTTGTGGTCTTTCGTACTTATGGTAATTTCTTCACTGGTATGCTGGCTTACTGCGCCGTCTCTGGTGGTATTTGCAATCGTAAATGTAATACTGAATTTGACCTCATCGGTATTTTGGATTGACATTTACGCTATGAATTTTGACGTTTCTGCGCTTTATGAATTTAAAACCGGCAAAAACTGTGAGGGTTTTATGGTTTCCATCTGTGCTTTTATGACAAAGGTCGGCGTAGCAGTGGGTATGTGGCTCAACGGAATACTGATGACTTTGTTCAACGTGGATCCGACTTCCGAGGTAATTACAGAAGACATGGTCGGCGGAATGCAGAAGATTTTCGGACTGATTCCGGCAGTCATCTCCGGGGTTCTGGTTGTTGCATGTCTCTTGTACCGTGTGAAAAAGGAACATATCCTTGCCCTTACCGAAGCGAGTGAACTGAAAAAGGCGGGAAAACCGTATTCAACAGAAGGATTTGAAAAATTATTATCACAAAACAGATGAAAAGCATACAAGGACTCCTTTCTCGAAAGGAGTCCTTGACATTATATTATTTTCAACTAAGAACTATTGAAATTCCAAAGGTTTCATAGTTCCAAATTACCATAGAAGGTAATTTACAGACTTTTTTCACAGTTTCTTGTAAATGCATCTATGCTGAAAAAGTATTTATGGATTGTGATTCTTGCGATGACATGTTTGGTATATTTAATCCCATATATGTGTTATGATTTTTACAATCGCTTTTTAGAGGCTTTTGGGGGTCACAGATGGTCGGGTTGGATCAATTCTGCCGTTCTTTGGACTGACTGCAGTACCGGGATATCTGCTGGGCGGCTGGCTGGCGGATAAATTCAATCCGAAAAAATTAGTTTTCGTATCTACGATTTTAACTGGCGGCCGGGGTATTGTTTTATCGAGGTCTCATTCCTATGGGATGCTGGCAGCTATCTATGCGATGTTCGGTGTAACCAAAACCTGCATGCACTGGGGGCGTTTTTAGAGATGATAAAATGTCTGGGCAGTGATGAAGAACAGGGGCGTTTGTTTGGCTTTTTCAATTCCGTATGGGGAGGGATAGGTCTTTGCAGTACATATGTCATTTTAGCAGCAGTTAAGAGGATTCCGCGGAGGTCTTCGCGTATACGCAGTCGTAATTCTTGTAGCAGGGATTCTTAGCTGGCTGATTGTACCTTACGATACAGAAAGAAAAGTTGATCTTGGGGATGAGAACAGAGTTGATTTCAGATTGATTGGTAAAGTATTGAAAATACCAGCGGTATGGTACATCGTATTCTTTACATGGGGATGTTTCATGGTTCGTTCCATCATTCCTTATTTAAATCCGTTGATGACAGATGTGTAAGGAATTGGTATTGCAACCGCTGTAGTTATTACTTCGACATTAAGAAACGGCATGAATTTGGTCATGGGTCCGATTGGGGGCGCAATTATTGATAAACAGGGAAAGTCGAAAAATGTTGCTCTGGTAGCAAGTACGGCGGTTCTGATTTTTACGATTGTCGTTATCCTTTTGCCGAAAGAGCCGTCTTTGTTTAAGGCGCTTCTTGTTGTTGCAGTTTTGATAACTGGGTTTGCTTATCTGAATTCAACTACCGTTTATACTCCATTCTCTGAAGCGAAGATTCCTGTGTCGTACGTCGGAACTGCCATAGGCATCGCTTCGGCAATGGGCTATTCTACGGACGCATGGTTATTCAATGTATGCGGACACATGCTTGACAAATATGGTGATATTGCAGGTTACACTTTCATTTTCACCATGGAGGCATTTGGCGCGGTTGTTATGATAGTCTGCACATTGCTTCTGGCAAGAGAATACAAGAAAATAAACGCTGAAAAAGCTGAACCTCAAAAGTAAAAGCGTTCCTTAAAAGCGAAAATAAAAGTCCTGACAGCGAAGCAATCTTCGGCTGCAGGGCTTTTGCTTTCCCCTTGACAGTTTTAGGGGAAATCGGGTATTGTAATAAAGGAGAGGAAGTGTAATATGAGAAAAGAAGAACAACATCAGCAGAAAAGGCTTGACATCTTACAGGGATTCAGCGAGTTAATTGCAGATCATGGACTGGAGAATGTTTCTATCGCAAAGCTGGCGAAGCATCTCAGCATTCCAGCTAGCTTGATTTTTTACTATTTTAAAAATAAGGAAGAATTGGTCGATGAAGCGGTGGATTACGTTCTTTCCGTATGCAAGGAAAAGAGCATTCAGTCTATAAAGGAGAACGAGAATGCTGATGGAGAGATAGAGTTTGCGGACTTTCTGGAGGAAATGTTTTTGAACTACGAAAGCGCGGATGAGGTCTCGCACCTCAGGGCGTATTACGTTTGTTATAATCTGGCGCTTCGAGACAGCGCCGCAAGAGAGAAGTTTTACCGCCATCAGACGGAGCTTAAATTGGTATTTCAAGAAAGGCTGGATTATTTTGTGAAATACAAAGGAATTCCTATTTCAGATTCGGGGGAAGCCGCGGAAATCCTGTTTTGTTTGGTTAGTGGTCTTGGAACGGCTGTGGACTTTATGGATGATGAGGAGAAAAAACAGAAGATTTCCAGACAGAATTTGCAGTTGTTTTTAACCTATTTGGGACTGAAACCGCAGGAATTCAAGTAATTTCTTGCGAATAGGGAGAAAGCGCTATAGAGGTATCAATATAAGTGGAAAAAATAAAGTTTCAAACGGAGGGGATACAATGCTTGAAAATATACCATCTGAATCGACGATGACTGAATTGCTTGGACAATCCTTGTTTGAAGTCTGGCAAAAGTTATGTACGGCGATTGACGAAAAATACGAAATGGAGCGATTATGGAATACTGGCGGTAAGAATTGGATCTACGAGTATAAATATCGTAGAGGTGGTAAAACACTTTGCTGCCTGTATGCAAAAAGGAACTGTGTTGGTTTTATGATTATCTTTGGAAAAGATGAAAGAATAAAATTTGAAGAAATAAGAGACACTCTTTCTTCCGCCGTTTGCAGACAATATGATGAGGCGAAAACCTATCGCGATGGAAAATGGGTAATGTTTGAACCAACCGATACTGCTGAATTTGATGACTATATGAAATTGCTGGCGATGAAAAGAAAACCGAACCGGAAGTAACGATTCATAAAGTGTGGATACAAGATTTATTTCTGGCATGGTGATTCTGGCGGTAATCGCAATTGTATGCTATTTTGCCGGGTCGGTGAAATTCTGCAAGAAGGATTTGCTGCTGTAAAGTGAACAAAAAGAAAAAATTTAAAATCCTTGTAACTCTATCGGATTTCGGCTAAAATATAATTGTAATAGATTTTAGCCGAATTTTTGATGGCGCATTATTTTATTTACAGCAGGGAGGCATGGACATGAGATATATAAAGCGGAATTTGGAAGCCGTAGTTCTGGAAGTGACAAAGGAGTATCCGGTCGTTTTGGTTACGGGACCGAGACAGGTTGGGAAGACTACTATGCTGCAGAAACTGATGGAGGGAACTGAGCGAAGCTATGTCACGTTAGACGATTTGCAGGAGAGAAGCATCGCAAAAACAGACCCGGAATTGTTTTTACAGCTGCATAAACCGCCGGTGCTGATTGATGAAGTGCAGTATGCACCGGAGCTTTTTACGTATATCAAAATTCATGTGGATCAATACCACATGCCGGGCGATTTTTGGCTGGCAGGGTCGCAGGCATTCAAATTAATGGATGGGATACAGGAATCTTTGGCGGGCAGAGTAGCATTGCTCTCTTTAACGCCTCTTTCTCAGGCAGAGATATGCGGCGGTGAGATAACGCCTTTTCAATTGGATTTTGACTGTTTGAAGGAGAGAGAGAGAAAGAGCGGGAAGAAATGGATGTTCAAGCCATCTTTCAGCGGATTTATCAGGGATCCATGCCGGCAATCATCAGTGGCTTGAATCGTAACAGCAATATTTTTTACAGCAGCTATTTGAATACTTATATTGAACGGGATGTGAAAGGCCTTTCAGTTGCAGTGGATTCGCTGAAGTTTTTAAGATTTATGACGGCAGTGGCGGCGAGAAGCGGACAGATGCTTAATGTGGCAGAAATTGCGCAGGACGCGGACATCAATCAAATCCAGGCGAAGGCGTGGCTTACAATTTTGGAAACTTTGGGAATCATTTTCTATCTACATCCGTACTCCAACAATCTGCTGAAGCGTTTGGTGAAAAAGCCGAAGCTATATTTTTATGATACGGGGCTTGTCTGCTATCTGACAAAGTGGAGCAGTGCGGAAACCTTAGAAAGCGGTGCGATGAACGGCGCAATGCTGGAGAACTATGTAGTTTCAGAAATTGCAAAGTCTTACTTAAATTGCGGGAGAGAACCATTTATGTACTATTACCGGGATAAGGATGCAAAGGAAATCGACATCGTACTGGAACGTGACGGCGTGCTGCATCCGATTGAGATTAAGAAGACTGCAAATCCCGGAACAGAATTGACGAAAGTATTTTCACTGCTGGATGGGGCTTCTGTTCCGCGGGGAAAAGGCGCGGTGATTTGTATGAAACCAAATTTGAGCGCAATTGACAGGGAAAACTATATTGTGCCAGTGTGGTTGATTTAAATCGCCTGGTATCGAATATACAGGAATGAGAACACAAAACGGAGATTGCTATGACAATGCAGAAACAAGACATCTATGCATATTTAAAAATGAAGAATATCCGGCATGAGATTATAGAGCACAAGGCGGTGTATCATATGGAAGAGGCTTCCAAACTGGAATTGCCTTATCCGGAAGCCGATGGGAAGAATTTGTTTATTCGAGACGACAAG
>NZ_QWES01000039.1:0-32037 GCF_009936115.1 Anaerotruncus sp. 80
TGAACTGCTACCCGTCAAGTAGACAATTAAAAAAATAAAATTTTCTGACCAGTCGGAAGTGTTTTCCGACTGGTATTTTTATGCGGCCTGCAGATATAACCGATGTTTTTCCATTGGGGTTAAAACTCCCAGGTTTCTCTGCAAACGCTTGTTGTTGTAGTACTCAATATAGTTTTCTATCATTCCCACCAGACTCTCTCTATTAGTAAATTTTCTCCCATAATACCGCTCACGTTTCAAAATGCCCCAGAATCCTTCCATTGGACCATTATCAATACACTTTGCCACTCTGGACATACTTTGCTTCATTCCCGCCGCTTCCAGTTTTGCATGGAAGACTCGATTCGTATATTGAAATCCTCTGTCACTGTGAAACAGTGGGTGGGCACTAGGATTTTTGCTTACCGCCTCATTAAAGGTGTCAAAAACTAAAGCATTGTTATTGGAATCACTGATGACATAGGCTACAATGCGCCGGTCATACAGATCTAAGATTGCGCTGAGATACACTTTCTTTTTTGTAATTCCTTCATAGTATTTAAATTCTGTAACATCAGTCAGCCATTTTTGATTTGGCATTTCTGCCTTGAACTGCCTGTTCAAAAGGTTTTCTGCAATATATTGTGGGTTCTTTGCCTGTCTGGTGCAGCCTTGATTCGTATACTTGATGGTTGACTTGATATTCAGCTTGCGGCAGATTCGCAGGACTCGCTTATCGTTTACATCAATCCGGTGGTAACGCTGAAGCTCATCTCTGATTCTTCGATATCCTTTGTCGGGACTTTCCGTATGGATTTGTTCTATCGTTTCCGCAATCTGCCTGTTTCGTAGTTCCTCTTTTGGTATCTGTCTGTTCAGCCACTTGTAGTATCCTGCATGGGATACCTGACCAATTTCGCATAATGCTCTTACCGGATAATGATGGGCTTTGTGTTCTTCTTCGATTGCCTGATATATGGCCTGGTGCCGCACCAGGCTTAGCCCCGCCTCCTCTCTATTTCCTCGAGTTTTTTTAAGAATGATATCTCCATTTCAGCACGCTTTTTCTCTGCTCTTAAAAGCCGGTTTTCTGCACGCAGCTTTTCCAGTTCGCTTAGTTCATCTTCGGATTTGCGATGACCGCGACCATCCCGAAGTCCTTCTACGCCCCGCTCTTCATATTTGATGATGTAGCTGCGAGCCTGCTGATAGGATATTTTGTACTTTTCAGCGGTTTGTGCATAATTTCGCTTGTGCGCAATACAATACTGCACGATTTCAATGCGTTCATCAAATGTTGTTTTTCGTCCTTTTGTCATGATGACAAAGCCTCCTGTTCCGGGTAACTTTAGAATCCCACCACTATTATACAGCTTTATCCACTTTTGGAGTTTACTTTTTGAACGAATCTCATATTTTTTACAGATATCATCCTGTGAACCTTTCCCAGACAGATAATCCTCAACTGCCCGCTGTTTAAGTTCCTTGGAATATTTTTTATATCCTTTTGTTAAAAATGCTGCAGTACCCATCGCCTCATAGTTACGAATCCATTGTTGAATAGAGCTCTGCGCAACCCCATACATTTTAGCCAGCTGTCTTTGACTTGATTTGCCATCAAGATAGATTCTTACGGCTGTAATTTTCTCTTCTGCTGATATTTTTCTAGACATACTAATGCTCCCTTCCAGATAACAAGTTTTTATTTTTTCACTTGTCTACCTAGAAGGGAGCATATCACTGCGACAGCCTTGATTTTGTTGTGTTTTCCGGCATTAATCCTGTCTTTTCGGCGGAAGGTATGGTATACTTTTATTAACGAGAAAAGAAAGAGAGAATTAAATGAATTACAACGAATCACAGATTGATAAGAGGATAC
Organism: Anaerotruncus sp. 80; assembly: GCF_009936115.1. Classification (NCBI taxonomy): domain Bacteria; kingdom Bacillati; phylum Bacillota; class Clostridia; order Eubacteriales; family Oscillospiraceae; genus Anaerotruncus; species Anaerotruncus sp. 80. The sequence continues at coordinate 1,859 of NZ_QWES01000039.1, forward strand.
TGAAAGGCCTGGATGAGATGGGTTTTGTTGAAATGACACCGATTCAGGAGATGGCGATTCCGGTGCTTCTGGAAGGAAAGGACATCATCGGGCAGGCGCAGACTGGAACCGGCAAAACGGCTGCTTTCGGTATCCCTATGATAGAAAACCTTCGCAGCAAAGCTAGCGGTGTGCAGGGACTGATTCTCTGTCCAACTAGAGAACTCGCCATTCAGGCCTCGGAAGAACTGAAGAAAATGGCAAAGCATGTGCCCGGTGTGAAAATCGGCGCTATTTACGGCGGACAGGATATTGAGAAGCAGTTCCGCCTTCTCCGCGGAAAACTTTCCATCGTAGTTGGCACGCCGGGGCGTGTGATGGATCACATGCGTAGAGGTACTTTGAAGCTGGATGCTTTGCAGATGCTGGTACTTGACGAAGCGGACGAAATGCTGAACATGGGATTTCGCGAGGACATCGAGACTATCTGCGAGTCTATTTCGGAGGAGCGGCAGACTGCGCTGTTTTCCGCCACCATGCCCGATGAAATTCTGGAAATCACCGGAAAGTATCAACAGAATGCGCTGCACATTCACGTGCCACAGGAGGAAATGACCATTCCTCTCGTCAAGCAGACCTATTATGTGGTAAAAGGAAGGGAAAAGGATACGTCTCTCTGCAGGCTTCTGGACTATATGTCACCGAAGCGGGCGCTGATCTTCTGCAATACTAAGCGGAAAGTCGACCAATTGACTTTGATTTTGAAGGGAAAAGGCTACTCGGCAGAGGCTTTGCACGGGGATTTATCTCAGCATCAGAGAGACCGGGTCATGACCCTTTTCAGAAGCGGAAAGCTGGAGCTTTTGCTGGCGACGGATGTTGCGGCAAGGGGCATTGATGTGGACGATGTGGATATGGTATTTAACTACGACATGCCTCAGGATATGGAGTACTATGTGCACCGAATCGGCAGAACCGGCCGCGCAGGCAGAAAAGGGAAGGCGATTTCCCTGATTACGCCGCGGGAGAAGTACAAAATTCGCTCCCTGGAGGATTACTGCAATACAAAGATTAAGGAAAAGGATATGCCGACGGCCGCAAGTGCTTTGACTGTCAAAGCGTACAAATCGGTGTCGGATGCTGTGGAATATTGTGAGGGCAAAGACCTGACTCCATATATGAAAATCGTATATAAGCGATGTGTAGACGACGGGCTGGATCCGCTGGAAGTGGCGGCAGCCTTTTTGCGCATGAATCTGGGAGAAATTGAACCGGAGTCAGAGCAGGAACCTTCAGAAAAACGGCGTTTGCGAGAAAAAAGTCACCGTAATGATAAAAGAAAAGGTGACAATGAATCGGGCGAAAAAAAGCGTCGAGGCGAAAAATCTGCGCGAGGTGTAAAGGAAAAGCGTAAGGCGGAAAAGTCCGGCAAGGGTTCTTCCGCAAAGAGCAAGAAAGGTAAAAAAGATGGAAAAAGGACAAATCGTTCAAATCAAAATAGAGGACATGACAAACGAAGGGCAGGGGCTCGGAAGAAGTAATGGCTTTGCGATCTTTGTAAAGGGCGCTGTGGTCGGCGATCTTGCAGAAGTGGAGCTTACTAAGGTAAAGAAGAACTACGCCTTCGGAAAGCTGCTTCGCCTAGTGGAGCCGTCACCGGACAGGATTACGCCAATGTGCGAATATAGCAGTCAGTGCGGCGGCTGCCCTTACAGCAGTCTTTCCTATGAGGCGCAGCTTGCACTCAAGGAAAAGCAGGTGCGCGATAAGCTGGTACGGCTGGGCGGAATTTTGGAGCCAGAGATGGAGTCGATTATCGGCATGGAGGAGCCTTTTCGCTATCGGAACAAGGCTTCTATGCCTGTTTGGACCGGCGGCATTATCACCCGCAAAGGCGGTATCGTGGAGAATTTGGGCGAGCCGGCGGTGGGTTTTTATCGTGCAAAGAGCCACGAGGTAGTGGACTGCTACGACTGTCTGATTCAGTCAGCGCCTGCTATGGCAGCGGCGGAGGCTTTGCGTCAGTTTATGGAAAGCGACCATATTACGGCTTACGACCCCAAGTGGGAAAAGGGTTTAATGCGCCATCTGGTGGTGAAAACTGCCCGTGGCACCGGCGAGGTGATGGTGGTGCTGGTCATCAACGGCAAAGGGATTCCTAATGCTGCCAAGCTGGTGGAAATGCTGGATGATGCCATTTATGAACTGCCGGTATCCGATGACGGCGTGGAATACAGCTTGGAGAGCGTGGTCATCAGCGTCTGCAAAGGTAAAAACGGCGCGATGCCGGGCAGTGTCATGGGGGAGGAGTTGATTACCCTTGCCGGAAAACCTGTCATCAATGAGGAAGTGGGCGGTCTGGTCTTTGAAATTTCACCTCATTCTTTTTATCAGGTGAACCCGGTGCAGATGGAGAGGCTCTACGCCAAGGCCATGGAATATGCCGGTCTTTCCGGCGAGGAGACGGTGCTGGATCTTTACTGCGGCGTGGGCACCATCGGGCTTTTCGCAGCGCGGCAGATGGAAGAGGCTTATATGGCGCGCCACGATGGCGTGCTGGATTATGACAAAGTGGGTCGCGTCATCGGTATCGAGTCGGTCAAAGGCGCCGTCCTCGATGCCAACCGCAATGCGGTCATCAATCACATCGTCAATGCCAGATATGTGTGCGGCCGTGCCGAAGAAGAACTGCCGAAGCTGGTCTCGGGCGAAGGCGCTGCGGCGGACGATGCCGGACTTCGGGTGGAAAAAGCCGATGTGGTGATTTTGGATCCGCCCCGTGCCGGCTGTGATGAAACGTTGCTGGAAACTGTGGTTTCTGTGGAGCCTGAGCGAATCGTCTATGTGTCCTGCGACCCGGCGACCCTGGCACGAGATGTGAAATATCTGGGCGAGCATGGGTATCGGTTTGAGAAGGGCGCGCCTGTGGATATGTTCCCTTGGGGCGTGCACGTTGAGTGTGTGGTTCTGTTGACTAAAGTACATAATTGATAGTGTAAAAATGCTCGAAATATAAGGCTTTTTCGGTGTTTCGATTGCGAAAAAGCAAGTGCTGAAAAATAGCTGAAAAGTACCGTAAATCCTACAATTTTTTATAGTTGAATAGACAGAAGTATTGAGAATAGGTTGGGTAGATAAAAATGTTTATTCCTAATATAGATTAAAGCAAGGCTGAGAATAGGATAATAATCATATAGAATGTATTTATAAATAAGTAGCCTATTTAGAAAGGAGTGGTAGTTATGCCAGGTAAGGTAAGAGTGATACCGGCAAAGACAAGTGAGCCAATGAGATGCGTTGTCATCTATGCTCGTGTGAGTTCTAACAGTATGGAACAGCTGAAAAGTTTAAAGGCACAGATTTCTGGTCTGGTTGGATTTGTATCCGGGCATAACAACTGGAAACTTGTCGATATCCATATAGATATTGCATCTTCTAAAAAAGGTTCTGTGCGTCCTGCGTTTCATCAGATGATAGAAGAATGTAAGGCTGGCCTTACAGATATAGTTGTCGTAAAGAATATTAGTAGACTTGGAAGAGATACTGTTGAAGTACTTGATGCAATCAATACTTTAAAAGAAGCAGATGTGCGTATTATTTTCAGACAGGAAGAACTGGATACATTAACGGTAGGAAGTTCTTTATTGATATCAACAATTGAAGCCTGCACTCAGGCAGAGAACGAAACACGAAGTGCGAACATCAAATGGGGCATCAAACAAAGAGTTGCTAACGGAAACTTAGGTTTTTATCGGAGAAAATGCTATGGCTATGATAAGGACGAAAATGGTGATCTAGTAATCAATGAAGAACAGGCAGTAATCGTTAGACTGATTTTTGATTTGTATCTTGGTGGTAAAAGCATATTAGGTATCGTCAAAGAACTTAAAGAGAGAGGTATTAAATCTCCTACAGGAAAAGATAACTGGCCTAAACGTTCAATAGAAGAAATGCTGAGTAATGAAAAGTATATAGGTATTGCAGTAGTGAATGTGGATGGCGAAAAAGGTCAGATTTATAAGTTAAACAATTCTCATCCGGCAATCATTTCAAAAGAGATGTTTGATGCTGTTCAGAAAACTTGTAAGCAACGAAGTAATGTTGAAACAGATGAACACGGAAATACTCATCGTAAGAGTACAAAGTATAGTTCAAAGAGAAAAAATAGGAGTTAAAATTTATGATAGTATATGCAACAAAACAAACGGTGGACAGATATGGATTTAAAATGCCGGAAGAATTTCAGAACCCGATTATGCGACCAATTGTTTTAGATGTATATAAGCGAGAAAAGGGAAATCCATTATTAGAGTGGGGAGCAAAGTTGTTTTACTTTGATCATCGTAAATGTATTCAAGTTTGTAATTTTGCAAGCAAATTTACAATTGTGCTTGTAGATGTAAAAAAAGCAGAGGTAGAGCTTATAGGAGATTCTATTGCAAGATATATGTTGGATATATATTCAGATGATAAGAAAATGACAGTTCTGTTGGAACGATTCTTTGAGGAGCATCCCTTAGTGTGTTTTTCTAAACTTACAGACCGAAGAATTATCTCAACTATGAATCGTTTTCAAAGCATATATCTTGAAGATGGATATTACTTATATAATTTTATCGAAAATAATGTCTTGCAGACAATAAAGCTGAACAGACAAATCAACAAAAAGTATTTGGTAACTGATAAGATTAACGGCAAGACGGATTATTTTTATCCTGCGGAGAGATTTGAAGAATTACTGGTAGAACACTATAAATAGCATACTTTCAGCAAAATATAAGCTTATTTGAAATACACATCAAATATAGCAAAAGCATCGAAAACAAAGGCTTTTTTGAACCTTTTACCCTAATTCTGAAAATAGCCTAACAATCTCATGTTGAGTGTGTGGTTCTGTTGACTAAAGCACATAATCGATAGTGTGAAAATGCTTGAAATATAAGGCTTTTTCTAGGGTTTTTGAACTGAAGATCAGACCACGAAATATACCTGAAAAAACGCATAAAACCTTGATGCTTTTATAGTTGGATAGACAAAAGTATTGATTTGAGGTTGGGTAGACAGAAATGATAAAAGTAAATTATGTGTGAACGTATCAATAAATATCATCAAATATATTGAAAATATCATCAAAGTTGATTATAATATAAATTGGTGTTTTGCGATGTGAGAACTATAGGAGGAAAAACTGTGGGGCAAAAATATAATGATAATTGGATAAATATAGATGAAGCTGCTGAATATCTAGGAATTAAAACAGTTACATTACGCGGGTGGATAAAAAAGATTCTACACTTCCTGCTCGCAAGATAGGAAAACAGTGGAAATTTAAAAAATCCGAATTAGACGAATGGGTCAAAAGCGGAAAAAGTGCCATGTAAAGGAGATTAAATGTATGAAGAAAAACATTGTTTCGGTTAGCTTGTTTTCAGGTGCGGGCGGATTGGACATTGCTAGTTGCATGGCCGGAGTTCCTGTTATATCAAGCACAGATTTTGATTCTGATTGCATTCAGACATTAAAAGCAAATGAGGATTATTTTGGAGAAACAGAAATATTTGAAGGAGACCTTCATCAAATCGAAAGTGACGTGTTCAAAAAAATAGTTGAAAAAAAGAATCCAGATAAGTTTATAGTAATCGGTGGAGCACCATGTCAGCCGTTTTCAAAAGCAGGGTATTGGGTAACTAATCAGGTGAGAAGGGGTATCAACGATCCTCGTGCGACTTTAGTAAATGAATACTTAAGAGTGGTTACCGATTTGCAACCAGACGGATTTGTGTTCGAGAATGTTGAGAGTTTGATGCATCCAACAAATAAGGTAATAGTAGATAAGTTCATCGAAATAATAGAAGAGAGTGGTTATAAGTATAAGATTGTACGTGCAAATGCATTAGAATATGGCGTTCCACAAAAAAGGAAGAGACTGTTTATTTTAGGAACAAAAGGCGAGTTTAAGACTGATGAGCCGAAGAAAACTCATGGTGATCCAAAAAATTGTGAAAAAGATGGTTTATTACCTTATGTTAATGTTGGTGAGGCTATCTCAGGATATGATGGACCTGAGTATTTTGAAGAGTATGAAATGACAGCAGGTGGTACATATCATGATGATTTATGTGAAGTACCTCCAGGAATGAATTATAAGGCGTTGACCGCTTGGGCGGGTCATCCTAATCCTAAATTTGTTGCAGATAAAAGATTTTGGAATTTCTTATTAAAGCTATCTCCTGATCAGCCGTCTTGGACAGTTTGTGCTCAACCAGGACCTTGGGTAGGACCTTTCCATTGGGACAATAGAAGATTAAGAACACCTGAAGTCGCAGCAATTCAGACATTTCCACAAAACTATAAGTTTTGTGGAAATAGAAGATCTGTTCAAAAGCAAATAGGTAATGCAGTGCCATGTCTTATGGGAAAAGCAATGATAGAATTCGTAAAGGAGAGTTTAGAATAATGCCAAACGTATTAAGTATTTTCTCAGGCGGTGGCGGTATCGACTGTGGATTCAAAAAAGCAGGATTTGATATATGCTTTTCGACAGATTTTTGGAAGCCAGCTTGTGATACATTAGAGAAGAATAAAGTTGGTAAGCTAGTTGTATGTGATGACATAAGAAAGATTAACTACGATGAATGCCTTGCCAAAATAGATATGAAAAAATCGGACATTGATATTCTTGTTGGGGGACCACCTTGCCCTGCTTACTCGAAATCACGTTTTTATCGTACTGATAAAAAAAGAGCATTAGAAGATGAAAATTCTTTTACGCTCTATGAATATTTCAGAGCATTAGATGAGATAAGACCGAAGGTGTTTTTCTTTGAAAATGTTTTTGGATTTGTATATAAGCCACATAAAGCCGCATTTGATTTGCTGAAAAGTAAGGCAGAAGAATTCGATTATGAGATAACATACAAGGTTGTTAATACCGCGGATTATGGTATTCCTCAGACCCGAGAAAGATTTATTTGTGTTGGTGTAAGGAGAGACTTTGCCGATAAGTTTGTATTCCCTGAGGAAACGCATTATAGTCCTGAAAAATATCCAGATGGAGTTGCTGGAAGAAAACCTTGGGTTACCTGCAGAGATGCTATCGGTGATTTAGACTATCCTTTACCAGAGGATGAACAGATGCAAGCGGGTTCAAAGCACAAAGATTTACTCAAGTTAGTTCCTCCAGGGGATAATTACTTGTATTTCACTGAAGAGAGAGGCTATCCTAATCCTATATTTAAATGGAGATCAAGATACTGGTCATTTTTGTTGAAACTCTCGCCAGATAGACCTTCTTGGACTATTCAGGCTAGTTTTTCTAATAATATGGGACCGTTTCACTGGACTAATAGATTTTTGAGAATCAATGAAATAAAAAGGATTCAGACTTTCGCTGATGATTATGAATTGTATGGAGATTTTAGAGAGCAGTGGAGACAGGTGGGTAATGCAGTGCCTGTTGATATGGCAGCATTGGTTGCATCAAGTATTATGAAACAGTATTTTGAGAAAAGTGAGGTTGATCAATAGTGAAAGAAAAACTACAATCATTATTTAGTATATATGATGAAAATGTAGTTGTAATTGAAAATAGTAATACAAGTGAACTGTTTGAGATTAGAACACAGAAACACGGAACTTACTTTGTCTGTGCTAAAGAATTAACTTTTGGTGGCCGAGAAAATCTTGATTACGAACAAAGAATCCAGATAAAAGGTGCATCAAACAACTATATAGAAGAGAAAATTCTTCAAGGAGAAAAAGGACTTCTTTTAGGAATTATTACTGATGATAGTGGAGAATCCATACTTTGCACATTTAAGGTTAAACATTCAAATGCAAAGAATACTATCTCAAAGCAAATAAAGAATGAAACCATTAGCAATGCAATGTTGAACGGTTTTGCTCAACAATTAAAAGGAACTGAATATGCGTGTGCCTTTCGTAAGGAGTTATTGTATTTTTATTTAAGTAATACAGATTGGATTCATGATGACAGATTAAGAAACATGAATGAACACGTAGAAACTGTAGTCGTAGAAGAAGTATCTAATGATGATTCTGAAATCGATAGATTAACAACAGGAGAAAATGTCCTTCTTTATGGTGTTCCGGGTTCTGGTAAAAGCTGGACTATCGAACATGAGTATTGTAAGCCAGGAAGTGTTGTAGAAAGACTGGTATTCCATCCTGACTATACTTATTCGGATTTTATCGGACAGATTCTTCCAGCAGTTGCTGAGGATGGACAGGTAAGTTATAAATTCACTCCAGGACCTTTCACAAATATTCTTCGTGAGGCATATCAGAATCCAGGAACAGAGTATATTCTTATCATCGAAGAAATTAACCGTGGTAATGCTCCGGCTATCTTCGGTGAGGTATTCCAGCTTCTTGACCGTAAAGTTGAAATCTGTGATATTGATGATGGATATCCGATTGGAACTAGTGAGTATGGTATCACTAATATGAGTATTGCTGAAGAGATGTATGGTAAGGATAGAAAGACTGAAAAGGTTCGTATTCCATCAAACCTTTCTATTATTGGTACAATGAATACATCAGATCAGAATGTTTTCACATTAGATACAGCATTCCAGCGAAGATGGGATATGCGTCTTATAGAGAATGATTTTGAAAATGTTGACCCGACACTTGCAAATGCAGAAATCCTAGATACTACAGTTACATGGAGAAACTTCTGTGTTGAGATTAATAAGGTTGTTGTTGGAAACAGTGCAAGAATGACTTCTGCTGAAGATAAGAGACTTGGGGCATACTTCGTTCATCTTCGTGACCTTAAGTTCAACGATGAGATGGGTGATTTGAAGGAATACGATACACTTCGTAAGGAAGAAAGCAAAGGAACTCTTACACCAGAAGAGAAGACACAGATTGCTGTTATCCGTGATGCTATGAGACAGAACAGAAAGTTCCCTGAAAAGGTAATCAAGTATCTATGGGATGATGCATTCAAGTTTAACCGAGAAGTAATCTTTGAGGTTACAGAGTATCAGAGCCTTGAACAGGTAATCCATGCATTTATGTATGCCAAGGGATTAGATCGATTTAAGGTTTTCAAAGACAATGTGAAGAGTGCGTTTACTGGAGCAGAAGAAGAGTAAGGTGGTGAGGATAGATGGATTTAGGCTCAGCGTTAAATTCAATCATGGAATATGATATCAAAAATCATTGTCATATTAACAGCAATGAAGAAGGTGACCGTTTTGTAGGTATCAAAGCTGATTCCGATAATGCTATGGTCTATTTCCCTATCGGATACGAACTGCCGAAAACCGATGCTGAAATCAGAACAGACATTAAGCATCTGATACAAGTGCTGTCTGAGTTTACAACAAAGGATGACCGTTTACTTGCTATCAATAAGTTTGCAGCACCACAGACAGTCGACTTTCCTATTAATGCATATAAGAGTGTCATCGAATACTATTTTTCGATCGGTGGTACATATTATGTTGAGAAAGAACAGGTATATATCACGGCACCAACTGGAAAGCAGGACTGGGCGAGAACCGCAAGAAAACAGATGCCCCTTGTGCAGAGTAGAAACGGTGTAAGTTCGTTTGTGTTTACTCAATTTGAGGTTCGTTCCTCGACACCAAACGATACAAAGGAAATAACTCAGATAAACCGTTTCTGTGTTTATGAGGCATTTAAGAGACTCGGATGGTTGTATGTTCCGTCTAAGCCGGAAGAACCAGGACCACACCCAGATGTAAAGACGTCAATTAGGATAGTTCAAAATAAGCTTGCTACGACAAACGATGATAAGAAAAAATCTTTATTCCGTGGCATGAAAGATATGCTTGAGTATATGGATGAGCAGACTTCTGATAAGCAGTTCTACTTTGGTACTGATGATTTCGACCATGTGTGGGAGAAACTTATTGATAGGGCATTCGGAGAAAAAGATAAGGAAAAGTATTTTCCTCGTTCAAGATGGCTGCTTGATTACGGCAAGTACAAGGAAAAGAGACCTTTGATGCCGGATACCATTATGATTTACAATGGCAAGTATTACATCCTTGATGCCAAGTGCTATAAGTATGGTTGGACAGGCATTCCTAATGATCTTCCTAATGGCACATCAATCAATAAGCAGATTACATATGGTGAGTATCTGGAAAAATATAAAGGTGTAGACACAGACTCACTATTTAATGCATTTATTATGCCGTACAACATGGTCAAGAACCATTTCAAATTTACATCAGTTGTTGGAAACATTGGTGAGGCAGTCGGTGACTGGAGATACAACAAGAAACATTATGAACGAATCCAGGGAATTGTTATGGATACAAGATATCTTATGTATCATTATTCCGGCAAGCCGATGAAGGAGAAGGTTGCTCTTGCTGAATGTATCGAGGCAGTTCTGGGGAGAGATGAAATAAAATCTACTGGAGAGGCACCAGTAACAAAGGAAAAACCATATACACCGATCCCAGTGGTATCAATGGCTGCTGAAGACACAGTCCCATACGGTGTAGATGAAAAATAAAAAACTGATAAATATTATAAAACCTCTGTTTGCAGATGATTGCAGACAGAGGTTCTTTTCTTATAAGCCTTCTTTTTCTCTTTTTCTTTTTCGGTAGCGGTCTTGCGTGACTCTATTGCAACATTTCTGGCTGCAGAAACGATTCCTTGTTGAAGTAGTTTTTACAAGGAAGTAACGGCCGCATCTAGGATTATCACAAGGACGATACAATTCAAGGTCTGGTTTCAAATAGAAGATGGAGAAGTAAGCTGCACAAAGAAGTGAATCTACTTTCCATGAAGGGGCCATTGTTTCTGAATTATAAACAGGATGGATACCATCAAGGTTAGCGTTGATTTCTTCTCCGATGATGTACTTTGCGATTTCAATTAGTGCTGTTTTCATTTCATCAGAGAACTCCCCGGAACTGTCTCCGTTCATTTCATAAAGGAAATGGAAGAGGAAGTCAGAGATTTTCTTGGTCATATCCTGCTTTTCATAATTAACAAACATCGAAGTAATATTTTGATAGAATCCATTTTGATATCCTGGTACAGAAGAGTAGCCACCAATAATATTATTGTAGTCTTGGATGTTCAGAGCATAAGAACCGTATACACAATCAGTGATATTATAAGTATCTCCATCAAATGATTCTTGCTGTCTGCCGTAAGATAATTGAGCAGGTGGATTCATAAGTGTATCTACATATTTGAGATGACAGCTGGAGTATGAGTCTTTCATTGAGTCGGTTTTTATTGTGAGATCCTCAGAGAACAGTAAAGAAATCGTCAAGTCGCAAATCTTCTTATAATTCTTTTTGATCTCGTTTGCAGCCGTCATTAACTCAACGGTCATTTTCAGTCTGTTGATTATTCCGTATAAAGATACCTCGTCAAATTCTTCATAAGCACCTGCACAAACTGGAAATAGGAAACCATTTCCTTTCAAGAAGGATACGAGTTCCTTGGTGGGTTTATTAGCAAGAGACATCAGAGTACCGAGAATGTTTCTTTCTTCGATTGTTCCGTTAGGTGCAATACGGACTAATCCATCTTTAGCTGCATATCCAAAAAGAATAGGCTGTTCCGGCATAGCCTGCAATTTGAATTTACTGATAGGCGCTGCTCCTGGAGCAACGTGTTCTATATCTTCAACGCAGTCGCAGCTGCAACTTTCAAACCTAAATAAAATATTTTCAAAAAAATTTTCTTTAATCTGGGGCATTTTTGGCTCCTTTCTATGGTCGGAAAGTCATGGCATATGTCATGGCTTTATTTTTTGCCTAAAAATAGTAATTGTAAATTATATCTAATATGCTAATTATACTTGATTGCTACCTAAAACACAATACTTATAACATTACTATTCTATAAAAGTTATGTTAAAAATTACTATCTTCAATTACTTTTTGCCGTTGATTATACTTATTACAGAGTTAAGCAATAACTCTGATGTGATCCCGGTTAACGAAATCAAGATCGTTATATAAGGTGAGAACGTCACTCAGTAATTAATATCACAAGGCCTGATTAGCTATAAGGGCATTGGGATGCAGATATCGACATCAACCACAGGACAACCTGTGGAAGGTGTGATAGAGGTACCCTTATTTCCTTATGCCCTTTTTCAGGCTTCATGGGTCGGTACTTCTACAAGCACCAACCTTTATTTGTTCCCATTGCTCTTCTGCTGAGAACCAGGCAGAAAGGCAGGAACATTATGAAAATCAAGATTCGTTACGAGAACGAGTACCAGACCCTTGAGGTCGAAAACGTGGAATTGGAGAGATGGCTTAATATCTCCATTTCAGAAGATGAGAGTCAGGAAGACTACGAACAGAGAATCCAGGATGTAATCGAGGAGAGATTCAACAGACCCGACTACAACAGCTGGCACAAGCATGACCGTCATACTGGCAATGCTTATATGAAGAGCAAGGACGGAACAATTGAGGTCAACGCAGAAGAAGCAATCATGTACAGAGCAGCTGATAAGTCAGTCTTTGACGGTTCTATTGACGGAGTACATAACCAGCTTGAATACGAAGAGTGCTGTGAAACTTTGAGAAGTCTTCTTAAACCTGCAGTGGCAGATATGGTCATTGCTATTGCACTTGACGGGTACACTGTTGGCGAGTATGCAGCATCAATCGGCGAGGATGCCAACACTGTCAGTCATCGTTACAGACGTGCAATCAACAAATTAAAAAAAGCTTTTTCAAAAACGTCCTTTTAACCCTTCTCCCAAGGCTACCAGGTAAGAGGGTGATTCCTTGGCAGGAACGGCAACTCCTTTGTCCTTGCGGCCATTTCCCCTAACAGGGGAATCCCCTCCGAGAAATTTTATTTAAGGAGGTAATTCGTATGGAATTACAAGTATTCAACAGCACAGAGTTTGGCTCTGTAAGAACAGCAACTGTAAACGGTGAGGTTATGTTTGTCGGCAAGGATGTAGCAGACATTCTCGGGTACCAGAATGGTAGTCGAGATATCAACCGCCATGTAGATGAAGAGGACAGACACAAGGTCATGATCTTTGATGGTAACCAGGATAAGGAGACCATCATCATCAATGAGTCTGGACTTTACAGTCTTATCCTTTCAAGCAAGATGCCGAATGCGAAGAAGTTCAAGCATTGGGTTACATCAGAAGTTTTTCCGGCTATCCGTAAGCATGGAATGTACGCCATCGATGAAATCTTGGAAAATCTTGATCTTGCGATTGCAGCACTCACACAGCTTAAGGAAGAGCGTGAGAGAAGAAAGCAGCTTGAATGTCTGGCACTTGTTCAGCGTCAGCAGATTGCAGAACTCCAGCCAAAGGCAAGCTACTATGACCTTATTTTACAGAACAAGAATACAGTTCCTATTACACAGATTGCAAAGGACTACGGTATGAGCGGTCGCAAGTTCAATGAACTTCTTCACGAACTTAGGGTCCAGTACAAGTTCAGAAAGACCTGGCTTTTATATCAGCACTATGCAGAGTGTGGATACACACAGTCCCGTACCTACGCAATCGATGAGAGCAGAAGTGTGATGCATACCTACTGGACTCAGAAGGGCAGACTTTTCCTTTATGACCTTTTGAAGAATGAAGGCATCTTACCAGTTATCGAACAGGAGGATTAAGAGATATGGGTATTGATAAGTTTAATCACGAAGGGTACTTTGACCCGACCACATATGAGGCTCTTACCAACATTCACCGTTATTGAAAGAGGGTATATTATGCGTCCTTTCGGAAAAGAGAAACAGATATTTATTAGTCATTCATCAAAGGATAAAGGCGATGTGGAGAAATTGGTACCATTTTTAAACGGACAAGAGATTCCTGTCCAGTAAGTGAATCTATTACAAACAGTGTACAAGAGGGAATTGATAACTCAAGTAGCGTGCTTTTTTGGATTACAAAGAATTTTCTTGCGTCAAGTTGGTGCAAGTTCGAAATGACGGCATTTATCAAAAAATTGGTTGAAGAAAATGGAAAAGTGTTTATGGTGCTGGATGATGAAATCAGTACAAAAGAGCTCCCTGTGTTTTTGAGGGATATTAAGTATATTAAAAAGGAACGAAGAGATATTTATGAAATTGCAGGTGAGATTATAAAAGTATTGAAGCAAGAACTGCAATCAGGCTATTTCTAAATTGGGAGCATTACTAATCTGTTGTTATGTTTAGCAACAAATTCAAAGAAAGTATTGTAAAACGTTATATTGAAACAAGTTAAGAAAGGGACTAGGCAGAGTCACCGCTGCTATTCGCTCAAATTTTTGTCCTGACCATAGATTTTCCTATAGAGATGTCTTTGGTTGAGTCAGTACTTTCTATCTTGATTTTGTATGCGTTATGTACGATTCAATTTAGAATAGTATCTGCCAGTGGGACTGTATCACCGCCAAGCTGTTCATACTATCAATCGTAGTATCTGGATTCACTATGAACTAGAAGTCCCCCTTGCGAGATGACGTGTATCGGTATATTGTGATGTAGAAATTTTGGCACGTTTGCAGACTGTGCTGCATGATATAGTAGGAGAAATTCAAAAGACAGAAGGGGTAAATTTAGATGAGTCAAAATCATAAGGACGCATTAGAAACCCAAATCCGTGAAGCTTACGGTCGTCTTGTATATACCTATACAGCACATTTAAAACAGGCGGAACGCCTTGTAAATAGAAATAAGCATATCAGATACTGGCAGATCGTTTTTTCTGCTGTAACCACTGGTGGAATTTTGACATCGGCAATATCTAATCAAAGTGTATTGGTCTGGGTCAGTGGAATTGCTTCAACCGCATTGCTGGGCTTAAACCTGTATATTAAGGATTTTAATCTGGCTGATGATATTAGAAAGCATCGTACAGCTGCAGATGATTTGTGGGTGACACGGGAAAAGTACGTGTCGTTACTGACCGACTTAGACACGCTGAGCGAACAGGAAATTAGAGAAATGCGTGATGAATTGCAAACCCGAACAGCAGAAATTTATAAATTAGTACCGGCAACTGACGCAAAGAGTTATAAGGCAGCAGAGAAGGCCCTCAAAAATGAAGAGAAACATTTTTTTACATCAGATGAAATCGACAGAATATTACCGGAACATTTGAGAAAAACCTTTTAAAAACTAAATTACATGGGAAATCATGAATAGAAAATCATAAACAGAAAAACAAGAACTAAAACGTGAAAAAGAAGAACGAGATTTTTCGCAGCTCCAATAAAGCCCCTTTTCCTAGGTGAATGGGGGCTTCTTTGTACTCACACGATAGTGAGAACATCCTTTTCCTCGATTATATCACTAAAATGATATAAAAACAGAAAAGCAATTGAATGAACATCACTTTGGTGATATAATTCAAGCAGGGCAAATGGAGGATAGGAAAATGAGTAAACTAATTACGTTATACCACGGCTCTGCTAAAATTGTAGAACAGCCGGTTTTTGGCGAAGGAAGAAAGAATAACGACTTTGGACAGGGCTTCTATTGCACCGCAAGCGAGGAACTTGCCAAGGAGTGGGCTGTATCTTCTCTCCATGATGGCTTTGCAAATCAATATATACTGGACACTGAATACTTGAACATTTTAAATTTGAACAGTCCCGATTATACAATACTAAACTGGATTGCTGTTTTGGTAGAGCATCGTTTGTTTCCTATTAAAACGCCTGTAGCTGGTCGGGCAAAGAAATATTTGATTGAGAACTTTGGCATTAATGTAAATGCATTTGATATGATTATTGGATATCGTGCAGATGATTCTTACTTTGATTATGCGCAGCTTTTTCTTAATAATGGGCTCACGGTAGAGCAGCTTGCTTACGCTATGCAGCTTGGAAAGTTAGGCGAGCAGGTTGTTATCAAATCAAGATTAGCCTTTTCTAATTTGATGTATAAAGGATTCAGCGCCGCTGAAAAAGATCAATATTATGTCCTTCGCAAAGCAAGAAATGATGAGGCAAATCAGCTATATTTAGAAATGCTTGAGAAAGAAAAGGACGGACTTTATATTCAGGATATTATGAGAGGAGGCATTAAAAACGATGACCCACGCATACCGAGAAATATATCTAAGTAATGCCCAGTCAGTACTTGGCGACGCCTTTGATTATGCAGTAAACACTTGCAGCATTAACGGAAATGATTTTGTGAATCTGTTTATTGTAAGTTCTGTCAGCAAGAGAATGGAAAATGGAGAGCCTGCTTGTCTCACGGGGAAAAGCGGCATAGAAATCGCAAGAGAGGTTGTCCTGGAAACAAAGGGACAGGAACTTCAAAAGGCCCCGCAGGAACGTTTTGGACGTTCAAAGGAGTATTGGATTGGATGGGCAGTTGCCTACTACCAATGGGCTTCTGGCAGAAGATACAGCGAAATCTTTAGCGTTAATACCTTTGAGGACTTGCAGAAAATGTACGATACCCTTCATGAGGCGGATGTAACGAAATTCGCTGATATTGTAAATGTACGAATGAAAGAGTATTATTTTGAAACCAATCTGAAACGGATTCGTACAATTTATGGACTTACGCAGGCAGAGTTAGCGGAGCGTGCCGGTGTTACGCTGCGTTCTATCCAAATGTATGAGCAGAGGAATAAAAACATTAATAAGGCAAGTGTGGATACGGTGTATAAACTTGCAAAAACACTTGGATGTACAATAGAGGACCTGATTGAGAAATGATTTTGAGAATCCTTACGGAAAAGAAGGACGTGCGGATATCGGTGCAGGCACATCATTCTTTTGTTGACGGCATACATGTCGGGAAATTTGAGGAAAGATTACAAGCGCATTTGAACGGGAAGATATAATAAAATGAAAAAATATAAAAAGAAAGACATAGAAGTTGCCCTCAAACAGATTGCAGAGAGTATCGCATACTGTAGAGCTCAGTTGGAAAATTTAATCAGGGATACACAAGAGTACCTCGAGTTTAGTAATAAAATAGAGGCTTTGCAAATTTCGGAAACCTTGGTGAAAGGTGGCGATGGTACCCAATATAGTTTGAAGGACTTGAGAAAATCCATTAATCTGGCAATGGTGGCTATTAATGATGCATTAGAGGAAGACTGCAATTTAACAAAAGAAATAGCAACGGCATTTGTTTCTGAGGAACTGTGTACGAGACTAATCAGAAAAGCCCAAGAGGAAGCTGTGCAGTGTAAGAAGGAACTGGAAAAGCTAAAAATGAAGTATGAAAAAGATTTTGATTTGTGGAGTTATGAAAAAGGACTTCATGTTGTTGCTCACAAGTATCATGAGAATTTTAGCATAAGTACGCTGTTTTCAAATACTGGGGAAGAATTATTTCGTGAAGGCAAAAAGGAAGAGGGCATGGCTTTCATTAAGGCAGCAATGAAAGATTTTGATGATATTTCTGATGAGATAACGTTATACCTTCTAGCGGGACAATATTATATCGAACATGGTGAAATTCAGGAGGGAAAAGAGTATCTGTTAAAACTCTGCACGGAAACTGCCGAGAATTATGAGGAAGCGATTGCGTCTCGCGGCCTGACTGATGTTTGGGAAGCGTATTGCTATTTGGTTGAGGAACAGATTGAAATGTCTGAAAAGCCAAATCAGCCAAAACCTATTGAGCAATGCACAATGCTTATTGGGGATATATTAAAATTACCAGAAGACAAAATGATTATTGCATTATCTGAACATTTAGATGAAAGAACTAGATACGGGGACAATCTCTCACATTTGAACCAATGGGAGAGAAATATCTATGACGTAATCACTCTGAGCGGCGAAGTGAATTCAGGGGGCTTTGATTTTTATTTGACGCATCACTGCCAGCGCTTTAATCAAGTGCGAAAAGCCCTGCTGGCTATGGGTGCTGTGAGCATGGTGCAGTTGTTAGATGATGTACAGGAAAAGTTTCCTACACAAAAAATACCAAGCAGTATGCGTCAAATTGAGGATGTTCTGGAAGAGATGACCATGCGAGGAATTGATTTTGAAAAAGAGGATATGCGTTATTATGACGCAGAAGAGGAAAATTTGATGGAAAAACTATATTTGTATATTGAGACAAATAGGAAAAAGCTTCGGTAGTTGGATTTAAAATAAAAAATTAAAGAACTGTTCGTTTTAGAGTGTGGCAAATCAAAATGAAATTTTCCTTTTCGGACAGCCAAAGTCTAACGGAATGGTAAGAGAGACAGAACTTTGACGTATTGAACAGATAATCAAACCGGAGGTATATATGAAACGAAACCCGATAAAACTGGACATCGAAGTATATCCTGAAGCAGTGACAAATTACATGAAGGATGCTGCGCTTTACGACAGCAGCTGTTCACCTCAGGCGAAGGTGATTTTTATCGATAGGGACGACGGCTATTTTCTGAAAGAGTCTGCGGCAGGAACGCTGAAGACAGAGGCGCAGATGACAGCGTATATGCACTCTTTGAAGCTGTCTGAAGAGGTGCTGTATTATGATACGTTTCATGGAAGGGATTACCTTCTGAGCCGGCGGGTGCAGGGCGAGGATTGTACTCATCCGGATTATTTGTCAGAGCCTGAAAGGCTTTGCGATACTATGGCGCTGCAGCTTCGAAGACTGCATGAAACGGACGGGAAAGGCTGTCCGGTGCAGAATAGAATTACGACGTATATGGAGGCCGTAAAGTGTGGACTTGACGGAAAAAGTTTTGAGCCGGATTTGTTCAAGGGAATTTGGCAGTTTGACTCCTTTGAAGATGCAAGACGCGCTGCCGAGGAGGGCATGCCCCTTTTAAAGAAAGAGGTTCTGATTCATGGGGATTATTGCCTGCCCAATATTATCCTGAACAATTGGGAGTTTTCAGGGTATATTGACCTTGACTGCGGCGGCATTGGAGACCGGCACATTGATGTACTTTGGGGAATCTGGACTCTGAACTATAATCTTGGGACGGCCCAGTACACGGAGCGTTTTATAGATGGTTACGGCAAGGATTTGATTGAGCCCGAAAAATTGAGAATGATTGCCGCTATGGAAATGATTGGAGGGTAACATCGAAAAAGTACACTTCGTCAGATAAAAAGGCTGCTATAAAAGAGGTGTTTTACACATTGCACAGTGGCATTTTGTGAAGTATAATAATATCAAATCAATTGGAAGGGAGGCGAACTGCTTGAAATCATTATCAGGTTATCTGATGTCAGAGGATAGAAGAATCGCCACAATTGAAAATGGAGAGATTGTTGCGGCTGACGATGCCTTGCTGCCGCTTTATTTAAAAAGGACAAGGAACATAGAGGGTTGGCTGGCAAGCCGTGCAATCGACACGCATAGGGCAAATTCACGCCTTCTGAAAAAAGTACTTCGCTTGCGCACAGCTGATGATGCGGAGACGGCGCTGTCGGTCAACGGTGCAACGATCACGGATACCTATTGGATTTGTCCTGCGGATCAGTCGCTGAATTACGCGGATATTTGCTTTAAAGAAAATTATTTCGATGGACTTGCCCTCTGTGGTGATCCTGATAGCTTTTCGCTGAAACCTTCCAGAACGCCGGAACTTACTAATATAGGCAGTTATGAAAAGTGCTGGCGGCAAAAGGATGGCGTTTGGTGGCTTTACAAAGCAGGCACAATTCAGGAATACTTTTCAGAGCTGTTCATCTACAGGCTGGGCATAGCGATGGATTTTTCTATGGCGTATTATGAGATGGACGGAGATTATATCAGAACCAAAGACTTTACAGAGGGTGCTAAAGTGAACTTTGAAACTGCTGACGGTTTTATGGGTGATGATGACGATTACAGCAGATGTTATGACCAGTTGTGCGAGATGGGTTCTGATTTGAGAGCGGACTACCTGAAAATCCTATGGCTGGACACGCTTTGCTTTAACATGGATCGCCACACAAAGAATTTTGGTCTGCTGAGAGAACAGGTTACCGGTAAAATTTTAAAAATGGCGCCGAACTATGATAATAATATTGCATTGATTTCCAGAGGATACAGTAAGGATGTTACGCGCAGCACTGATGGACTGATTCGATTCTTCCGTGAGTTTGTAGATGAAAATCCGGGCGCAAGGAAACTGCTTGGCGAAATGGTTCAGAATGGTGAAATTCCAATCGTAACAGAGGAAATGATTTTGCGGGTCTTTGCGGAAACAGATGCACAGCTGCTTGAAGCAGTAATTAATGAAACTTACGTGCGGGAATTTATAATGAATGGACAGGCACAGTTGTTGGATATGCTGAGAAATTCTTAAAGCAGCAGTAATAAAGCGGAAGGGAAAGAGATGAATTTAAGTATACCCCGGGGGATAGTAAAAGTTTCAAAGTATCCTCTTTTCCATGGGCAATACAGCGAGAGTGGTGAGGGTGCAAACGCTTGGGCAGGCAGTCGTCCCAATATTTTGAATGTAGCAGTTACAAGAGCAAAACAACGGCTTTACATCGTGGGAGATAAGGATAAATGGACAAAAGAGCGATATTTTAAGATTGCTTATGATATTTGTGATAGGTAGTCCGGCCGCACTCCTGCAGAGTGTAAGTAACCCTCCCTCCTTGGGTCGTCCGTTCTTTGTGCATAAAACATTTTAAGGAGGAACTTTTATGGACAAGGTATCGGGAAAACTGACTGTATTCTTTGAGGAACCCTTTTGGGTGGGCGTCTTTGAGCGCATAGATAGGAACAGGCTGTCGGTGTGCAAAGTGACCTTCGGCGCGGAGCCGAAAAGCTGCGAAGTATACGAGTTTGTGCTAAAGAATTACGATCAGCTGCGATTCAGTCCGGCTGTGGAGACGGCGATAAAAAAGACCAGCCGCAATCCAAAGAGACTACAAAGGGAAGCACACAAACAGATGCAGAGTCGGGGTGTCGGAACAAAATCTCAGCAGGCTTTAAAGCTGCAGCATGAGCAGATGAAGGCAGAGCGTAAGCAGCAAAGTCGGGCTCAGAAGGAAGCTGAGGAAAAGCGGCAGTTCGCATTGAAACAGCAAAAAAAGAAAGAAAAACATAGAGGCAGGTGACTGTCTCTATGTTTTATTGCAAGAGAAAATAAAAACCGCAAAAAATGTTAGGCTTTTGTTACGGAACTTTGATATCCTTAAAACAGATTATAAAACAATTTAGAGCGAAAGGAGGCTGCTATAGAAAATGAACCGCAAGATATTAAACTGCTGCCTGCAATATATTGAAAGAAATTTAAAGGAACCGCTAAGTCTGGTGGCAATTGCAGAACACGCAGGTTATTCCGCATATCATTTTTCCAGACTGTTTCAAGAAGAAATGCGATGTACCGTTATGGAATATGTACGGAAAAGGCGTTTGTATAAAGCGGCAGAGGAAATTCTTAATGGAAAGAAAATTATTGATGCCGCTTGTGAGTATGGCTGGGAATCGCCAAACAGTTTTGCGAGAGCATTTAAGCAAGAATATGGTTTTGCGCCATCGCTTCTAAAGGCAATAAAACTAGGATTAGTGTTAGAAAAAGGAGAAGGGGAAACGAAAATGATCACATGTAAGAACATAAGTCAAACCGTAACAAAAGAGCAGTTAATAGAAATTTTAACAGAGACGATGAATGAAAAGGAAATTGATTATAGTTACAAAGAACTGGAGAAAATGTTTATGCTGAGTTGTCGGTCTTATGACGGTATGAAAAGATATTCCGGTGTCGAATACATCACCCATCCACTGCATGTGGCGATTTTACTGGCAGACTTAGAAGCCGAAGAGAAGCTGATTTATGGAGGCATGTTCTGTGATGTATTGAAGAAGACAGCGGGCAAGGTGCAGTACCTGGAAAAGGAACTTCCAAAAGATGTATGGGACTTAGTGAGAAGGGTTAACGACTGTGAAAGCATATGCGACAAAACGGACTCAGATGTGCTGCTGATAAAATTAGCAGAGCGGCTTCACAATATGAGAACCATTGAATTTTTAACACAGAACCAAATTGAAAGGAGAGCGCGAGAAACGCTTAACCTTTTTATGCCTATGGCAAGAAAATTAGGGAATCAAAAGATTGTTTCTGAGCTGAATGATTTGGTGATGAAATTTATGTAGTGAGGCTATAGCTACTGCGACAATTCGTTTTATGTAATCTTAAAAGAGAGATATAAGCCGGTATAGGGAAATGACCAGCCATATCTCTCTTTTTGGCTATTTTTACAATACCTCCTAGAAGTGCAGAAAACACAGCCCGCTTCAAAGTGGCTGTACCACAGCAATCTGCACGCCTGCACCTTTGAGGGTGAAATTGAGGTTCAAGGAAGTGTCCACCTGCGCTGCATGGGTGGAGGTATAAGGCTGCGTACATAGCAGCTGATGCCAATGATTTCCCAGAGGACTCTGCTTGGGAAAGCCCAGCTGAGCCATATAGCTGAAGATGGAATTTTCATTAGTCAGAGAAAATCTGATCACTGTATATTTTCCTGATGGAAGGGAAAGGTTGAAATCCAGACTGAGTTCATCGACAAAGGCACTGATGATTTCATTGGTTTCATGAATGGTTGCATTTCGCTGGCATAAATTTTCCATCTCATCATTATAGTTGAAAGCAGTCAGGACATAGGCATAACTATCCTGCAGTGTGGTTTTTACAACAGAGTGATATTTGCTCCAGGAGATCAGGTCCCCTTTGACCGTAGAAAGCTGCTGATAGGCATAGAAAGAAGGCTTGCGAATCAGCCCTGAAGTGAGACAAGAGGGAGCGCCTTTCAAGATCGTTTCGATGTCTCCCTGGTCGCGCAGCTTGCATTGGACGAAGGCTTCCTTTGAGAGAAAATATTTTTTGGATAGGTGGATATATGCTGCGATGGAATCATAGCCGAAGGCAGAATCAAATGTCAGCTTGTTTTGCACCAGAATATTTGCGGTATCGCAGTATTTTTCTAATATCGCTTTCAGTCTGCATATTTCGGAAATCGGATCTGTATCTTTGACAGCCAAGCTGATCTTTGCAGGCTTAAGTTCCCGCAGTATGGGAAATAGCATGTCTTCCATAAATTGGATATCCTCTGGGGTGATGACGATATTCAGCTTATGATCGATGGACATGATGGAAGGGCTGTCCAGGTCAATTTGAACATTTAACTGCATATGATTTACGATAGAGGCGTTGTTTTCCTGTCCGCTGACGGCAGAAAGGCAGCGCTTTGTTATATTGACAGCGTCATTATCAGATAATAGGTCAACCTTGGCAGGTCGATGTTCACTGAGAACGAGAGGGAGATTTTGCTCTCTGTGTATCTGCGGTGAATGACCGAACCATTTTTCGAAAAACTTTTCGTAGTAATAGGTTGTGGAAAAACCGGCATCCTTTCCGATTGCGCTGATGGTTTTCGTCGTTTCTAATAACAAAATTTCCGACAGCTCAACTCGAGCTAGGGAAAGCAGTTCGCGAAATGTGATACCGACATAATCTTTAATCAGATGCGAAATATAGTCGGTACTTAAGTGCTCGACTTCAGACAATTTTTCCAACGTAATCTTATCCGCATGATTTTCGTAGATATAATTGATGATGCGGCTGATTCGCTCTATGATGACGGGGTTGTCGCTTTTAAAATTGACGATGACTTGATCTTCGAAAGTGAAAAGATTGAAATTTTCATTCAAGTATTTAATGACATCGATCATCATATAGGTGCATTGATTTTTATAGTTGAACCTCTTCTGAGAATAATTCAGCAGTATTTGCAGCAGCATCTTACGCAACGCATCTAATTGGAGATACAAGTCGCGGTTGGCGTAGGTGAAATAGCAGCCTTTGTTCATTGTAGGAAAGTACTGCGTAAAAAAGCGGTTGCTGACCTGGATAATGGCGACAATATTTTCCTTTTCTGAGGCGGTAAGTCCGTGTACCTCGTGACCGCTGTTGGTGAAGATATCTCCTTCTTTTAGAAGATAGTTGCAGTATCCATTTCTCAGCCAGATTTCACCTTTCAGAACGTAGACAAATTCCACATCCTGATGATAATGAATCGGATATTCGTTTACCCTGGCGATTCTGATATTGATGGGAAAATCGTCCAGATAAGTTGTCTTCTCGTAAAGCACTGCAGCCACCTCCTTTGATTCAATTATAGCCTATTTGTGATAAAATTTGCAATTTTAGCTTGACTTATTTTAGCGAAAAAATGAAATTTTATAACGATATAATTATTGTAAAGGCGATTTTTTGTTACTAAAATTGTGAATATCAGAAAATTGTTAAGTTTATTTCGCTCAAAAGTGTTAGGAGGGAAGGATATGTTAACCCCGAGAGTTAAGAGAATGAGGGAGAAGTATTTTGAAACAATTCCTCAAATTACAGCAGAGAGATTGGTATTGGCAACGGAAGCCTATCAGAAGTTTGCTGGTGATGCAGTGTCTATTTTCAGAGCCAAGGTTGTCAATTATATCATGGAGAATATGACAACGCTGATTATGGACGATGAATTGATTGTGGGAACCGCAACCAACGCATACCGAGGTGCCAATCTGCATCCGGAATTTCAGTCCAGTTCATGGTATATCAGCGATATTGATGAATTTTCTTCAAGAAGCAAGGATCCGTATTACATTTCGCCGGAGGATAAAGAGACGATTCTCGAAACCCTGAAATACTGGGAAGGTAAGTCAATGGAGGATCTGTCAGGTGAAGCCATGCCTGCGAAAATTAAGGAACTTGAGAAGGACGACATTATCTGCGTTGGTCTAGAAAACGGTGTTTCGGGAGAAACTACCTGTGATCATGAGAAGATTTTGACCATAGGTCTCAGAGGATATATGGAAGAGTGCCAGAAAAATATCGACAGCATTATTCCGCAGACTATGGAAGAACAGGCTAAGGTGGACTTCTGGAAAGCTTGTATCATTCAGTGTCAGGGTTTGATTACATATGCGCACAGAATGGCTGAAGAAGCAGAGAGAATGGCTTTTGCATGCACAGATGAGAAGCGGAAAAAAGAACTTCTGACCATTGCGGAAAACTGCAGAGTCGTTCCGGAAAATCCTCCTAAGACTTTCCAGCAGGCGCTTCAGGCTGTGTGGTTCGTACATGTTTACTTTTATATCGAAGTTTGTACGACAGCTTGCGGATTCGGCAGATTTGACCAGTATATGTGGCCTTTCTATGAAAAAGATGTCATAAAAGAAAAGAACATCACTAGAGAAGAGGCACTGGAAATGCTGGAATGCCTTTATCTGAAGACCTGTGAAGTATATGAAGTGAGAGATAACTGGTACGCTACAGCTTTTGCAGGATATCCGATGTGGCAGATTCTGGTCGTAGGCGGGCAGACACCGGACGGCAAAGATGCTACCAATGATTTGTCTTATCTTTGTTTGGAAGCAGCAGATGATCTTCAGATAAAGCAGCCTGTTATGGCGGTAAGAGTATGGGAAAATACGCCGGAAGATTTAATCCGCTTCGGCTGCAAGATGATTCAGGAAGGACAGGCAAATCCGGGATTTTTCAGCGACGATGCTGGAATAAAAATCAGTCTTGATAAGGGCAGAGGCTGCACTATCGAAGAGGCCAGAGATTGGACTATTGTCGGCTGCACACAGCCTGCTGCGGGCGGCGGTGCTTCAGACGGTTCCCCTGATGCAGGATATGTAAATATGGGAAAAATGATTGAGTTCGTTCTGCATAACGGTGTGGACCCAGCCACCGGCAAACTGATGGGACTTGAAACGGGAGATCCAAGAGAGTTTAAGAATATAGAAGAATTTAAGGATGCACTGAAAAAGCAGATTCTTCATCATTATGATCTGATCAGAACTGGTTACAATCTGATGCAGAGTATTCACATGAACAGATATCCTGTTATTTTCGCCTCCATGGTAACAAAGGGATGTGTGGAAAGCGGAAAATCTGTACAGCACGGTGGCGCCAAATATTCCACGGCAGGTCTTTACGTTACGGGACCGGCTAACTTGGCGGACAGTATCGCAGCAGTAGAAAAATGCGTATTTGAGGACAAAGACCTCACCATGGATGAATTAATCAAAGCCTGCGATACCAACTTTGAAGGACAGGAAAGACTTCGTCAGCTCCTGCTCAATAAGCCGGAAAAATACGGTAACAATCAGGCGCATGTGGATGGCATCTACAAAGAGATGATGCATTTCATCGCAGAAAATGTGCAGCAGTGGCCGGATGCCAGAGGCGGATATTATGCTTTCGGCATCGACTCCCAGACCATGAATATTCCACATGGTCTGGTGACCGGCGCACTTCCTGATGGAAGACTGGCAGGCGAGCCTTTCTGTGACGCATCTTCTCCAATGATGGGAAGAGATATCAACGGACCGACTGCTACGGTAAAATCCGTTGCCAGTATGACACCAGCTGATCTCCATGAAGGTGCGCTGTACAACCTGCGTTTTGACCCGCATGGCGTACAGGGAGAAGAAGGAAAAGACCTCATAGAAGGTGTGATCAAAACCTATTTTGAAGACGGCGGACAACATATTCAAATCAATGTAGTAGATAATGAAACTTTGAAGAAGGCACAGGAAAAACCTGAAGATTATAAAGGTCTTATGGTTCGTGTTGCTGGTTACATGGCTTACTTTACTGAACTTGATAAGAGCGCACAGGATGTAATTATTTACAGAACGCCGCACTTGAATCAGCGTTAGTAATCAAGTAGTCAGCCTGACAGAAAGGAGGTTTCAATGAGTCATATAGCTGAAAGGGTTCTTGTGGGAAGCCTCCAAAAGTTCTCTGTTGAAGACGGACCGGGCATCCGGACAACGATATTTTTTAAGGGTTGTCCTCTTGACTGCAAATGGTGCCATAATCCTGAATTGATCGATGAAAGACAAGAGCTCATCAAGTCGCAAAATAATTGCATCGGCTGCGGACATTGCGTGAAAGCGTGTCCGCGGGATGCAATAACCATTAGTGCAGAAGAGGGCGTTATCATTGACAGGACAAAGTGTGATTTGTGTCTCGTCTGTGCAAATGAGTGTTATGCAAAAGCACTGCGCCCTGTAGCCAAATTCATGACTGTAGATGAGATTCTGGAGATTGCAGCACAGGATAAAGGGTTTTACGACAAAACCGAAGGCGGAATTACTGTCAGTGGAGGAGAGATCCTTATGCACGCAGGTTTTGTAGGAAGGCTCATCGATGAGGCGGGGAAACTGGGCATCAACGTGTGTGTGGACACCTCCGGATTCGGGGATTCACAGGCGCTTATGGAACTGGCACAGAAGAAAAATGTTACAAACATTCTCTACGATATGAAGTCAATCAATGATGAAATCCATAGAGCGTATACGGGTGTCAGCAACCGGCAGATTCTCAATAATTTGCGGCAGTTGTCAGCGGACCCGGAAATCGTGGATAAGCTGATTATGAGAATGCCGCTCATAAAGGGCGTCAATGACAGCGAAGATATCATTGTGCGTACAGGGGCGTTTTTCAGAGAACTTGGAATCAAGAAAGTCAATCTCCTGCAGTATCACAATCTTGGGATCAGCAAGAAGAGAAATATAGGAGGCGTGCAGGAGGAATTTCTTCCGCCAACAGAGGAGCGGATGAACGAAATAGAAGTTTATTTCAAAAATGAAATAAATCTAAAGGTGGAGATTTTGGGTAGAGTATAAAATTCAATGAAATGAAAAGGAGTAAACACTATGGATGGAACAAATTTAGGCATTCTCACCTTAATCCCTGTGGTGAGTTTCTTTGTCCTGGCGTTTCTGACAAAGAAATGTATTCTCAGTATTGTAGTATCCGGCATTCTTGGATACGCATTATACTATAAAGCGGGATTTTTTATGCCGATGCTGGATGCAATGCTGGACGCATCTTGTGATGGGGACAATAATTATATCGTAATCATTTGTTTGTTATTTGGATGTTTGGTACAGCTTCTCAGAGAGTCAAAGGGTGCGATTGCCGTAGGCGATTTAGCTAGAAAGTATGTCAAGTCGGAAAAGCAAGTGCTATTTTTGACATGGTTATGTGGAATTATAATTTTTATTGACGATTATCTCAGCATTCTTGTTACAGCTAACTGCGTATTAACTTTGTCGGATGAACATAAGACGCCAAGAGAAATGCTTTGCTACATCATCAACACAACTTCGGCGCCTGTATGCCTGATCATACCGATTTCTGCTTGGGTTGTATTCTTCTCCGGCGTATTTGGACAGCAGGCTGAAGCCGCAGTGGTTGGCGATAGTGCAATGGACATTTACTATCATATTATGCCATACTTCTTCTATCCTTTCCTCTGCGTCATCTTCGTACTTCTGGTTATTTTAGGCGTTGTTCCTAAGATGGGCGGTATTAAGAAGGCGTATAAGAGAGTGGAAGAAACCGGACAACTCTGGCCTGAATCAAGTAATTTACAGAATCAGGGAGATGAGCTTGGTGAAGTGATGGGCGCAGCTAGTACCGATAGCGGTAAGGAAGAAAAGGAAATCAAGCCGCACCTTTGGGCTTTTGTAGTACCTATGGCAGTGGTGATCTTCACAACGCTGTGGCTGGATGATATTCTTTACGGTGTAAGTATCGGTATTTTTGCTTGCTTTATTCTCTTCATTCCGACTAGAATTATGACTCTCGGCAAGTTCTGCGACGCTTGTTACAAAGGGCTGGAGGACATGCTCTTCATTGCGGTTGTATTGATTACATCGCTGTTCTACAGAGAGGCCATTAATCTGATTGGTCTGCCACAGTTCCTGATTGATGCAGCAGGTCCGTATATGAGTGCAGCATGGCTTCCGGCAGTTTCCTTTGTACTGATCGGTCTGGTATGCTTTGCAACAGGTAATATCTGGAGTGTGCCTGCTCTGTGTACACCGATTATTCTGCCGCTGGCTGCATCGACCGGTGCGAACATTCCGCTCACTTTGGGCGCAATTATTTCCGCAGCTTGTTTCGGTGCACAGGCTTGCTTCTATTCAGATGTAACCCTGATGTCCGCTTCTGCCTGCAGAATCAATAACGTGGACTATGCGGTTGCGCAGCTTCCATACATTGGAATTGTTACAGCGATTTCCTTTGTGGCTTATGTTATTGCAGGTTTTGTAATGGTGTAAACAAATAGAATGAAATGTAAGAGTCGTCCTTTATGTTGACGGCTCTTTTTTTATTTTTGTGGTATCATAAAATTTGACGATACTGCATCCTTTGATTATAATAATACCAGACAAGAACGTACAAGTAAGGAGACTCATATGCCAACTAAAATCGGTGTAATTTCGGATACTCATGGACTTTTGCGGCCGAAGGTTTGCGCAGCGCTTTCTGTCTGCGACATGATTATCCACGGTGGTGATATCAATAAGCCGGAGATTATAGAAGAACTGGAGCGCATTGCGCCGCTTTATGTAGTGCGCGGCAATAACGATAAGGAATGGGCGGAGCATTTGCCTGCATCCTTAACTTTTACAATCGAAGACTGTAAGTTTTTCCTGATTCACAATAAGAAAGAAGTGCTGGGAAAGCCAGAGGCGCTGGCAGGAATTGATGTGGTGATTTACGGACATTCTCACAAGTATGCGCAGGATATGATAGATGGCAGACTTTGGCTTAATCCGGGCAGCTGCGGCAAGCGGCGCTTCGATCAGGCGATTACTTTTGCCATTATGGATGTGGATGGAAAGGATATCAACGTAGAAAAGATTACTATTTCGCATAACAACCCAATAAAATAATAGGTATTTAAATGAAGAGAAGCATTTCTTTAACTATGGCGGCAGCGGTTCTGATCATTTGGCTGGGCGCATCGATCAATATGATGATCCGGTATAACATGGACTGGATCGACTATACAAAATACAGCATGGATCTGACGCCTTCCCAAAAAGAGTATTTCAGCAAGGCACATATTACTTGCGGTGTGCAGTACAATAGACTGCCCATTTCCTTTCTCAACGAGGAACAGCAGAATGACGGGATTTTTATCGATTTTATCAATCTGCTTTCTGTGGAACTGGAAAATGACATGGATATCAAATTGAATCAGGAAAGTAATTTAACTCGGGATTTTGAAACCGGGGCGATTCAGGCTGCCATTGTGGATAAGAGTCAGCTGCCGGCAGAGGACTTTCTTTTTACAGAGCCGCTGTATATCATGCACGGGAAGATACTGGTCAAGGAAAATTCGAGCTTTGATAATATTAATCAGCTTGCCGATGTGAGAATTGCAGTAGAAGAAGGAGACCAACTATGAAAAGTCAATAGTAAATTGAAAAAAATTTTTAAAAAGTTTTGGCTAAAGCAGTGCATAACA
>NZ_QWES01000040.1:0-25761 GCF_009936115.1 Anaerotruncus sp. 80
TGGAGGAGATAGGAGCGGCACTGAAGAGACACGAAAAGAAGACAAAACTAGACGCAGAGGTGTTGGAAGGCTGGGTCACAGCTGCCAGGGAGAAGAGTAGAGCTAGGAAGAGGAAGTATATGGCTGCGATATCCTGCGTTGTGATTGTTTGCGCAGGTACTTTTAGTGCAATGAACTTGCTGGTGCCGGACGCTGCAATTGCTGGGAAAAATGGTCCAATTACTACAGAAGAGGGCAACAATACCATTGTGAAAGAAGGTCGAGGCGAACCAGGAGAAAATGCAGGTGAAGAAAGCATCATCGTTGATGACTGGAAGAAGGTTGATGGTGTGAAAAAGAAATACCCGCAGCTTTTGATACCGCAGTATGTTCCGGAAGGGTATGAATTTTCAAAACTGGAGATTGCAGTAACTGAGTTGTTTGGTACATACACATATACCTATGTCCAAAATAAAAATACTCTAAGCATTGTACAGGTAGTGGGTACAGAGTTAGAAATAATTAAGGGCTACGATAGAAAGTTTTCAACTGAAAAAGGAATTGAGATAAGAATTAAAGAAGATGAGGGGAAAACAGGACATTTCTTTGTAGGAGAAAATGTTGAATCAATCAAAGGAAATCTAGACGATTCTGAGTATGCATTAATTGCAGACTCTTTAGAGAGATGATTAAATAGGTAATTAAAAAGGGTCGGAATAGTCAGTATTTGAATATTGAATTCCGTTATATTTATCAACACTAACACATTTTAATCTATAGACGACACCCTTTTTTACGGTCCATTCATCAGTGGTTATAACTGTAGATTTGTTTGAACCTGTGTATTTGATAGTATTGCCAGTGACATCGGTAGCAGTTACCCAACTGCTACCGGATTTTTTCTGTAGTGTGATGGTAACGGTATAGGAAGAGGGGGTAGCGGAAAATGATACTACTGCACCACCTGTAGCTTTTGTATCGCTAACTCTTTTTGTGGTAAATCCAATGAATCCAGTACTATATGTCGAACCTGTATCCGCAAATGCAAAAACAGAAGTCATTCCTAGGGTTAAAGCGAGCATGAGAAACATGCAGATGAATTTTTTTTTCATGGTTATCCTTTCGTTTGATGAGAGTAAGTTTTCGCAAGGCAAGTATATCTTGCATTGTTTTCCTTGTCAACTTCGAAGTTTGTCTATAATTAGAAAATTCTGTCGAATGTGCCTTTTTTATAATACATGTAGGCGGTAAGCGCATGAAAAAACTGATTCTCTGAAAGATGGTTTATCAGTACAAAGGCTTAACCTAAAACAGACTTTTTTAGAAAAAGTGTATAAGGGGAACCGGTAATTCTTAACCGAGAAATAAAAAATGCTAAAAAAATGTATAACCACATTTGAAAAAATTTGCTTAATGATTGTTCTTACAGATATTTAGCCCTATTGTTTTGTTTAAGTTTTGCATTTTGCGTGGGTTTTTTATGAATTCATCTGAAATCTTGCATGAAATGCAAGATTCACGAAGTCTCAGGAGAAGTCTCTTATACACTTTTTTTCAATAATCGCAATTTAGGTTAAGTGTCCTTCTCAATCGGATTTTCATGCCTTTAACACGGGAGCTTCACACAAAAAAGGTTTACAATTGTTTCAAATATAGTATAATGAAGTGTACCCATGTAAACACTCAGACTTTCGGGTAGAAGAGGGGAATCTATGAGAAGAACAAGACTTGCGGCTTTGACGGCGGGATTGGTTTGTGCCGTTTTTTTTATGACAAGCTGCAGCACATATCAAAATTTTAAAGAAGCTTTTTTTGAA
This sequence comes from Anaerotruncus sp. 80, assembly GCF_009936115.1. NCBI lineage: Bacteria > Bacillati > Bacillota > Clostridia > Eubacteriales > Oscillospiraceae > Anaerotruncus > Anaerotruncus sp. 80. The sequence continues at coordinate 1,797 of NZ_QWES01000040.1, forward strand.
AAAGAAGGACAGGCTGCCGACACGATAAGAATCGGTGTTTTGGAGCCGCAGACGGGAAATGACAGTCCAATGGGCGACTTGGAAATACAGGGAATCGAATTGGCGCACAATCTGGTGCCTGAGATAGCAGGAAAGAAAGTCGAACTGATTTATGCTGATACACAGAGCAACATTTATGCGGCAGAAACCGCAGTAGATGCTTTGATAGAGAAGCAGCCGGCTATAGTGCTCGGAAGCTATGGGGATGCAGTATCGCTGATTGCAAGCCAGAAACTTGGCGAGAAGCAAATTCCGGCAATTGCAGTTACGGCGACTAATCCGCTGATTACTGCCAATAATTCGTACTATTTCAGAGTATCATTTACAGATGCCAGTCAAGGCAGAGCCTTGGCGGAGTATGTGTTTAGCGCACTTCAGTTAAAACAGGCGGCAGTCGTGAAGGTGCGCGATGAGGATACCTCCACAGAGATGGTCAGCCAGTTTTCTGCCAGACTTGAAAAGCTGACAGACGATGAAGAATGTATTGTAGAAAGTATAGAACTTCCACAGGATGTAAAGACTTGCGAAAAGTTCGCAGAGCGACTGAAAGCTTCAGGCGCACAGGCGATTTTTATGCCGGTTTCTCTGTCTTATGCAGAAAAAATGTTTGACGCAGCAGATAAAGCGGGTATTAATGCAGTAACCTTTATCGGACCAAAGGATTGGCACAGTGACGACTTGATTAAACTGCAGCAGAAATATCCGCAGATTACCATAGCTGTTGCTGCAGATTTTACAGCAGAGACGGCAGACGGTGCAGAAGTCGAAACTGTGACGGGCTCACTTTATGAGGAGTTTCTTGCCGCATACAAAAAAGCCTATGGCAAGGATGAGGCGCCTGAGGCCGTAGCGCTGGGATTTGATGCATATATGCTTGCAGTACAGGCTATTGAGCAGGCCGGCGATGTAAGCGGCACCAAAGTGAAAGATGCACTTTTGATGACGGAAAATTTTGGAGGGGCTTCGGGAGACATTTCTTTTAATGAAAGTGGAGAACCTAAGAAGGCAATCAATATTGATGTGATACAGGAAGACAGATTTGTCTCAATTTATACCGTAAAATAGTCTAGTTAAACAATTAAATTTAATATAAAGGAGATTTTTTAAATGGAACAGAAGATTAAAGATGCGCTGAATACAATCAGACCAATTCTGCAGAGAGACGGCGGAGATATTGAATTCGTAGAACTGACTGCAGACAACATTGTAAAAGTAAGACTGCAGGGACACTGCGCTGGCTGCCCTGGTGCAAGAATGACTTTAAAAGGAATCGTAGAAAAGGTTCTGAAGGAAAGCTATCCAGAAATTGCCGGAGTGGAAGCAGTAGACTAATGGATTATATCAAAAATATAGACCTAAACAAGGACTTGCAGATTGAAACGCTGCAAGACCTTGTGTCTATCAAAAGTGTCGTTTCAGATCCTGTGACTACCAGAGAGGGAGAACTTTTTCCCTTTGGGGAAGGTGTACAGGATGCTTTTGCGTGTTTTTTAAAAAAAGCGAAAGAACTGGGCTTTGAAACCCAAAATATAGATAACTATGGCGGGCACGTGGACTTCGGTCAGGGGACGGAAACCGTTGGAATTCTAGGGCATCTGGATGTGGTGCCCGAAGGCGAGGGCTGGAGTTTTGCACCTTATAGTGCAGCGGTATCGGACGGATACATTTATGGACGGGGAACCCTAGATGACAAGGGACCTATGGTGGCAGCCCTTTATGCCATGAAGGCGCTGAAAGATGCGGGCTATGAGCCGGCAAAGAAAGTGCGGCTGATTGTAGGGCTGGATGAAGAAACCGAATGGAAAGGCATGGAATACTATTTCGCCCGTCAACCGATGCCGGATTACGGATTTACACCGGATGCGGATTTTCCTGCGCTCAACGGCGAAAAGGGCATGATGGTCTTTGAGATTGCCAGAAAGCTTCCGAAACAGTCCGGCGGTTTGACTTTGCGCAGCTTAAACGGAGGCAGTGCAACCAACATGGTGGCAGAAAAAGCCAGAGCGGTGGTAAACAGTGACAGTTCTGAAACCTACAGTCAGATTAAAGAACTGGCTGCAGCTTTCCGCACAGAAAGAGGATTTAAGATCAATACCAAGGGTGTTGGAAAGTCCTTAGAAATCACCGTGGAAGGCAAGTCTGCTCACGGGGCATATCCGCAGGCAGGCGTGAATGCTATTTCCGTCATGATGGAATTTTTAGGAAATCTGAATTTTTCCAGCGATGAACTCAATGTATTTTTTGATTTTTATCGGAGATACATCGGTTTTGATGTCAACGGTAAGAACCTTGGCTGCGGATTTGAAGATGCGCAGTCGGGCAAGCTGACATTGAATGTGGGTCTTGTGCACTATGACAAAGGCTCTATCACTTTAAATATCAATGTAAGATATCCGGTCACAGTAACAGAAGAGCAGGTCTACGAAGGAATTTTGCCAACACTGAATGAATACGACATGGGGCTGATTAAAGTTTCTGGAAAACCGTCTGTCTATATGGCGCCGGACAGTCCGATGATAAAGACTTTAGTGGGCATTTATCAGAAGCATACCGGCGATACAGAAAGCAAGCCTATCGTCATCGGCGGCGGTACTTATGCCAAAGCGGCAAAGAACATCATTGCTTTCGGCGGAATTTTTCCGGGGGATGAAGACCGCATGCACCAGAAAGACGAACGTATTTCCATAGATCGATTTATGACTATGACAAAGATTTATGCGGAGGCGATTTATCAGCTGACGCAGGAAGATTTTACATTTACGGAGGAAGAATGAAGAATAAATTAACGACGGCACAGCTTGCGAAGCTTGCCATGATGGTGGTATTATCTTGTGTTCTGGTACTTTTAATCAGAATCCCATTTCCGCCAGCACCGTTTTTGGAGTATGACCCAGCCGATATTCCAATTTATATCACAACCTTTGCCTTTGGACCAATTGCAGGTCTTTTGGTAACTTTAATTGTCAGTCTGATTCAGGCTTTTATGCTGGGCGGCTCCGGCGTGTATGGATTTCTCATGCACATGCTGGCTACGGGGCTTTTTGTCATCGTTGCAGGCTGTCTGTACAGGCACAAAAAAACCAAGAAAGAGGCTGTAATTGCACTGGTAGCAGGTGTTTTAGTAACGGTAGCTGCTATGGTAGTGTTTAACTATTTTGTGACGCCGGCGTTTATGGGCGTGCCGACAAAGGTGGTTGTGGGTATGTTAATTCCTGTCATTATTCCTTTTAATATTTTAAAGGCGGGGCTTAATGCAATCGTCACTTTTCTTGTATATAAGCGGATTTCAGGATTTTTGCACAAAGCGTAAAGCCTTTGAGGAAATTATGAGAGAAATTATTATCAGAAACGAAGCGGATACGAAGGCTTTTGGCTATGAACTTGCGAAGAGCCTAAAACCGGGCACTGTCATTGCGCTGATTGGCAATCTGGGCACGGGAAAGACGACATTAACCAAATACATAGCAGAGGGGCTTGGGGTGAGAGAAATGCTCACAAGCCCTACTTTTACAATTGTCAAAGAGTATTACTCCGGCAGAATGCCCTTGTATCATTTTGACGTGTACCGCCTTGAAAGCGCTGCCCAGCTGTTTGATATCGGCGCAGAGGAATACTTTTATGGACAGGGGGTATCCATTTTGGAATGGGCGGATCAGGTAGCAGAGATTTTACCTGATGAGACCTTGTGTATTTTCATCGAGTATGGCGAAAACGAAGGAGAGCGGATTTATCAATGTACATTTTAGCAATCGAGACCACAGGTCCAAAGGGCTCAGCGGCCCTTATAGATGAAAGGGGAGAAGTTTTCTGCAAAATTTCTGCGGAAGAAATGAACCATCTGAAGGATTTAATGCCGATGGCGCAGGCGCTCCTTGATGAAAAGGGTGCTGCAAAATCAGAACTTGCAGCAGTTGCCGCTTCGGTTGGACCGGGTTCTTTTACGGGCATCCGAATCGGCGTGGCTTCGGCGCGGGCTATTTCTCAGGCTCTTTCCATTCCGGCTGTCTCGGTGCCGACTTTGGATTCTTTCAAGACAAAGTGTGACGGAAGTGCTGCTGTCATGGTTCTTTTCAATGCACGGAGAGGACAGGTATACGGCGGCATTTATGATGAAAATGGCGCAGATATTTTAGAGAGCGGACCCTATATGCTGACGGATTGTTTTGAGGCGCTGGACCGGTATTTAGAGGCGCAGCGCAGCGAGCTTCCCTGCGGCATGCCCCAGGCGATGAGCATAAAAGTTTACGGCGACGGCATTGACGCTTATGAGAAGGAGCTTGCTGCTTTTGCGGCGGATATGGCGAAAAAGTATGGCGCAGTGCAAGTTGCATTTGCCGACAAAGAAGAAAGATATCAGCTGGCGTCCATGACGGCACTTTGCGCACTGGAAAAGTTTAAGGCGGGGGAGATACTGCCTTTTGCCCAGCTTCTGCCTGAATATATGCGGGCGACAGAAGCAGAACAGAAGCTGAAGGACGGAACTCTGGAGAAAGAGCGTGCGGCGAAGATGGCGCGCTTTAAGGCGAGGTAAGAGATGGCGGAGCTGATTTTGAGAAAAGGCGTGCCCGGTGATGTGGATCAGATGGTGCTTTTGGAGCAGCAGTGTTTTGCGGTTCCCTGGTCCAGAGAGTCCCTTGCTTATGAACTTTCGGAAAATCCTCTGTCGCTTTATATCGTAGCGGAGGTGGACAGCAGAGTTGTCGGTTATGTAGGCGTATGGTCTATCGTGGATGAGGGACACATAACCAATGTCGCCGTGTCACCGGACTTTCGCAGAAAACATATCGGCATGGCGCTGATAGGAACTATGATTGATGTGACAGGCAAACAGGGTGTTAAGGCGCACACCTTGGAAGTGAGGGCAAGCAATGCGCCTGCCATCGGGCTATATAAGAAATTTGGCTTTGCGGAGGAGGGACTTCGCAAAGGCTATTATGAGGATAACGGAGAAGATGCCATCATCATGTGGCGAAGATAAACCCTTGTATATTTCCTCCCGGAGACGGTAAAAATACCGGTAACTAGGTAATAAGGAGGAAAACAGCATGGAACAGAATTTACCTTATGATGACATTGACAGATATGGGGATTTGATGGAAATCTGCACCCATTGCAACAGATTTGAACGCAGATACGACTTTGACACGTTTACCATGGCGGACTACCAGTCCTGTGAGAACTGCAGGCACCTTGGACATGACGACCGCTGCATGGTAAAGTGATGTTGGAATAGAAATTAGAGGAAGAGTAATGAAAGACGGAACATTTTTGACCATGGGCATTGAGTCCAGCTGTGATGAAACATCGGTGGCAATCTTGGCGGACGGCAGGAAGGTGCTCAGCAATATTATTTCATCACAAATTGATATTCATACGGCTTTCGGTGGTGTGGTGCCTGAGATTGCATCTCGCCATCATCTTGAGAATATCAACGGCGTCATCGACCAGGCGCTGGCTGAGGCGGGCATCAGCCTTTCCGACATTGACCTGATCGGTGTGACCAACGGTCCTGGGCTGATCGGCGCGCTTCTCATGGGAGTGGCAACAGCCAAAGCGATTGCCTTTGCCAGAGATATTCCGCTGGTGGGGGTCAATCACATGCATGGGCATATCAGTGCTAATTTCATTGCTTATCCACAGCTTGCACCGCCTTTTATGTGTCTCATCGTGTCGGGCGGACATACCAATATTGTGGAGATGACGGACTATAACTGCTGTACAGTGCTGGGCGGCACCAGAGATGATGCAGTGGGTGAGGCTTATGATAAAGTGGCTAGAGTCATCGGTCTCGGCTATCCAGGCGGTCCGAAAATCGATAAAGTGGCGAAGGAAGGAAATCCGGATGCGATTGCTTTTAAAAGAGTTTTTCTGGAAAAAGGCAGTCTGGATTTCAGTTTCAGCGGTCTGAAGACAGCAGTGCTGAACTATTTGAATACAGAGCGGCAGGCGGGACGGGAGATTTCTGTGCCGGATGTGGCGGCGAGCTTTCAGGCAGCAGTCATTGATGTAATCGTGGCAAAGACTATGGAAGCAGTAAAGGAAAGAAAACAGGATAAACTAGTGCTGGCAGGGGGTGTTGCGGCAAATTCTAAGCTGCGGCAGGATTTACAGAAGGCTTGTGAAAACGCAGGGGTGAGTCTGTACATTCCCCAGCCGATTTTGTGCACTGACAATGCAGCAATGATTGCCTGCGCTGCATACTATAAATACAAGGCGTTCGGGGCTTGCGACCTGTATATGGATGCGGATCCGAGCATGGCAATTTAACTGGCGATAGGAGAGTAATGACATGATTGTTTTATCAGCAAAAGATATTACGAAGACCTATGGCGTGGATACTATTTTGGAAGGGGTTTCCTTCCACATCAATGAAGGAGACAGAGTGGGTATTGTGGGCGCTAACGGCGCTGGCAAGACTACCCTTTTGAATATTTTATCGGGGGAGCTTTCTGCTGACGGCGGACAGTTTTTTCTCTCCCAAAGCGCAACTATAGGTTATTTGAAACAAAAAAATAACTTCGACACGGAGTCTACAGTGCTGGAGGAAGTGCAGAAGATTTTTAAGCCCATCGAGGAGATGGAACAGGAACTGACGGAGCTTTCCGTGAAAATCAGCGAGATGGGGGCGTCCGCCGGCTGCGTGATGAACCAGTATGCAAAGCTGCAGGATGCTTTTGCAAATGAAGGCGGCTATGCCTACAAGAGTGAGATGTACGGCATTCTCAACAGCATGGCGTTTGGATCGGAGTACTACGACAAAAAGATCAGCACTCTTTCTGGTGGTGAGAGAACCCGCCTTGCTTTGGCGTGTCTGCTTCTTGAAAAACCGGACATTTTGTTTTTGGATGAGCCGACCAACCATTTGGATATCGGTACTTTAAAGTGGCTGGAACAGTATCTGAAGGGATATAAGGGGACTATTGTCATGGTTTCCCACGACCGGTATTTTCTGGACCAGATGACCAACCGGATCTTTGAGGTGTCTCACCATAAGCTTAGGTGCTACGACGGCAACTACTCTGCTTTTGCGGAGAAAAAAAGAGCCCTGCGGGAAGCGGAGATGCGTGCATATAATAAGCAGCAGACCGAAATTCGCAGGCAGGAGGATATGATTCGCAGGTTTAAAGAGCGGGGAACGGAAAAGCTTGCTAAGCGTGCGGCTTCCAGAGAAAAGCGTTTGGAACATTTGGAACGGCTGGAGCGTCCGGAAGCGGAGCAGGGTAAGATGAAGATTCGTTTCCGCCAGGAGTACCAGAGCGGAAACGATGTGCTCTATGGTGAAAATCTGGCAAAGTCCTTTGGCTTTGGCGCCAGCAGAAAAGACCTGTTTGCCAACGTGAATTTTGATATCAAGCGGGGCGAGCGAATTTGCATCGTGGGACCTAACGGTGTGGGAAAGACTACACTTCTTAGGATTCTGATGGAAGAGCTTTCTCCCAGTGACGGATACCTGAAAATCGGGCATAACGTAGCATTTGGCTACTACGACCAGGGGCAGCTTTTGCTCGATGACAGCGCTACAGTCATGGACGAAGTGCATGATTCCTATCGCCTGTATAAAGATGCGGAAATCCGCTCTATTTTAGGAAGGTTTTTATTTAAAAACGACCAGGTGTTTTTACAGGTGGGCTCTCTTTCCGGCGGAGAAAAAGCGCGCCTGGCGCTTTTGAAACTGATGATGAGTGGTGCTAATGTACTGATTCTGGATGAACCGACGAACCATCTTGATATCGATTCTAAGGAGGTCTTTGAAGAGGCGCTTTTGGATTACCCTGGCACGGTTATCGTTGTATCTCATGACCGATACTTCCTCAACAAAATTCCGACTAGAATTTTAGAACTGGAAAAGACCGGACTAACAGAGTACCTTGGTACATATGATTATTACGTGGAAAAAAAGGCATCTCTGGAAAGCGGGAAAAAGTATCTCAAAGAAATGGGTCACAAGGAGGCACAGCCGGTTTTAAGCAAGGAAGAGGATCAAAAGCTGAGTGCTGCCGAAGAACGGGCACTAAAGAAAAAGCAGGAGGCGGAGGAACGCCGCATTGCCAGAGAAAAGGAACGGCTTGAGGAATTGATTGCAAAGCTGGAGAATGCGATTTCAGAAAATGAGCTGAAAATGTGTGATGAAGCGAATCTGACAAATCATCAATATTTGGCAGAATTAACGGAAGAGAACGAGAAATATCAGGCTGAGCTTGCGGATGCATACGAAAAATGGATGGAATTGGAGTAAAAAACTAAGAAATTCCAAAATTTTTCTTGCATTACATAGGGCAGTCTACTATAATAAATTCTGTAATTATGTAACGACAAATGGAGGTTGGTTATGACTTTTGATAAAATTAGATCTATTATTATGGATCAGCTGGATGTAGAAGAATCTATGGTAACAATGGATACCAATATGATGAAGGATCTCGAGGCTGATTCTCTGGACGCTGTAGAAATTATTATGGCAATCGAAGATGAGTTTGATATCGAGATTGCTGACGAAGATGCAGAGAAGTTCCAGTTAGTAGGCGATTTAGTAAGATATGTTGAAGAAAATTGTGAACAGGAATAACTATGGAAAACCCGTCAGCCTATGGCGGGCTTTTTTGTAATAACATAAGAAAACTGCTATGATTTGAGAGAGGGTGATTAGTCAAATGAAAAATGCAAAGATTTCCAACGCAGTCATCAAGAGACTGCCAAGATACAGACGTTATCTCATTGAACTTAAGAAAAAGGGTGTAGAAAAGATTTCCTCCAAAGAATTCAGCAATCTGATTGGTTATACAGCATCTCAGATTCGTCAGGACTTAAATAACTTTGGCGGTTTTGGACAGCAGGGCTACGGCTATAGCGTAGAAGGGCTTTATGACGAAATCAGCGCAATTTTGGGCCTGGATAAAGAGTACCGCATGGTTATCATGGGGGCGGGCAATCTGGGACAGGCAATTGCAAAATATACCCATTTTCATAAGCAGGGATTTAAAGTATACGGTGTTTTTGAGATCAATCCAACACTGATAGGAAAAGACCTTGACGGAATGGAAATTATGGACTACGAAAATATTGTAGAATTTGTTGAAGAGGAAGAAATTGATATTGGAATCATCTGTGTCAGCAGAGAAAATGCGCAGGAGGTGGCGGACAAGCTTTCTTTCGCCGGTGTAAAGGGGATTTGGAATTTTGCGCCGACAGATATTGAAGTACCAAAGCATGTGGCGCTGGAAAATGTACATCTTTCTGACAGCCTTCACTCTTTAGCATATCACATGAACGACATTCAGAAAAAGAAAACAGCGCTAAAGGAGAAAGAAAGAGAAGAGTAAGGCGGCTGTTTCATGGCAAAAGAAAATAAGGCTGTCCCTTTTGGGTACAGCCTTATCAGTTTGGTTAGTTTTCGATTAACCTTCTACCGGAGCATCTACCGGGCAAGCACCAGCGCAAGCGCCGCAATCGATGCATTTGTCTGCGTCGATTACATATGTACCTTCGCCTTCGGAGATAGCTTCTACAGGACATTCTGCAGCACATGCGCCACAGCTGATGCAAGCATCTGTAATTTTATAAGCCATGATATTATCCTCCTTATAAGACATTTTTTAAATCAGTACCATTATAACAGAAGGGCAAGTAATAGTAAAGATGAAAGTTTATACTTTGACGGGGAAAAGTGGAACAGGAAAATCCTATCAGGCGATTCATCTGTGTAAGGCGAGAAATATTGAAAGTATCATTGATGATGGGCTTTTTATTTATAAAAATCGCGTGGAGGCGGGGATTTCTGCAAAGCGCCAAAAAACTATGGTAGGCGCCATTAAGACGGCGTTGTTTACTCTGGACGAACATGCGCAGACGGTGGCAGACCGGATTCGGGAGATGGAGCCGAAATCCATCTTAATTATTGGAACCAGCGACAAAATGACGGACAAGATTGTAGCAAGGCTGGGTCTGCCTGCTGTCAGTCAACGAATTTATATTGAAGATATTACTACAGAAGAGGAAAGGGAGACGGCAAACAGGCAGAGGAATATGCTTGGAAAACACGTCATTCCGGCACCGACTCTGCAGCTGAAACGTGATTTTGCCGGATATTTTCTGGATCCTCTTCGGATTTTGCGCGGAATCGGCGGGAAAATTCAGGAACCGGAAAAGACAGTGGTGAGACCGACGTTCAGCTATATGGGAGAATTTTTTATTTCCGACTCGGTAATGAAGGATATTGCAGACTGTGTAGCAGGTGAGTCAGAAGGGATTTCAAGAGTTTTAAAGATTTATGAAAATACGGCGCCGGATAATTTGATTATTGATATTGCTGTAGCGGCATCGGCGCAGGCGCTGATATGGGAAAGCGCTATAGAGTTTCAGCAGAAACTGGCTGAGACGGTGGAGTACATGACGGCATTTAACGTGGTTAAGGTCAATGTAGAAGTCAGATGGATCGAGTAGAATATGGAACAGAGAATATATACAATAGAAGACGTTGAAGATTTTTTCCCTGTGCATGTCTTTGAATGCGGGCAGTGCTTTCGGTGGCAGCGGCAGGAGGACGGCTCTTATACTGGTGTTGCCGGAGGGAGAATTGCAAATATTGCCTTTGAGTCATATGAAGGGGAAGCGGAAGGCGGCAGCGGCAGACTGCAGATAAGCAACTGTACGGAAGCAGATTTTGAAAATTTCTGGAGTCAATATCTGGATTTAGACAGAGACTATGGGAAACTCAAACGAAAGCTTTGTCGTGGTGATAAAGTCATGAGAAAGGCAGTCAAATTTGGCTGGGGAATCCGAATTCTGAATCAGGATTTGTGGGAAACTATTGTTTCTTTTATTATTTCACAGAACAATAACATTCCGCGGATTAAGGGCTGTATAGAGGGGCTTGCGGAGCTGCTTGGAGAGCCGGTCGGTGTCTTTGAGGGAAGGGCATGGTATGATTTGCCAACTCCAGAAAAACTGGCGTTGGTAACGGTGGAAGATTTGGCGCCGGTGAAGCTGGGATATAGAGCGAAATATCTGATTGAAACTGCAAAAATTGTATGTCAGAAAGGAATGCCTGAGAATGTAGAGGATTTGTCAGCTCTTTGCGGAGTAGGACCTAAAGTTGCAAGCTGCATTGCTCTCTTTGGCATGGGGGAGACGGGCAGCTTTCCTATTGATGTCTGGGTGGCAAGGGTGATGAGCGGACTCTATGGAATTGATGAAAAAAATCATGGAGCCATGAAAGCATATGCTGACGAGCACTTTGGAGCCCTTGGAGGGTTTGCACAGCAATACCTGTTCTATTACATCAGAAATTTGAACGCAAGAAAATAGTATAATTATTTTTTGAGAAGGGAGTCGAGAACTGCTGTAAAGCAGTTTTCGGCTTATTTTTGTGGGCTGAATTGTATGAATGTAAAACTAATCAGAAAAATTACATATTTTTTGAATTTACTCTTGACAATCATGGGAGGGGCGTAGTAAAATGCAAATAAAGTAATTACATTAAAAAATGTAGTAAATGGAGTTTATGCTATGATTTCAGAAAATACTGTTAATATTCACGAAAAGGACATTTGCCGAATGCTTGACGAATTTTTTCAGCCGGGCCGGTATACCGATTTAGCGCCCAATGGGCTGCTGCTGAGTAATGCGCAGGTAATCGACAAAGTTTATACTGCGACTTTTTCAAGCGAGGAGGTATTAGGAAAACTCCGCCGACAGGGAGCGCATGACTGCCTGCTGTTTACACATCATCCGGGTGCACAGCATCCTGAAAGTGAGCCGCCGGTATATTTTTCAGATAGGGATAAGCACTATATGAAGGAAAACCGCATTAGCCACTATAGCATGCACTTGCCTTTGGATCAGCTAGGACCGTATGCACCGGGTATTGCTTTGGCAGGAGAAATGGAATTGACACCTTACTCAAGTTTTTTTGAAGAGGGCGGCGCTATGATGGGCGTGATTTGTACAGGACCTTTTCAGACTGTACAGCAGGTTCTTGACAAGACAGAATTAGTGGTGGAGCATAAATGCCGCTTGTATCAATATGGCGAAGAAAACTTGCAGGATGGAAAGATCGCGTTAGTTGCTGGCGGCTGTGAGGGAGCGGACATCTATGAAAAACTGAGAAAAGCAGGTGTGCGTCTTTTTGTTACCGGCGTAGGCACAAAGGAAGCCGATTGGTTTGCACCATCTCATGAAGCGGCAAGGCAGCAAGGTGTCAGTATTTTGGCGGCAGGACATTATTCCACAGAAAAATTTGCATTGAAGTCAGTCTGCAGATTCTTTGAAGAGCGGGGGCTAAAAGCAGAGTTTATAGAAGAAACACCTCTGCTGATGGATCTTTAGGGATACACAGTATGAAGGAAAGAGAGAAATGGCTTATGGATATATTGAAAGAAATACAAGATTTGATGCCGGACTTAACCAGAACGCAGAAAAGAATAGCGAAATACATTTTAGATAATCCAGATGCGGTCTGTTTTTTACCACTGAAAAAGCTATCCGACGAAATCGGAGTTACGGAGACTACGATTTTGAATTTTTGCAAGAAGACGAAAGCGGAAACTTTTTCAGGACTGAAGAAGGCAATGCATGGCTACTTGCAGGATAGAATGCGATGGAATAATAAGCTGGAAACCTCTTCTAAACGTTACGCTGCGGACAAGGTAACCCTGACTGGTTTACAGCAAAGCCAATTGCAGTTGATGCAGGCAACGATGGATGGCGTAGATGTCAATGCTCTTTTTGAATTTGTAGATGCCTTGAGTCAGGCAGAGAATATTTATATTTGCGGTCATGCAGCATCGCTGACCATCGCTGGAAGTCTTCAGCATAAACTGCGGGATACGGGTGCGCTGACGCGGCTTGTGAATGTTGCTGACTATGCAGAAGTCTTGGATGCGTTGACCAGATTTGACGAAAATGATGTATTCATACTGATTACACTTCCGTTTTATTCAGCACAGACAGTGGCGATTTCAGATTATTTGAGAAGGGAGAATGCAGTGGTGCTTGCAATGACAGATAAGCTGTCCTCTCCAATCGTACGCAACGCAAGGCACACATTGCTGTGCAGCTCTGACAGTATGATTTTTCATAATTCTATTGCATCTATGGCGGCTATGGCTGACATTATCGCTTCGTTGTATATCTTGCAGAATAAGCAGGTATTTGAAGCCTACAACAGTAAAGTGAAGTTGATTGAAGACTTTTTCAAGACATCAACGATTCCAGCCTTTGACAATGAATACTACTTCAATGACAAAGGAAATGAATAAAATAATTATAACTTGAAGGAGGTTTGTACATGTATCTAATTAAAAATGTAACACTGTATGATCCTATGCTGAGAGGCACTTGCAATCTTTTGATTTCGGGGGAGCAGATTGTAGCTGTAGGCAAGGACTTGCAGCCTGCAATTCCTGGTATTAAGGAGATTGACGGTACGGGTAAAACAGCAGTTCCGGGATTCATTGACCAGCATGTTCACGTGACTGGCGGCGGCGGGGAAGGCGGATTTCAATCGCGTATACCGGAACTTCCGCTGTCATCTATTATCAAAGCAGGGGTTACTACTGTAGTGGGACTGCTGGGAACCGATAGCTTTACGCGCAGCGTGGAAAACTTGCTGGCAAAAACAAAGTCATTAAAGCAAGAGGGAATTAGCGCTTACTGCTTGACAGGGGCTTATATCTATCCGCCTGTAACTGTAACCGGATCGGTAGCAAAGGATATTGTCTATATCGATGAAATTCTAGGATGTAAATTGGCGATATCGGATCACCGGGCATCTCGACCGACAAAGGAAGAGCTGACGCGGCTGACATCGGATATACGTATGGCTTCTTTGGTGTCGGGAAAACCAGGCGTGCTGCACCTTCACGTAGGCGGAATCGGCAGAACGCTGGATGACATTATAGAAATATGCGATGAGCAGCAGATTCCAATCAAACATTTTCGTCCAACGCATATGGACTGTCACACCGAGGCAGCAAAGCGATTTATGGCAATGGGAGGCTGGGCAGATTTTACGACTGAGCCATCTAAAACAGACGAACTCTATGAGGTCGTGCAGGAAATGGGAATCGAAAGACTGACTGTCAGCTCTGATGCCGGAGGAAGTATTCCAGTATGGAATGAGGCAAAGGACGCAGTAGTAGATGTAATGATCGGCGGTATGGAACCGTTGTATGAAATTATTCGAAATTTGGTTGTCGATTTCAAAGTACCGATGGAGGAAGCAATTCAGCTGATTACGAGCAATGTAGCTAAAGCCTTGGAACTTTATCCGAGAAAGGGTTGTTTACATCCGGAGAGTGATGCAGATTTGGTGCTTTTGGATGAGGACTTGCAGATCGATACTGTTATGGCGAAAGGCAGATTGATGATGCAGAATAAAAAGCTTCTGGTTAAAGGAACTTTTGAGCAAATTCCTTTATATAAGGAGGAGGAATAAAACGTGTACAAATATGTCTTGAAACGATTACTGATGATGATACCGGTATTAATCGGTGTATCATTTCTGGTATTTTTCATCCTGGCTGTTTCTCCAGGTGATCCGACTCGTATGATACTGGGACAGCAGGCATCTGAGTCAGCAGTTCAGGCGATGCGAGAAGAGTTAGGGCTGGACCATAATCTGTTTGTGCGTTATTTCGATTATATGACTGACGCACTAAAAGGCGATTTTGGGACTTCTTGGAAGAGCCAGCTGGAAGTATTGCCGCAGGTACTGGGGTACTTTCCCAATACGGTGATTCTATCTATTGCCGGTATTCTTGTAGCGATTCTGATAGGTGTTCCAATTGGCATTTTATCAGCGAAAAAGCAATATACGTGGGTAGATAATATCGCTACTGTATTAGGATTAATCGGTGTAGCCATGCCGAACTTTTGGCTGGGTCTTCTGTTGGTTATGTTTTTCTCACTGAGCTTGGGCTGGCTTCCGGCATCAGGTATGGGAGAAGGGATGGCGCTGCTGCCGAGTTTAATTCTCCCGGCGCTGACTCTTGGGACAGGCTGTGCAGCCAGCATTATGCGTATGACACGTTCCAGCATGCTGGAATCCATGCGGCAGGATTACATAGATACGGCGCGATCTAAAGGTCTGAAGGAAGGATATATTACGAAAAATCATATGTTCAAAAATGCACTGATTCCAATCGTAACAGTGATTGGACTGCAGTTTGGTATGTTGCTTGGCGGTGCAGCACTGACAGAAACCATCTTTTCGTGGCCGGGACTGGGACGATTCATGGTAGAATCTATCAAAGCCAAGGACATGCCTATGGTATTAGGATCTGCAATGTTCCTGGCGCTGATGTATTCTGTGGTCAATTTGCTGGTGGACATTCTGTACGCATTTGTTGATCCAAGAATTAAAGCACAATACAAGAGCGTGGGAGGAGGAAAAAGACTTGGAAAACGTTTTGCAAAACAATAGCGGCACAGTAAAAGCCAGAACTTTGTGGGCGGATGCCTGGAGACGATTCAAGAAGAACAAGATGGCCGTTATCAGTTTGATTTTTCTTCTATGTCTGGCGTTAATTGGAATTATCACTTTAGTGATTGACTGGGTCACCAACGACTCCATCTACGATACACTGGTAATCAGTCAAAACCTGACGCAGCGGTTTGAACCGCCAAGCAGTTCACATATCCTGGGGCTGGATGAGTTCGGACGAGATATCCTTCTGCGTATTTTATGGGGAACCAGATACTCTTTATTTATGAGTATTGCTGCAGTTCTTGCAGCTGGTATCGTAGGAATTGTTATCGGTGCGGTAGCAGGCTATTATGGAGGACGTGTGGATAATGTAATCATGCGTCTGATGGACGTTGTGCTTTCTCTGCCTTATATGCTGCTGGCAATTGCTATCGTAGCAGCATTGGGACCAGGATTAGTCAACGTATTGATATCTATTGCGATTGGATATGTACCAGAATTTGCCCGCATTACGAGAGCATCTGTAATGACAATTCGAGAAAGAGAATTTATTGAAGCAGCAAAGGCAGTGGGTGCATCGGACAGAAAGATCATCTTCCAGCAAATTTTGCCTAATGCTATGGCGCCATTGATTGTTGAGGTGACTATGGCGATTGCTGGTGCGATTCTGTCTATTGCAGGCTTATCATTCTTAGGGCTAGGCATTCAGCCGCCACTTCCTGAGTGGGGTGCAATGCTTACCAATGCCAGGGGTTATATCAGAGACGCATGGCATATCACAGTATTTCCAGGACTGGTGATTTTGGTTACAATTTTGGCTTTGAATATCATTGGAGACGGTCTGCGCGACGCATTGGATCCGAAACTGAAGAATTAACGTAAGGAAGAAAAGTTTATGGATAATATTTTAGAAATCAAAGATTTGATTGTACGGTATGAAACCGAGGATGGCATCATAAGAGCAGTTAATTCTGTCAATCTGAATATACCGCAGGGAGCTGCAGTTGGACTTGTTGGAGAGACTGGTGCAGGAAAGACAACGTTGGCGAAAGCTATCCTGCGACTGATACAGTGGCCGCCGGGTCGGATTGTGGGCGGAGAAATTCTGTATCACGGGAAAAATCTTACTGAGATTAGTGAAGAGGATATGTATAAGATTAGAGGAAACGAAATTTCTATGATCTTTCAGGATCCGATGACAGCGTTGAATCCTGTCATGACTGTGGGGAAACAGATTTCAGAGGTAATTGCTGTACATGAAAAAGTATCTGCTGAAGAGGCGGATCAAAAAATGCGAGAAATGTTAGCGCTGGTTGGTATTGATCCTAGTCGTGCAGAGGAATATCCGCATCAGTTTTCTGGCGGAATGAAACAAAGGGTTGTGATTGCCATAGCACTGGCATGCAATCCGAATTTACTGGTAGCAGATGAACCCACTACAGCACTGGATGTGACGATACAGGCGCAGGTACTGGATCTGATTAAGAATTTGAGAAGTAAGCTAGGCACATCCATGCTTCTTATCACACACGATTTAGGAGTAGTAGCGCAAAACTGTGAATATGTAGCAATCATGTATGCTGGAGAGATTGTAGAACAGGGAACCTTGCGCGATGTGTTTAAAAACGGGGTGCATCCTTATACGGAAGGGCTGTTTGATTCGATTCCGAAGCTGAATGAGGATACAGACCGGCTGCAGCCGATTGAAGGACTGATGCCAGATCCAGCTAATTTACCAGAGGGCTGCAGATTCCATCCAAGATGTAAATATGCTAAAGACGTATGTGCTTGTAAGACACCGGAGTCTGTGGAATTAACGCCGGGACACAGTGTTTGCTGTCATCGCTTTGGCGCAGAAAAAGACGCATGGAAAGGAGCGTGATGAGATGAGTAAAGAAAAATTACTTGAAGTCAAGCACCTGAAGAAGTATTTTGCAACGCCAGCCGGGCAGCTTCATGCAGTAGATGATGTGACTTTTGATATTGCAAAAGGAGAGACGCTGGGAGTTGTTGGAGAGTCAGGCTGTGGAAAATCCACTCTTGGCAGAGCGGTTTTGCGTTTACATGAGCCAACATCGGGAGAAGTGCTGTTTCACGGAAAAAATATTCTAAAGTACAACAAGAATGAGATGAAGGAACTGAAGAAGGACATGCAGCTGATTTTTCAGGACCCATTCTCCTCTTTAAATCCTCGTATGACGGTAAGTCAGTCGATTGCATTACCTTTGACGATTCAGGGTGTGATTAAAAAGAATGACAAAGCAGCCTTGGAGCAAAAGGTTCGCGAAATGATGGATTTGGTAGGTCTGGCGCAGCGTTTTGTTAATTCTTATCCACACGAACTGGATGGCGGAAGAAGGCAGCGTATCGGTATTGCCAGAGCTTTGTCACTGAATCCGCAATTTATCGTTTGTGATGAGCCTGTTTCGGCTTTGGATGTTTCTATCCAGGCACAGATTCTGAATTTGATGCAGGATTTGCAGCGTGATATGGGTTTGACGTATATGTTTATCACACATGATTTATCTGTTGTCAAACATTTAGCGGATAAAATCATGGTAATGTATTTAGGAACGGTGGTGGAATACTGCGATGTGAAGCAGCTCTTCTCAAAACCGCTACATCCATATACTAAGGCCCTTCTGTCTGCGATTCCGGTTCCGGATCCTGACATACAGATGGAAAGAATTATTTTGAAAGGTGAAATCAGTTCACCGATTGAACCGAAACCTGGCTGCCGCTTTGCGGGAAGGTGCAATTATGCGACAGAAGCCTGCTTTGGTCAGGACATCCCTTTGGTGGAAAGCGAACCCGGTCATTTTACTGCCTGTGTACGCGTTCACGAAATAAATAATCTGAAGGAGGAAGTTTAAAATGAAAAAAGTATTAACCTTAGTGCTGGTGCTATGTCTTGCGCTGACAGCAGCAGCCTGCGGCGGTGGCGGCGAAGAGTCCGGCGGTGCAGCGAAAGACACCTTGACCTGGGTACAAGCTGCAGACGTCACATCTCTGGATCCACATGTAGGCAAAGAAACACCGGCGGTTACTGTAACAAGTCAGATTTTTGACACACTGTTAACTATGGACGAGAACAACGAACCGGCGCCTCTGCTTGCAGAGAGCTTTGAACAGCTGGATGAGAGAACTTATGAATTCAAGCTGCGCCAGGATGTGAAGTTTCACGATGGTGAGGCTATGACGGCAGACGATGTAGTATTTTCTCTGAATAGAGCCAGAGAATCCAACTATGTTTCCTATGTTGTAGACGCAATCAGTGAAGTTGAGAAAAAGGATGACTATACTGTAATCGTGAAGACGAAGGAACCGTATTCTCCGTTGCTATCTGCACTGACTGTACCTTTTACCGCTATCGTGCCGCAGCATGCAGTAGAGGCAGATGAGGATGCATTTGCGCTGAACCCGATTGGCACCGGCGCGTACAAGTTCGTAGAATGGAAACAGGGCGAGTACGCTAAACTGGAGGCAAATCCTGACTACTTCCAGGGAGCACCGAAGACACAGAACCTGGTTATGAAAGTAGTGCCGGAAGCTTCTCAGAGAGTTATTGCGATTGAAACTGGTGAGGCTGATCTGGCTTACAACGTTTCCGCTAATGATTCTAAGCGTGTAGAAGAAGATGAGAACCTGCAGATGTTCAAAGGTCCTTCTCAGAGTGTTTCCTATCTGACTATTAACGAAACCAACGAGAAGTTTGCTGACGAGAGAGTCAGACAGGCAATCAGATATGCCATTGACAAGGAAGCTATCGTAGAAACCATGCTGTATGGTGCGGGAGAGCCTGCAGATTCTGTTATTCCGCCAAGTACCTTTGGTTTCTCTGCAAAGATTCAGAAGTATGAACATAATATCGAGAAGGCGAAAGAACTGATGGCTGATGCAGGCTATCCCGATGGATTCTCCTGTACTCTGTCAGTAACAGATGATTCTGTAAAAAATGAAATATGTCAGGTTATTCAGAGCCAGCTGAAGGAGATTGGTATTGAAGTAAGCATTCAAACAAAGGAATTTGGTACATGGCTTGACGAGCTGGGCACTGGCTCACATGAACTTTCATTTGCAGGTTGGGTATGCGTAACAGGTGATGCTGACTATACTTATTATTCACTGCTGCACTCTACACAGACAGGTTATCCTGGAAACGATGCTTTCCTGAAAAATAAAGATGTAGATAAGTTGGTCATTGCAGCAAGAGAAACTGCTGAACCGGAAAAAAGACAAGAGTATTATGATCAGCTGGAAGAATTGCTGGGAGACTTGTCACCGTATGCACCGCTGTACTATGAGAGTGTCAATGTGGGCGCTTCAAAGAAAGTAAGCGGCTTTGCGCCGGATCCTAATGGATACCATCGCCTGCGTAATGTTGAGGTAACAGAATAATGAGACTTGCGGAAATGACATATTGGCAAACGGAGTCTTACTTTCAGAAAAATGACATGGTGATTTTGACGATTGGATGTTTGGAAAGCCATGGCAGCCACAATGTACTGGGAGTTGACACTATGATTCCGGAAAAATTACTGTCTATGATAGAGGAACGGGTTGAAATAGCTGCTGCACCGGGAATCCCTTATGGTGTATGTGAGGATATGACTAGTTTCTCGGGCACTGTGTCCTTGGGCGAAGACTGTATGTATCAGCTGCTGACACGTATTACCGATGGATTGCTAGCGCATGGAGCAAAGAAAATTTTGTTCCTCAACGGTCATGGCGGCAATATCCCGACTTTAAATCGCGTGTGCATTGAATTAAGCCGCAAAGGGGCGCTTGGTGTGCAGTTGAACTGGTGGATTATGGCAGGCCAGCTCAATGCTGCGTGGGCAGGCGGCCACGGTGGTGGAGAGGAAACCGCGGCAATGCTGGCAATAAATCCGAATCTGGTGTATTTTGACCATATGCGTGGGCAGGAACTGATTGATGATTTGGGCGCAGATTTTCCAACCATGGGATTTGACAGAATAGAATTTGGCGGCATTGGCATTCCTGTGCCTCGAGATGTTATAAAGTACACGTCTAATGGCTGGATTGGTCCAGATGATCCAAAAGAAGCTACGCAGCAATGGGGCGTGGAAATGCTCACGAAAGTAGCAGATTACATTGCGAATTTTATAGAAGCCTTTCGTAAGGCAGAAGTGAGATAAAGCTCTCATAATTGTTCCAGAGAAGCGTTCTTTCGAGAAGAAAGAACGCTTCCTTATATTTACGTGAGAGGCACCTTTTATAGGATATAGTATATGGAAGAGCTTTTGTGCATATTTTGGAAATATCGGACCAAAATAGAATCGGAGAGAGTAAAGGAAAATTTCACCAAAAACACATAAAAAAATTTGGAAAATATATTGACATTGAGGGCAGAAAGACCTACAATAAAGAAAGTGATTAGCACTCGTTTTGATTGAGTGCTAATAACGGATCGAATAAAAATTAGATAAATATATATCAGGAGGTAGAGAAAATGAGTTTTGGAATCAAGCCGCTGGGCAGCAGAGTTGTGATTAAGAAGTTAGAAGCCGAAGAGAAAACACAGGGCGGCATCATTCTTGCCAGCGCAGCAAAGGAAAAACCGCAGATGGCAGAAGTCGTAGCTGTAGGTCCTGGAACCAAGGACGAACCGATGGAAGTAAAGGCAGGAGATAAGGTTGTATTCTCCAAGTATGCTGGCACTGAAATTAAATATGACGGTGAGGAATATACTATCATGAGCCAGGCAGACATTCTGGCAACAGTAGAATAATTTTTGTTTGGGAGGTAAAGTAAAATGGCAAAAGATTTATATTATGGAGAAGACGCCAGAAGAAAACTGCAGGCTGGCGTGGATAAATTGGCAGATACTGTAAAGATTACACTGGGACCTAAGGGTAGAAATGTCCTGATTAATAAATCTTTCGGTTCTCCGCTAATCACCAACGACGGTGTGACTATCGCAAGAGAAATTGAACTGGAAGATGCAGTAGAAAATATGGGTGCACAGCTTGTTAAAGAAGTTGCAACCAAGACCAATGACGTTGCAGGTGACGGAACTACTACTGCAACACTGCTGGCACAGATCATTATTAAAGAAGGATTTAAGAATGTAGCAGCAGGCGCAAACCCTATGGTTCTGAAGAGAGGTATTCAGGGTGCAGTAGAAACTGCTGTAGAAAAAATTGCTACAATTTCTAAGAAAGTAGAAACCAAGGAAAGTATCGCACAGGTTGCTTCTGTTTCTGCTGCAGACGAAAACATCGGCGCACTGATTGCAGAAGCAATGGAAAAAGTCGGAAATGACGGCGTTATCACTGTTGAAGAAGCAAAGTCACTGGGCACCACTTTAGATGTAGTAGAAGGTATGCAGTTCGACAGAGGTTACCTGTCCGCATATATGGTAAGCGACACAGAAAAGATGGAAGCAGTGATGGAAAATCCACTGATTCTGTTAACAGATAAGAAAATCAGCAATATTCAGGAATTGCTTCCGCTTTTGGAACAGGTTGTTAAGATGGGAAGAAAGCTCTTAATCGTTGCAGAAGACGTAGAAGGTGAAGCACTGACTACACTGGTACTCAACAAGCTGAGAGGAACCATCGACTGCGTTGCTGTTAAGGCACCTGGCTTTGGTGATAGAAGAAAGGCTATGATGGAAGATATCGCTGTACTGACAGGAGGCGTAGTAATCAGCGAAGAAGTTGGCTATGACCTAAAGGAAGCTACTTTAGATATGCTGGGTCAGGCTGCAACTGTTAAAGTTGACAAGGATTCCACTGTTATCGTAAATGGTGCAGGTGAAAAAGCTGACATTACAGCAAGAATCAACTCCATTAAGAAGCAGATTGAGGAAACTGAATCTGAATTTGATAAAGAAAAACTCCAGGAAAGATTGGCTAAGCTGTCCGGCGGTGTTGCTGTAATCAAAGTTGGTGCAGCTACAGAAACTGAACTGAAGGAAAGAAAGCTGAGAATCGAGGACGCACTGAACGCAACCAAGGCAGCAGTAGAAGAAGGTATTGTTGCAGGCGGCGGTGTAGCGCTTTGCAGTGCAATCGACGCAGTATCCAAGTATGTAGATACATTGGAAGGCGACGAAAGAACCGGTGCAAAGATTATCGAAAGAGCGCTGGAAGAGCCAGTTAGACAGATTGCCGAAAACGCAGGCTTTGAAGGCAGCGTAGTTGTTGCTGAGGTTAAGAAGCAGAAGGTTGGATACGGATTTAATGCAGCTACTGAAGAGTATGTAGATATGATTGAAGCAGGTATCGTAGACCCTGTAAAAGTGACTCGTTCTGCACTGCAGAATGCAGCTTCTGCTTCCGCAATGCTTCTGACTACAGAAGCAGGTATCGTAGATATCAAAGAGGATGCTCCGGCTATGCCTGCAGGTATGCCAGGAGGCGGCATGGGCGGCATGATGTAATCTGCTGAAGCCGGATATATAATGTTGTAAGAAAGAGAAGACATCTTGCGTGTTGTGGGATGTCTTCTCTTTTGGCAAGAAAGCGGGATGCAGCAAATGTAAGTTCTTTAAACGGGTCATAAAAGCTGACGCTTATTTCTGGTCGGGATTCGGTTCGCTGCACAGTTCAGAGGGAGGCGACTGCATACTTCCGAAAAGCAGATAGTCAGCTGGGGTATCTAAAGCTTGCGTTATCAGTATAAAGTTTTTAAGAGACATTCCTTTTGCGCCGTTTTCAATATCAGAAATAAATTTTGTCGATAGGTGAACAAGCTCTGCGAGCTGCGCACGGGACAAGTGCTTGCTTTCACGAGCGAGACGTATACGTTCACCCATAGCTAACTTTAAATCGTTCATGTTCATAATTTTCCTCCTTCGTTTTTTGTGTTGATAAATCCGTGGTAGATATATAGATATAACATAGGGCGGAATAAAAAATGGATAATAGGTCGATTTGACCTATTATGGACGATTAGATGCCTCATACTTTGGAGAGAATGAAGGACGGTCTGATAGAAGAGGAAAGGGAGTACAGCAGAGAGAGAAAAAGGCGAGCCTAAAATGGAGAAATTTTCGCTAAAAAGATTGGAAAATCAAGCTGATTGAACCCACTTTTTAATTTAGTACCAAGAAAAAAAGAGAAATTTATTGGTAATGTTGAGGGAAATTATAGAAGTATGAAATAGAGAAAATGGCTAAAATCAGCGGTTTTTGTCGATTTTAGCTGCGTAAGTGAGCACATGATATAGTAGAAAAATTGCTGGCATTCCACAATTTACTATTGGAAATCGAAACGAGATGTGTTATAATGTGGACAAATGAAATAATCGTAAATAGTGTTGTGTAAATCAAGTACAAACAATCACGGTCGTGCGTTGATTCGAAAGGCTTTATCCTTAACCCAAAAGCCTTTTTTGGGAATATTTTTTCCAAAAAGTAGAAAAAATGCTTGCCAAGATTGGGGTGTTTGAGTTATACTCATTGTGAACTATCATTTCATTTATGAGTTTTGCGCAAAAAGGCGTATAACTATAATCTTAAAAAAAGAACAAAAA